>JAFKJJ010000448.1 GCA_017306025.1 Planctomycetota bacterium
CCCCCGGAGGGAGAGGGGGAGAACCAAGCTCCAGAGGGAGCGTGGGAGAACCAAGAGAATCGCGCCCTTTCTTCTCCCCCTCTCCCTCCGGGGGAGGGGGTTGGGGGGAGGGGTTCTTCCCGCGTCTGGTGCGTGGAGACGCCGTGCGAAAGGCCCTACACGCGGGCGGACTTCGCCGACGGGGACTGCCTCCTGTTCGGCAACGAGTCGAGCGGGTTGCCGCCCTCGGTGCGCGAGCGCCACGCGGAGCGGCTCGTGGGCATCCCGATGTTCACCGGGGCCGTGCGGAGCCTCAACCTCGCCACGGCCGTCGGGATCGTTCTGTACGACGCGCTGCGCCGGCTGCACGGGTGGTAAAACCGGAACAGGTTCGCCGGATTCGCGGGCCGTTTCGGTCCGGTTCGGCGTGACATAGTGGGGGTAAAGCGGTTGGATATGCGAAGGCTCGAAAGTGCGGAGCGCGGAACGCGGAACGCGGAGTTGAAGACAGCGAACACCGGACCGTCGGTTTTCCCGTTTTCAGTCCTGCGTTCCGCGTTCCGCGTTCCGCGTTTGGCAGGGGTGTTGATGTCGCGTGTCGTCGCCGCGTTCGCAGCCGTAGAAGATCTGGCCGGGTTCGTTCACGAAGTGCTGTGCGATAAAGACGCACTCGACCCGGTCCAGGCGCCGCTGTTCCACACGCCGTTACGGCGCAAGGGGAAGGTGTGCGGGCTGGTGTTCCACGTCGAGGGGCCGCGGCTCTTGCGCACGAGCGCCGTCTGGTCGGCCGACGACGCCCGCATCATCTTCTACGATTCGTCGGGGCTCCGCTTTCACGAGGTGGAGCTGTCGGAATCTCCTCCGAGCGCGGAACGCGGAACGCGGAACACGGAGTGAAGACACGAACCGCCCCGCGCCGGTTCAATCGTCGTCTTCGCCCTTGTACTTGATCCGGCAACCGGCGGCGGCCGGCGTCTCGGGGGTGGGCGCGGCCTTACCCGCCAGCGCCGTCTTTACGGCCTCTTCGACGTACTTCGCCTTCGGGTTGCCGTCCGACTTGTCGTCGAACGCGCCCATGTAGACCACCTTGCGGTCCTTGTTCAGCACGAAGCACTCGGGCGTGAAGTTCGCGCCGTAGGCGCGGCCGATCTTCTGCGACGGGTCGTACAGGTACGTGAAGCCGAACTTCTTCTTGGCGGCGCGCTCCTTCATCGCGGGCAGCGCGTCGTCCTTGTTGGTGTTCACGTTGATCGCCACGAACCCGACCTTGCTACCCGCCTTGTTGCACTCGGCCGCGAACGCGATCAGCCGCCCCTCGTAGCCCTCGGCCACGGCGCAACTGTTACAGGTGAACACCACCACCAACACGTCCTTGTCCTTGAAGTCCGCGAACGAGTACTTCTTGCCGTCGGTGGCGTCGAGCTTGTCCCACGTCGGGGCCGCGTCGCCGATGTTGAGCTTCTTGTTGTACTTGCCCGCGTCGGCGTGCGCGGCAGCGAGAGCGAGGAGGAGAGCGGCGAGAAGGAAGCGCGTCATGGAAGTCCTCACGGCGTACTCGTCGGCGGAGCGAAGGACCTAACCCCCCGTCCCCCTTCCCTAAGAAGGAAGGGGGTGGCGCCTGGAATGATGGGCCGAATCGGTCGAAGGGCGGGACAACGTTACACCCACTCCTTGAGCGCCCC
>JAFKJJ010000241.1 GCA_017306025.1 Planctomycetota bacterium
GGCTACTGGATCGACCGGCTCTCCCTCGTTGGCAAGCCCCGGGAGTCCAGCGTCCGCTCGGAGAACGAACTGCTCGCGGCGGCGGTGTCGCCGGACGGGAAGTACATCGCCACGGCCGAGGGGGTCAACGGGGTGAAGCTCCGCGACGCCGCCACCGGCCGGGTCGTCGAGGCGTTCTGGCCCCGCGACGAACTCCCCGCCTTCCAGGTCGCCTTCACCCCCGACGGGACGAAGCTGGTCGTTTTGTGCGAGCGGACGGACATCCCAAAGGGGGACGGGGCCAAGGACGCCCGGGCCACCCGATACGCCCGCGTGTCGGTGTGGGAGGTGGCCGCACGGAAGGAACTCGGCCACCCCACCCAGACGACCAGGGCCGGGCCGACGGAAGCCCTGCCGCAGTACGCGCTCGTGGGGCACGGGCGGTTCGTCCTCAAGACGCAGGAGGCGTACGAGGCCGTGGCCGGTACGCCCGAACAGCGGCTCAAGTCCTACCGCCTCACCATCACCGATGCGGTGAGCGGAACGGCCGGGGCGTCGATCGAGGTGACCGACGCGGACTTCCGACCGGTCTACCCCGATCCGCTCGCGCCCGACGGGAAGACGCTCGTGCTGTGGCGGGCCACCGGCGGGAAGGTGCTCCGCTTTCTGGACCCGGCCACGGGCAAGGACCGGTTCCGCGCCCCCGCGCTCCGCCGGCAGGTCAAGGTCATCGCGTTCAGCCCGGACGGGCGATTCGTGGCCGCCGCGACGGGCGTGTCTCCGGAAGACCACGACATCGCCGCACCGTCGGAGGTCGTCGTCTGGGACGCCGCGACCGGGCGCGAGCTCGCCCGCCTGAGCGACAAGGAGAGCGTCCGCAACTACACCGGCGTCGCGTTCAGCCCGGACGGGTCGTTCGTCGTCGCCCGGGCCGGTCCCGGCCCCGGTCCCAGCCTCGGTCCGAGCGCCCGGGGCGCCTCCGACGCCCGCGTCTCCCTGACGATCTGGGGGCACCTGCCGGCCGCCGAACCCGCCCCGGTCGAGCCCGCGGCGAAAGCGCCCGCGGCGAAGGGGGCGGGGGGCGCTGGGCTCCCGGTCCGGTTCGGCGCGCTGGTGCGGGACCTGTCGGGCGCGGGGGTGACGGACGCGCGACGGGTGGAGGCGCTGTTCCTGGCGGCGCTGGGCCGGCTCCCGACGGAGGTAGAGGCCCGCGCGCTGGGTGCCCAACTGGCCCGGCGCGACGACAAGGCGGCCGCCCTCGGGGAACTGCTCGGCGCGCTCGCCGAGACGGCCGAGTTCAAGGCCCACGTCGGAGAACTCGGCCGGCTGAAGAAATGACGCCCGATCGCGGCGACGGGTAACGGTCGGTGGGCCGGCTTCTGATCTTCTTCCATGGGCGAGGCGCTCCGCGCCTCGTGTCGCTTCACCCCGCACCCGATGCGGCTCCTCACCGCGTCGCGGTTCCCTTCGCTCGGCCCGTCCCGCCACCGACCCCGGGCGCGGCTTCCTGAGATCTTCATACACCTTTCGCTGAATCCTGGTGGCGGGCCACGCCGGGCGCTCCGATAACACCTCCCTCACCCCCACACCGGGCGGCCGGTCCGCCCTCGCCCGCGGTCATTCATCCCACCCGATCCGTCACGAGGACCTACCCGATGCGGATTCCCTCCCCGACCGTGCGTCGCGGGTTCACGCTGATCGAGCTGTTGGTGGTGATCGCGATCATCGCCATTCTCATCGGGCTGCTGTTGCCGGCCATCCAGAAGGTGCGCGAGGCCGCCGCGCGGATGAAGTGCCAGAACAAGCTGAAACAGCTCACCCTCGCGCTGCACAACTACGAGTCGGCCAACGGCGCGTTCCCCGCGGGCACGGTCAACACCAGCCCGGCCAACGGGTCGATCGCGGCCGGGGACGACCCCAACGGCCGCAACGGCAGCGGCTCGCCCGGCATCGGCGGCCCGTGGATCTGCTACATCCTGCCGTACATGGAGCAACCCGCGCTGTACGCCAACTTCGAGAAGATCCGGACCGAGCGTGCGGAGGTGGTGGACTGGTTCGGTAACGGGACCTACGCGGCCACCCCCGTCGGCGACAAGCACCTGGACGCGATGGACTGCCCGTCGCACCCGTTCAACGACGAGAAGCTGGCCAACGGCACGGGCATGGAGGATCTGGCCCGGGGCAACTACGCGGCCGGCTACGGCAAGGGCGGGTACGGCACCGTGAACACCAACAACCCGGCCGTCGGCGGCATCTTCGGCAACAACTCGAAGGTCCGGATGGTCGACATCTCCGACGGCACGTCGAACACGCTGTGCCTGAGCGAGCTGAAGTACCGGCTGCCGAGTTCCACGGGGCCGTCCTACCAGGACTCGCGCGGGGTGTGGGGCTACGGCACGATGGGCGGGGACACGTTTAGCGCCCAGACCGGCCCGAACTCGACGACCCCGGACGGCGTGTGGGGGTGCCGGGACTACCCGCAGGAGGGGATGCCGTGCGTCCAGAGCGGCTCCCCGTACGCGGCCATGTACGCCGCGGCCCGGAGCTACCACACCGGCGGGGTGAACGTCTCGTTCGGGGACGGGAGCGTGCGGTTCGTCAGCAACAGCATCGACCTCAACACCTGGCAGGCGTGGGGCAGCCGCGGCGGGGGCGAGAGCGTCTCGAACTGACCCGGCAGCGCCGTGCGGGGCGGCCTTCTCCTGGGACCGCGGGCGTCCCGCCCGCACGTTGCCCCGAGGGACCCGCAACACGATACCACGCCCGGTGACACCGCACGCATGGCGGCGGGCGGGACGCCCGCGGTCCCAGGAGAAGGCCCCGGCCGGGTCCGCGTGTGAGGCCGGCCGCAGAAGACCAACACGCCCCCGCCGTCGGTCCCCATGTGGGACCGGCGGCGCCCCTTCCCACACCCGACGAGAGCGAGCGGAGAGCACACGATGAGATACGGACCGTTGTGGGCCGCGGTCGCGGCCGCCGTCGCGTTTGCAGGCGGCTGCGGCGGGCCAAAGGCGTACCCGGTGAGGGGCAAGATCACGTTCGAGGGGAAGCCCATGAAGGGCGGCGGCGCGATCTCGTTCGTGCCGGCCGGCGGCCGGTCCGGGCGGGCCGCCGGCGGCGCGATCAAGGACGACGGGACCTACGAGCTGACGACGGACAAGCCGGGCGACGGGGCCGCGACCGGGGAGTTCCGCGTGGTGATCCTCCAGAGCACCGACCGCGAGCCGGACGCCACGAAGGACGGCGAGCGGGCGGGCAAGGCCGTGGCCGTGGTCGCCGAGCCCGACCGCATCCCGGCCGTCTACGCCGACCCGATGAAGTCGCCCCTGACCGCCAAGGTGGAGGCGCGGGAGAACGCCCTGGACTTCGACCTGAAGCGCGACGCGGGCGGCCCGCCGGTCCGGGGCGCGATGCGGGGCCGCGACCCGCTCCGTGACGGGTTGCGAGACACCTTCGCCGGCCTGGGGTGGCCCGCCACCCGGTCGAATTAGGCGCCGACCCGTGCCCCCCGGTGGCCCCGAACCGACCGCGCCCCTCGGGCCGCCCGCGCCGACCCGCGGGTGGCTCGTCGCGCCGTGGTTCGACGCCCTCCTGCTGGCCAACGTCGCCTGGCCGCTGGTCGCGCTGGCGCAGGTCGGCGACGACTTCGCCGGCCGGTCCGGGCTTCAGTTCTGGCAGGTGTACTACGTCACCACCCCGCACCGGTGGGTCACCCTCCTGTTGGTGTTCGGCGACCGGGACCGGTTCCGGCGCCGGCCGTGGGCGTTCGCTACGGTCGGCGCCGTGGTGGTCGGCGCCGTTCTGGGGGTGCGTCTCTCCACCGGCGCGCTGACCTGCCTGCTGGCGGTCGATTACGTGTGGAACGCGTGGCACTTCGCCGCCCAGCACCACGGCGTCTACCGGGCCTACGGCCGGGCGTCCGACCCGCCCGACCCGAACGGGTCGGCGGTCGAGAAGTGGGGCCTGCGCCTGTTCCTGCTCTACGCCACCCTGCGCGTTGCCACCGCGACGTGGCCCGACGCGTTCGCCGAGCGGTGGCTGCGCCCGGCCGACTGGTACGCGCTGGCCGTGCCGCTGTGGCTGGTGGTCCGGGAGCTGGCCCGGTCGGGGCCGGGGACCCGCGGGCGCACCCTGTACCTCGTGAGCGTGTGCGCGCTGTACGCGGCGCTGGTGCTGGCCGTCCACGAGCGGCGGCCGGGGTTGGTCCTGTCGCTGGCGACGGCGTCAGCCCTGTTCCACGCGACCGAGTATCTGGCGCTGGTGAGCTGGTCGGTGCGGCGCCGGCACGCGGCGGCCGGGGGCGAAATGGGCCTGCTGGGGGCGATGGCCGCGCGCTGGGGGGCGGTCCTGGCGGTGTTCGTGGTCGCCCTGGGCGCCGGCGGCTGGCTGATCGAACACCGGTACGCCGAACTGTGGCTGGGGCTGAACGTCGCCGTGGCGTTCCTGCACTACGCCTACGACGGCATGATCTGGCACCGCCGGGCGTGATAGCAGGTGGCGGAATTTGTTGTGGGGCAGGCCGCCTGGCCTGCCTTCGCTTTGGCAGGCCAGGCGGCCTGCCCCACAACAAAGGCTCCCATCATCCCGGAACGCGCTCTAAATGGGCAGGGGGCACCGTGTCGAAGTTGCAGCCACCCGCGCACCCGGCCCCCGCGCCCGGCCCCCGCGCGTTGGCCGTCGTCCTGCCGGTCGCGGCGCTCGTGGCGGTGATCGGTTCCGCGGCCGACGGCGCGTGGACCGACGGGCGCGCGCCGGCGCCCTACGCCTGGGCCGACGTGGCCGTCGTTCACCTCGTCTGCGCGTTACCGCTCGCCCTGATGCTCGCGGCCGTCCTGGTCCCACGGGTCGCGACCGTGGGTATCGTGGCTGTTGCGGCCGGGTGCTTCGCGGTCGGGCTGGCCCCGCTCGTCGGAGACGTGGCCGCGGAGTCGGCGTCTGTGCTGCGGTCGGAACCGGGCTTGGGCCTCGTGCTGCGGTCCGCGCCGGCCCTGGCGCTGGCCGCGGGCGCCGTTATCGTTGTGATGGTTCGGGCGGGCGGGCATGGCCGGCCGGGAGGTACGTGGCCGGGGTGGCGCCGGGCGGCGGTGTTCGGCGCGCTCGGGACTGCGGCGCTCCTGGTCCCACCGGCCACCTACACCGACGCGCGCTGTCGACACGACCTCGGCCGGCTCGGCGAGTACCTGGAGCAGTCGCGGGTGGGTGAGGCCCGCGCCCTGGCCCACGGGCTGATCGTGCTCGACGGCGGGCTCACGTTCCACGGCCGCCCGTTGTCGGAAGTGGCCGGGGCGCTGAACCGGGCGGCGGCCTCACTGGAAGCCCGGGTCGCGTCCCCGCTACGGCCCCACGCAACGACCCGCGAGCGCCTGGACCGCGCCCGCGCGCTGGCGATGCTCGGGCGGACGGACGAGGCGCTCGACGCACTACGGCCGGTGAGCGACCCGGGGGCGGTGCCGGAGGTCGAGGCGCTGCGCGGGACGATTCACGAGACCCGTGGAGAGTGGGAGCCGGGGCTGTCGGCGTACCGGGAGGCGGGGGCGTCGTGGGAGCGGCGCGGCCCGTCGGCCGCGCGGGACGCGGGCGTTCTGAGAGCACGAATCGGGGTGGCGTACTGTCTGCGGAAGTCGGGGCGGTACGCGGAGGCGGAAGCCGCGTACCGGGAGGTGCTGGCGCTCTCGCCGACGGCCGATTCGCACTTCCTGTTGGCGCAGTTCTACGAGGACGCGCAGCGCGCCGGGTCGGCGCGCGAGCACGCCCGGCGCGCGATCGAACTGGCTCCCGACCGGTACGGCACGGCCGGGGCGCGGCTGATCGAGAAGTTGGCCGTCTTCCAGTTCGGTTGCCTGGGCGTGTACGACTCCGAGCGGTGACGGCCGACACCGTTGCAACGGTCCCTTGCGGATCGCCCACGGTTTTCAGCGCTTGCGAGTGAATTTGCCCGGTCCCGCCATTCTCACAACGACCCGTTCTTTCGGTCGCCGGCCCGGGAGCAGAGAAACGGCAGCACCGGTGTCGGGTCGCACGCCAACCACGCGGCTTCGGTCATCGGGCGCCTCCCGTCCCCTGTATGACCGATTCGGCGCCGGGCGCAAGCTCCGGACGTGGTCGATCGGTTCGTGGTGATGGCGGCGCCGAAGCGGCGGCCGATCACCTCCGGCGCCGCGTTTGCCGCTTCTCGGGCGGCGGGGCGACCGCGGCCGGGAGGCTCGGCGCGACCGGTTCGGGAACCGTGAACGAGATGAGCGACCGGAACTGCGGGTGGTGGGTCACGACGGCCGGGAGCGCGCCGATGTCCACGGGTCGGATCTCGATGACCACGACCTCCAGGTTCTCCCACTTGACGCCCAGGTACCGCCCCGCCCTCCGGTCCGACACGTTGGTGACGTGCGGGACCAGCGCCTTCAGGCTCCGCCACCGCGTCCCGGTCCTCGTCCAGTTCTTCGGCCCCGGGCCGTCGGGTTCGGCGAACAGTCCGTCCGTTTTTCGGCGCAGCTTGTACCACACCTCGGACACGCCCGCCCGGTCGCGCTGGACGGCCGCCTCGTAGGGGCGCTCGTGCTCTTCGAGCCAGTCGGCGTAGGCGGCGCGGACGGTTCGGTCGTCCGGGTTCTCGCGGAGGGCCAGGAGGAAGCCGACCTCCTCGCCCGCCGCGAGCGGGGCCGCCGGCTTGGTCGCTTTTCGTCTGGCCATGTATGGCCCCTCGTGGTCGGACGACTCGGCCCCCGCCGGCACCTTTGACGATGGCCCGCTCACGCCGACCGCGCGACGCCGGGACAGACGACCCGGCGCGCCGAGGAACGGATCAGGCGGCCGGGTCCGGTTCGGCCCGGTGGACCGCGACCAACTCGCCGTCCCCGTCGAACCGCAACCGCCCCGCCTCCAGGGCCGATGCGTAATCTTCCAGATACCGGCGCCAACTGACGGCGACGACCTCCAGCGGGCCGACCTCGTGGCTGAAGTAGATCACCTGCCCATCGGCCCCGCCGGGCGCGGGTGCGAGGTCGATACACAGGTGGTCTCCGCCGCCGTCCCACGTCACCGGGAACCACCGGGGGCACCACCACTCCGGGCGGATCGGCCCGTGCGGGCGTGCCGACCGGCGCTCGAACGCACCGCCCTCCCGCCAGCTCAGCCACATCTCCCGATCGCGAAGCGATTCGTCGAGCGAGAGCAACGGCACCGCGATCAGCCCGAAGGCCGCATGGGGCAGGACGTCGGCTCCCCCGCTCCCGTCGTGGACGGCGTAGGACTCGCGCACGTCCGCGGGGAGCGGAAACCCCAGCCGAACTTCGGCGGCCGCAATGGCCTCCGGCGGCGCGCCGGCCGGCAGCGGGGGAAACCGGCCCGGGGCCATCGCCCGTGCGGCCGCCCCGATCCGCGCCCACACGTCACGCACCTCGAAGCCCCCTGTGGCCGAACGAAACAGCTCACCGGCTATTACTCTTTACCGCGATCCGGTATCAGTTGACCGTCGAGTCGTACAGGAAGGGCATCGGCCCGGCGCACAGCGGGCACACGTCCCGGAACGATACCCAGAACCCGTCCGGGTGCGGCGGAAACGTCAGCGACTGCATCCGGCCGGCCGCACCGCACCGCCGGCAGGCGAGTTGCCCCAGCGCCGGGATGCCGCCGGGATGAAGGCCCAGCGGTTCCCAGTCCCGTTCGGTGAACGGCCGTTCGTAGCCGCCGGGGGGCCTCCTCGCCGGGCACCGGGCAGATGTTGACGCCCATCTCGGCGAGCCACTGAAGGCCGGTCTGGTCGTACCGGGCCGCGTACCACTCCGCGGTCTTGACGACCCACGAGAGCGACCGGACCGGGCCGGGTAGTGCGGTGACCTCGCAGCCCCCGCGCCGCTCGGTGAGCCGGTGCATGGTCCCGCACGCGCGGCAGACGGCCTGTTCGAGCCGGCCGTCGAGTTCCCAGAACGCGTACCCGCCGATCTCGAAGGCGAGCGGGCAGCGCTCGCACGGGTAGCCGCGCATCACGCCCACGGGACGCCCCCCGGTGGTCGAACGTGCGTGCTCACCGCACGCGGCGCCGGTTGCGCCGAAGGTGCGGTGAACACCAGAAAGCAGAATCACGCGGGCGGAGCGGACCCGACGAGCGCGAAGTCGAGCGCGGCCGAGAACGCGGTCAGGACCGTGCAGCCGCCGGCGGTGGAGTGCGGCCCGTGCGGCACCCCCGCCTTGCCGGCGAAGAAACTGCCCGGCCCGTGGCTCCGGCCGTCCTCCACGAAGTCCCCATCCAGCACGTACACCGTCTCGTCCGCCCGCGTGTGCAGGTGGGCCGGGATGACCGCCCCGGGGGCCATCCGGGTGAGCACGGTCGTGGCCCCGGTGCCCAGATCGGTGTGCAGCACCCGCAGCGCTACGCCCGGGAAGTCCAGCGGTGCCCAGGCGACCGAGTCGGCGTGCAGCTTCAGGTGGTACACCCGTGACCCCTCCCGCGTCCGCGCCGGCGACCGGACCCGTTCGTCGCCGGCCTTCAGTGTGCGACAACGGCGCGCCGCGGGCAACGGAGAAACGGCTCCGGGACGCGCCCGCTCTCGCGCTCACACCGTGCCCGGCCCCGGTCCGGCGTCCGGCGCCCGGGTCGGGGGCAGGGGCGGGAGGTCGTTGAGCCGCCGTGCGAGGTCGACCGCCACCTCCGACGCCGCCAGCCAGGCGAGCCCGGGCGACCCGAAGCCGCACGCGACCCGCTCGCGGTCGCCCCCGCGTGCGAAGCGCCGGCCGAGCGGGTGGCGCGTCAGCGGCTCGCGGAACGACTCGGGCAACTGGCACCCGCCGGGGAGGGTCGGGTCGGACCCGAAGCTCCACAGAAACACCCGGTCCGGGCGGTCGGTCGAGGTGTCGACGCGGAACGGCGCCCGGCCGGCCAGGTGGACGGTGGTGATGGGGTACGTGCGGAACAGTTCCGCGCCGCGGTCGAGGTAGAGGTCCGTCGGGAGGTCGATCTCCGCGACGAAGCCGCGGCGCACGGTTCCGGTGACGTCGGCGAGGGTGGGGTGGCGCCACGGCAGGCCGTCGCCGAGCGCCGCGGCGAACTCGACCTGAACGCGGATCTGCTCGGCGCGGAGCCGGTCGTCCGGGTCGCCGTACTCGTCGAGCCAGTCGGCGTAGACGAGGCGCGCGGTGTCGTCGTCCGGTTGAACGAGGATCGCCCGTAGGAGCGCGTCGCGGTCGTTCACGGCCGGTCACCTCCGCTCGACGGCGCGCGGCGCCGGGGCGGCCGGCCGTGGGAGGAACTCGCGGTCGAGGGGCGTCGCGTCCCACACCCGCGCCGTGTAATCGTAACTGCCCGTGCCGACCCCCGCACCGTTGGAACTGAAGCACGCGCTCATCAACGGTTCCGTGTGCCCCTTGAGGGCGAGCAGTTCGGCCCCGGTCCGCGTGTCCCACACCCGCGCCGTCCCGTCACCGCTCGCTGTGACGACCCGCGCCCCGTCCGGGCTGAAGCGCGCCGAATACACGCCGCCGGTGTGCCCCTTGAGGGCGAGGAGCTCGGCCCCGGTCCGCGCGTCCCACACCCGCGCCGTCCCGTCGTAACTGCCGGTGACGACCCGCGCCCCATCGGAACTGAAACACGTCGAATACACGATGCTCGTGTGCCCCTTGAGGGCGAAGAGCACGGCCCCGGTCCGCGCGTCCCACACCCGCGCCGTCCGGTCGTGGCTCCCCGTGACCACCCGCGCGCCGTCCGGGCCGAAGCGCGCCGAATACACAACGCCGGTGTGTCCTTTGAGGGCGAACAACTCTGCCCCAGTCCGCACGTCCCACACCTTCGCCGTCTTGTCTCCGCTTGCTGTGACGACCCGCGACCCGTCCGGGCTGAAGCACGCGGCCGTCAGTTCCCTCGTGTGCCCCTTGAGGGCGAGCAGTTCGACCCCGGACTGCGCGTCCCACACCCGCGCCGTCTTGTCCCAACCGCCGGTGACGGCCCGCGCCCCGTCGGGGCTGAAACACGCGGACATCACGCCGCCGTTGTGCCCTTTGAGGGTACGCACCTCGACTTCGACTCCGGTGTCCCACACCTTCGCCGTCTTGTCCCAACTGCCCGTGACCACCCGCGCCCCGTCGGAACTGAAGCACGCGGCCGTCACGCCGCTGGTGTGCCCCTTGAGGGCGAGCAACTCGGCCCCGGTCCCGGCGTCCCACACCCGCGCCGTGTGGTCGTGGCTCCCCGTGACCACGCGCGCGCCGTCCGCGCTGAAACCGACGGAGCCCACGCCGCCGGTGTGCCCCTTGAGGGCGAGGAGTTCGGCCCCGGTCCGCGCGTCCCACACCCGCGCCGTCTTGTCATCGCTTGCTGTGGCGACCCGCGCCCCGTCCGGGCTAAAGCACGCAGCCGTCAGCTCCCTCGTGTGCCCTTTGAGGGCGAGGAGCTCGGCTCCGGTCCCGACGTCCCACACCTTCGCCGTCCCGTCCCTACCGCCGGTGACAACCCGCGACCCGTCGGGACTGAAACACGCGGAATACACGATTCTCGTGTGCCCCTTGAGGGTAAGGAGTACGGCCCCGGTCCGTACGTCCCACACCCGCGCCGTCTCATCCTCGCTCGCCGTAACGACCCGCGCGCCGTCCGGGCTGAAGCGCGCCGAATACACGCCGCCGGTGTGCCCCTTGAGAGCGAGGAGCTCGGCCCCGGTTCGCGCGTCCCACACCCGCGCCGTCCCGTCACCGCTCGCTGTGACGACCCGCGACCCGTCGGAACTGAAACACGCACTCGTCAACGGTTTTGTGTGCCCCTTAAGGGCGAGAAGCTCGACACCAATCCTTACGTCCCACACCTTCGCCGTCTCGTCCTCACTCGCCGTGATGACACGCGTCCCGTCCGCGCTGAGGCTCGCAGAATATACGGGTCCCGTGTGCCCCCTAAGGACTACCGGACAAAACCGATTGTATCGGCTATCCTGACGGTGCCCCGCCAGGAGCCTGCGATGGAACTGAAGGATCTCGCGCGACGCCTCCCGG
>JAFKJJ010000449.1 GCA_017306025.1 Planctomycetota bacterium
ACCCGGGCCGGTTCGTGATCCGGTCGGCCGTCACTCGTCGGTCAGGCCGGGATAGTTTCGCATCACGAGGTGGCTGTTGATCTTCTGGACAAGGTCCAGCGCCACGCTGATGACGATGAGCAGACCCGTTCCGCCGTAGAAGCTGGCGACCTGCGGCGGGATCTCCAGTTCGCTGGAGATGACGTTGGGGATGATCGCGATGACCGCGAGGAACGCGGCCCCCACGAACGTCACCCGCATCAGCACGCGCTCGAGGTAGTCGGCGGTCTTCTTGCCCGGCCGGTAGCCGGGGATGAAGCTGCCGTGGTCCTTCAGGTTGTCCGCGATCTCCTTCGGGTTGAACGTGATCGCCACCCAGAAGTACGTGAACACGTAGATCATAACCACGTAAAGGATGTTGTAGACCCAACCGCGGTGGTTCTGGAACAGGTGCGACGCGGTGCCCGCCCAGGAGAGCGTGCCGTCGGACGCGGTGTAGATGACGTTGAACAGGAACCACGGCAGGATCAGGAGCGTGCTGGCGAAGATGACGGGCATGACGCCGGCCGCGTTCACCTTCATCGGCAGGAACTGCCGCGTGCCCCCGTAGACCCGGCGCCCGCGGACGTGCTTGGCGCTCTGGGTGGGGATGCGGCGCTGGGCCTTGGTCATCGCGATCACGCCGACCACCACCGTCACGAACAGGAACGCGAGCACGATCAGCTTCTCGAAACTGATGTCGCCCGTGGCCCCGCCGAGCGTGAACACCGACTCCTTGATCTTGCCCGTCACGCTGTCCATCAAAAGCGCGTTGGTCGCGTCCGGGATGCGGGCCACGATGCCGGCCATGATGATGAGCGAGATGCCGTTGCCGATCCCGTACTCGTCGATCTGCTCGCCGAGCCACATCAGGAAGACGGTCCCGGCCGTCATGGTCACGACCGCGACGAGCCCGAACCACCACAGGTTGAACTCGCTGCTGTAGCCGGGCGGCGTCAGCCCCATGCCCCCGTCGATCTCCGACCGCATCACCGTCTGCACGACGATGATCGACTGGATGATGCAGATGGGCACGGTGAGGTAGCGGGTGATCTCGTTGAGCTTCTTCCGGCCGCCCTCGCCCTCTTTTCGCAACTTCTCCAGCGACGGCACCACGCCGCTCGCGAGCAGTTGAATGATGATGGAGGCCGAGATGTAGGGCATGATGCCGAGCGAGAAGATGCACGCGGAACTCAGGTTGCCGCCCGAGAACAGCGACACGAACCCGAGCACCTGGCCGAGCGCCCCGGACTGCGCCTGCTGCATCTTCTCGGCCATCCGGGCCTGGTCGATCATGGGCAGCGGCACGTAGTAGCCGATGCGGTAGACCGCCAGGAAGATGAGCGTGATGAAGATCTTCTTGCGCAGCTCGGGGATCTTGAAGACGGTGATGAGCTGGTCGGGCACGAGCCCCAGGACGGCCGCCGCGGCGCCGAACATGAGGAGCGTCCAGCCGAGCCAGGACGGGCCGCCGTAGGTGAACGAGGCCAGTCCGCCGATGAGGGTCGCGACGCCGGCCGCGAGGCTGATGGAGCGCCAGTTCATGTCCGTGATCCTTGCCTTCAAAGAGCGGGTGGTGGGCGGCGAGCGGTGAGGAGTAAAAGCCAGCAGTGCGACCCGCTTTTACTCCTCACCGCT
>JAFKJJ010000450.1 GCA_017306025.1 Planctomycetota bacterium
GGCGAGGGCGATCGCCAGCACTGACCCGATCAGCGACGCGACAAGGCTGTTCATCAGGTAGTGCAGGATGTCGAACCGGTCGGCCATCGCGGCCAGTCGCGGGAGGTGCTCGCAGACGCGAAGGCCGGTCACACGGGTCGCGATCGACCGGAAGTCGCCCCGCACTTCCTCCGGAGCGTCCGGCTTCGGGTCGAGCGTGTCCATCTGAGCCGGCCCGCCCCACGGCACGACAAAAATGACCGACTTCGGCTTTGCGGGCGTGCCCTGTTCGGCCGCCAGGAGTTGCGGGAGCGACAGCCCCAGCGCGCCGAGTCCGCCGGCAACGACCGCCTGCCGGCGCGTGAGCGCGGGTCGAGATGGGGACGGCAGCATTGGAGGTGCCCTCAACGACGAGACGACACACCCGCCGGCGGCATGACGCCGCCGACGGGCTACGCCGAGAGCCGTCGCCCGCCGCACGGTCAGCGGTCGAGCTTCAGCTTCGGCATGGCGGTGGTGAGTGTCTTCGCGCCGGTCGCGCTCACGTTCCGGCACCCGCGAAGGTCGATGGTCTCCAGTTGCCCCAGTTTGATAAGAACCTTCAGCCCGTTGTCGGTGATGTCCGCGCACTCGGACAGGTCGAGGGTGCGGACGTTCGGCAGCGACTGCACGAGGTACTCCAGCCCGTAGTCCTCCAGTTGCTCGCAGCCGGACAGGCTCAGCGTGTGGAGCTGTTTGAGGCCGCGGAGCACCTTGAGGCTGTGGTTGGCCACCCGCGGACAACCGGAGAGGTTCAGCGTGTGGAGCTTCTGTAACCTAGTGAGCCCGGCGAGCGCCGCCGACGTGACCGCGGAGTTACCGGACAGGTCGAGCGCCTCCAGGTTCTCCAGCGCCCCCAGGGCCTTCAACCCGGTGGCCGTCGCGCGCCCGTTCCGGGCGACCGACAGCGTCTTCAGCGTCCGAACGGCCGCGATCTCGCGGAGCGCGTCGTCGGTGAGGTCGCAGTCGGCCGCGATCAGCGTTTCGAGGCCCGACATGCCGCGCAGCTCGCGCAGCCCGATCGCGGTGACGTACCGGCACCCGCTGACGTCGAGCGACTGAAGTTTCGGGAAGTACTCCGTCAGCGCTTCGAGCCCGCAGTCGTCGATCTCCGGACAGTGGGACACGTCGAGCGTGCGGAGGTTCCTGAGCGCCGACAGCTTGTACAGCCCGTGGCCGGTGACCTTCGGGCAGCGCGAGACGTTGAGCGATTCGAGTTCCGTCAGCGCGGTCAGCACGCGGAGCTGCTTGGAGGTGAGCCCGTCGGCCCGGCACAGGTCGATCGACCGCACCCGCGGGAACGCGGCCAGGGACTTCAGCAGTTCGTCGGAAACCTTCGCACCACACAGGCTCACCGCGACGACCGGCCCGTCGGCCGCGGCCCCGTCGCGGGTGACCGTACCGCCCGCCGCCTCGATCAGGCACAGCGCCCGTGCTTCCGCCTTCTCGTCCGCCCGCAGGGTGGTCCGGCCCGCCGGGCCGAGCAGCGCGCCGAGTGCCCCGGCGCAAACGATCCAGTGTGCCGCACGCATCGCAAAACTCCTCGCCGCCAAGGCCGGGGGCGCGGGGCCGCCCCACGCCCGGAGAGGGCACCGCCCGTGACCGTGGCGGGCGTACCGTTCCGACCTTT
>JAFKJJ010000242.1 GCA_017306025.1 Planctomycetota bacterium
CGTCCCGCGCGACCTCGAAGCCGTCGCCCTCAAGGCGATGGAGAAGGCGCCCGCCGACCGGTACGCGTCCGCGTCCGACCTGGCGGACGACCTGGAGCGGTGGCTCCGCGGCGCGCCGGTGTGGGCGCACCCGCACAACTTCCTCTACCGCGCCCGCAAGCGACTGGTCCGGCGCCGCAGGTGGGTCGCGGCCGGCGCGGCGCTGGCCGGGCTCCTCGCGGGCGGGTCGGCTCGTCGTGCTGAACGGCCAGAAGCGTCTGGGGCACGCCGCCCGCGCCGTCGAAGGGCGGGCGCCCGGTGAGCAGGTGGTAGAGGATGGCGCCCAGCGCGTACACGTCCGCGGCCGGGCCGATCTCGGTCGAGCGCCCGGCCGCCTGTTCGGGCGCCATGTAGGCGGGCGTGCCGAGCACGGCACCCGTCTGCGTGCGGCCCTGGGCCTGACCGAGCCCCTTCGCCAGCCCGAAGTCGGTCACTTTGGGTCGCAGGTCGCAAAGTCGTAAAGTCGTAAAGTCGGAAGCCCCGGAGCCGCCGTCTTCGACGTTACGACTTTCGACATTTGGACTTTCGGCTTGCAACAGGATGTTGCCCGGCTTGAGGTCGCGGTGGACGATGCCGGCGGCGTGCGCGGCGTGGACGGCCCGGGCGAGTGCCACGACCAGTTCGGCGGCCCGGTGCAGCGGCAGCGGTCGCGCGCACAGCGCGGCGAGCGTACCGCCCTCGCAGAACTCCAGCGCGAAGTAGGGCAGCCCGTCCTCGGTCTCGCCGTAGGCGTACACCTCGACGATGTTCGGGTGACGCAGCCGGGCGATGGCCTCGGCCTCGGCGCGGAAACGGTCGAGCTCCTCGGCCGTCGCGTGGGCGCCGTGCAGCACCATCTTCAGCGCCACGACGCGGCCCAGTCCGTGCTGCCGGGCCTTGTAGACGACGCCCATCCCGCCGCGCCCCAGTTCGCCGAGGATGTCGAAACCGGGCACGTGCCGGACGGGCGCGGACCGGGGCGGGGGCGCGAGGCTCGGGGGCGCGGTTTGGACGATCGTGCGTTCCGGCGCAATACCGGTGTCCGAGTCGGTACGGGGGGCGACGTGGGGGGAAGTCAATTGGGGGTCGGTCCTTCCGTCCGGGGGCGTGTTCTCGTCCGGCATGATGGCCTCCGCGGTGCGGGCCATTGTACCGGCGCGGGTCGCGCGGCGTCTCCGCCAACCGCTACTGCGGCCCCGGCTCGGGCGGGAACTCGCCGGCGGCGAGCCGGCGGTCGAACTCGGCCTGTAGCTCCTCCGACGCCCGCGGACCGGTCGGGAGCGCCCCTTCCCTTTCCATTTCGTCCTCGGCACTTATCACGTACACGATGACCTGTCGGCAGAGCTTTTCCCGGACCGACCGCCCCGGGATGGTGCGGACCAGGGCCTCCATTCCGTCCTCCCCGTTCACCTGCTCGAACCACTCGGCGGCCGCCAGCAGCGACGTGCGCTCGGTGACGGCGCGCCGGGCCAGCTGGCACTTGACGAGGGTCCGCCGTTCGATGGCCGTCACCTCCGGGGAGACCGGCAGGACGAGTTCGGTCGGGCGCTGGCGCTGCGGGCACCCCGTGCCCGCCGGCCGGAGGTGCTGGCACAGCGAGATCGCCGCGGCGGCCGCGACCGCCGCACCCAGAACCACGAGAGTCATCAGTCGCATGGGGTCTCCCGCTGGGGCCGGCCCGGCGGCCGGTTCGAACTCGTCCCGCAACGGCGGGACCGGACGCTACCTTCAAAGACGACGCGCGGGGCCGATCGTTGCCCGGCCCGTGTAACGGGCCGACGCGCCCACCTATATGTGCCCGACACGGCCCGGACGGACCGAAAAAAGTTGGTAACAACCGCGGCCGGAATCGCCCGAAGGGCGCCGGCGAGTTGCGAAGGCGCGGCACCTACTGCATGCCGGGCTCGGGCGGGAACTCGCCGGCGGCGAGCCGGCGGTCGAACTCGGCCTGTAGCTCCTCCGACGCCCGCGGACCGGTCGGGAGGGAGCCCTCGCGTCGCAACTCGCCTTCGACCGCGATCACGTACAGGATGACCTGTCGACAGAGCTTTTCCCGGACCGACCGACCCGGTACGGAGCGGACCAGGGTCTCCGTTCCGTCCTCCCCGTTCACCTGCTCGAACCACTCGGCGGCCGCCAGCAGCGGCGGGCGCTCCGCGATGAGGCGCCGGGCCAGTGCGAACTTGACGCGCGACCGCTGTTCGAGCATCGCCGCCTCCGGCGGGGCGGGGCCGTGCCTCGCGGTCGTCTGCGCGCGACCCCCACAGAACAGGACGCCCACCCCCGCGAGCGCAACCACGGCACCCAGGACTTCGAGGATCACGATTCGCACGGGAACCTCCTCATCGGATCGCGGGGCGCGGCCCAGCCCGGTCGGACCGTTCGGCGGTCCGGCGGCGTTCGCGCGGTGGCGGCAGCGATCTCTCCCGGCGACCGGAGCGGTTGGGGCAATTGGTCGGCGGTGGCGCCGGACACGGGCGTGTGTCCGGCGATCGGCGGAGCCGTGCGAGAGGATTTTCGCACGGCGTTCGCACAGATTAAGACAAAACGTCTGGGCTCGCAAGGTCAGATTAAGACAAAATGTCTTTTCTGCAAATCCGACCCGAAGTCGCGAGGAGATATAGACGGCCGGGGCAACTCGTGCTTACCGTTCGGGCCGCAGAGGTCGGAAAATTCGAGAAATGGGAGCGGATTCGGCGGGGCGCCCCGGGCGGAGATCACTTCGCGGGCTTGACCTGCACGAAGAGTTGATCGCCGACCTTCAGCGCGTAGTTGGTCTTTGTATCGCCCTTGAGAATGGCCGGCAGATCGACCGCGAGCACGGCCCCGTCGCGCACCACCCACACGCTCAGCGCGTCGGACTTGATGGACACGTCATCGGCCGCGTAAACGAGCCCCGCGAGCACCGTCTCCTTACCGGTCGCCTTGACGCGGATCACCTTCTCGGCCGCGGCGAGGGTGCGGATGTGGACGGCGAACACCTCGCCGGCCGCCGCGGCCCCGCCCGGCGCGACCGCCGGCAATTTCTTCAATCGCTCGCTGGCCCGCTCGTACTCCCGTTGCGCGAGCTGCCACTTCTGGTTCGCCGCTGCCCAGCGGGCCTGGGCCTGTGCGGCCGTGTGCCGGGCCTTCTCGAGTTCGGCCGTCGCCGCCGCCAGGTCGAGCTTCGCCCGTTCCGATTCGAGTTGCGCCCGCTCGACCTCGGCGGCCAAGGCCGCCAGTTGGTTCACTACGATCCTCGGGTCGGTCTTCTCGGCGACACGGTCGGCGGACGGGCGGCGCAGGTCGAACACGATGACGCCGGGGGTGTCGAACGTGATTCCCCGGCGGCCGTCGGGTGCGAGCCCCAGCCGTACCCCGAGCGGGGCGATCTTCAGGCCGGGGGCGCACAGCCCGAGCCAGGCGTCCGCCGGCCGGTCCCGCCCGCCTCCGAACGCGGGGGCGTTGGGCGCCTCGTGGCACGACTGACAGGTCTTCGCCGGGGCGGTGAACTCGTACACGGCCCGCCCGATCGGCTTGTTCGGCGCGAACAGCTCGATGGTCCGCGGGGTCGTGGTCGTGTCCAGCGCGAACACGTACTCGCGCTGCGTCCACCCGCCGTCGGTCTCGAAAAACGGCATCCGAAACGTCCGGCTGGCGAACTCCATGACCCACGGGTCCTTCGGGTCGGTGGGCGCGGTCTTGCCGTTCTCGGTGAGCGAGACGACGCGCCACTTCCCCTGCAGCCGGTCGTGGTCGGTCAGGGATTTCGCCGGCCGCTCGAATTCGAGCGCCAGGTCGTTCGCGTCGAGCAGCCGGTCGGCGGCCCGGAGTCGCCCGCGGAGCCGGTCGAGCACGCTTTTGTCGAGCTTTCCAGAGACGGCCGCGAACTCGATCTCCTGGAGGAGCACCTCCAGTTCCTGCCGTGCGAGGTCGACCCGCGGCCCCTTCGGGGGCGCCGGCGCCTTCACCGGCGGAACGGCCGCCTCCGAACCGCCCCGGGACGTCGATCTGTGCTCTTGCGTCGGCTTCGACGGCGGCCCGTCCGGGGAACCGTCGCCGTTACCGGCTGCCAAAGCGCCGAACCCGACCGCACAGGCTACGAACATCGCCGCGGTCATCGCCTTCAGTTTGAACAGCCCCATGCTCCGCACCACCCCTTCGGTAAGAGCGACGACCGGCGCGGGCGCGGTGCCCGTTCCGGTCGCGAGATCAATGGCCGCCTGAACGCTCGCCGCGGGGGCGCTCTCCGGACCGACACACGCGGCCGCCAGCCCGCCGGCCGGTAGCGTGAGGCCGAGCCGCCGGAACCGGCTCGCGAGCAACTCGCGGGCGCGGGCCAGCCGGCCGGACAGCGTCCCTTCCGTCCACCCGAGGCGCGCGGCCGCCTCCTTCCGGCTGAGCCCTTCGAGGTCGCACGCCACGACCGCCGCCCGGTACACCTCCGGCAGCCGGCACACGACGCGGTGAACGGCTTCCGCGAGGTCGAAGTCGGGCGGGGGCGGGGCGGCCGGCGCGGCGTCTTCGAGCGGCCGCCGACGGACCGCGCGCCGGTCGCGTGCGGCCCGCGCCTTGAGCGCGACACGGTGGGCCACGCCGAACAGCCACGACCCCACGGCCTCTCGCGGCCACACGTCGCCGGCCCGTCGCGCCAGAACGAGGAACGTGGCCTGGAACGCGTCCTCGGCGTCCTGCTGGTGTCGGAGGACGCGCCGGCAGGTGGCGAACACCAGACCGGCGTACCTCCGGACGAGCGCCGCGAACGCGGCCTGGTCGCCCGAGAGGAACGCGTCGAGCAGCGGCCCGTCGGCGAGCGGGTCGCCGAGTCGGTTGAGTTTGGCGATGGTCGTGTTCACCGGGCCTCCGCGGTTTGTGTTCGCCCTATCTCGGATTGCCCGCGATCGTTCGGGCGCGTACGGCAAAATCGGTTCCGCGGTTCACAAGTTTCGACGGCTCCCGACTTCGCGCCTCCCGGACATAGAACCCGAGAACTTGTAGCTTGGAACTTAAGTTTGGCGACGCCATAATACGCGAAGCCCCGTGCGGTCAGGACGCGTCGCGCGGGATATTTGGCCGGGCGCGGTCGTGCCGCGTCCGGTGGTCACGGACGGTTGATCCGACATACATATACCGGTTCGCCCGTCGCACCTCGGACCCGCGCTCTCCAGGCGACTGCCGATCATGCGGAGTTGGGACCACGCGCCCGGATCGCCCCGCGGCGCCCGCGCCCGCCTGCCGATTCGCCCGGCCGCGCGCCCGCGGTTCGTCCTCTCTGCCGAGTTTCGACGGGCCACCATTTGTGGAGTGGCCTATTCATGGACCCGCTACTCGCAGGCGGGCTTGCCGTCGCCGCCGCGCTGCTCAGCATCGGTGGCACGTATCTGGTCGTCCGCCGTCCCGCCCCGCCGGCCGAATCGCCCCGCGACCCCGCCCGCGATGCGGTGCTGGAAGCCGAAGCCGCGCGGCGCGCCGAAATGCGCGGTTTCGAACTCGTCGAACAGTCGCGCCGCGACGCCGAGCAGATCGTCCGCGACGCCGAACTGAAGGCCCGCGACGAGGCGATACGCCGCCGCGAGGAACTCACGCGCGAACTCGAAGCGGCCCGGGCCGAGGTGCGCGAGTTGGAGCGCCGGGCCGAGAAACGGGAGGACGCGGCCGAGCAGAAGCAGAAGGAGCTCGCCCGCAAGGAGAAGCACCTCGACGGCCTGAAGGAGAAGATCGCCGACCGCAGGGACGCACTGGAGAAGAAGGCGAAGCACCTCGACGAGCTGATCGAGCAGGAGACGAAGAAGCTGCACGAGATCACCGGCCTGTCGCGCGAGACGGCCGAGCGGATGCTCCTGGAGAAGCTGGAGCACGAACTGTCCGACGAGATCGCGTCCAAGATCCGCCAGCACGAGGAGCGGACGAAGCAGCAGGCGGAGGCGAAGGCCCGCGAGATCGTGACGGTCGCGATCCAGCGGTACGCGGCGCACCAGACGGCCGGGATGACCGTGAGCACGGTGGACATCCCGTCGGACGACATGAAGGGGCGGATCATCGGCCGCGAGGGGCGGAACATCCGCACGTTCGAGAAGCTGACCGGCGTGGACGTGATCGTCGACGACACGCCGGGGGTGGTGATCGTGTCCGCGTTCGACAACGTGCGCCGCGAGACCGCGCGGCTGGCGCTGACCAAGTTGATCCAGGACGGCCGCATTCACCCGAGCCGGATCGAAGAGGTCGTGACCGAAACGCAGGCCGAGATGGAGAAGCACATTCAGGAGCTGGGCGGTCAGGCGGTGCTCGACGCCGACGTCGCGGCCCCGCACGAGAAGATCGTCTACCTGCTCGGCCGGCTCCGGTTCCGCACGAGCTACAGCCAGAACGTGCTGGCGCACTCGGTCGAGGTGGCGCACCTGTGCGGCCTGATGGCCTCCGAACTGGGCCTCAACGCGCAGCTCGCGCGCCGCTGCGGCCTCTTGCACGACGTGGGGAAGGCGGCGGACCACGAGATGGAGGGCGGCCACCCGAAGGTGGGCGCGGAACTGGCCCGGCGGTACGGCGAGACGAGCAAGGAGGTGCTGCACGCGATCGCGGGCCACCACGACGACGTGACGGTGGACAACATTTACACGGTGCTGGTCGCGGCGGCGGACGCGATCAGCGCGAGCCGCCCGGGCGCGCGGCGCGAGACGCTGGAGAAGTACGTGAAGCGGCTGGCGGACCTGGAGGCGGTGGCGTGCGGGTTCCCGGAGGTGGACCAGGCGTACGCGATCCAGGCGGGCCGCGAGCTGCGGGTGATCGCCAACGCCCAGCGCACGACGGACGCGGACGCGGTCCGCGTGTGCCGCGACATCGCGCGGGCGATCGAGCAGCAGCTCGACTACCCGGGCGAGATCAAGGTGACGGTGATCCGCGAGAGCCGGGCCACCGACACGGCGAAGTAAACCGGGACACCGAACGGAACGCCAGCCATGTTCTGCGCCGTGTTCTGGAACATCGGAGGAAAGACGCCGCGCGACGGGATTGTGCGGCTGATTAGCGCGCTCCAGCGGCAGGAAGACGCGGATGTGATCGCGCTGGCGGAGTGTTCTGAGGGGGTGATTGGCTCTGTTCTTCAGGCGCTCAATTCAGGGGGATCGGCGAACTTCTCGGTCGTTTCCACGACCTCCCGCGTTCGGGTAGTAGCCCGACGAACGATCTCCTTTGCGCTGGAAGTCGATCGCCACGAATACTACTCGATCCTGAAGCTGTGGCGTGGGAACGATCTGCAGTTGCTCCTCGCTCCGGTTCACATGGTCAGCCGTCTTGAAAAAGAGTCGTCGCATATTGATCGAGAGTTGGAGCGGTTCGCCGAGGCAATTCGGTTAGTCGAGTTAGCCACGGGGCACGCACAAACGATCGTACTCGGCGATTTGAACGCTCATCCGTTCTCGGACGGAGTAACCTCTTCGGTGGGACTACACGGGGTGATGTCCCGGGTGGTCGCAAACCGGATCGAACGGCAGGCGTCACACCGGAGATACCCGTTCTTCTTCAATCCGATGTGGCAGTTCTTCGGAGACGGGACTACACGTCCGGCGGGAACGTACTACCGCGAGCCCGGTGGCGACCACACCGCTTACTACTGGCACCTGTTCGACCAAGCTCTCTTGCGCCCGAGCCTGATCCCCTTTTACCAAGACGATTCGGCGTGTATCGTGACGACAGTAGCCGGCACGTCTCTGGCCGGAACCGACTGGGCACCCGATCGGGCGATCGGGTCCGATCACTACCCGATTCGAATTCGTCTGACGTGTTGAACGGAGACTTTATGTCTGCCACAATTCCGGATCTGTGGCCGCAGGATCTCTTCACAACCCCAACCGTCACTCCGGTCGCCGTCCTTCGGCAACAAGGTGAAACCCTCGGCGCGCGGACACACAACTTCGTGCGTTGCGAGGTCGATACCGAATCGAATGCGGACGGCACAATCTTTACGCACAAGTTGATGCTTGTTGCTCCGTTCCTCCGTTACCGGGCGCCGTTGCTCATGCTGCACCACAAGTTGCAACCGTACCCCGCGACGTTAGAAAATACCCCCCTCACCGGCCGAGTCCTGCAGGCTTGGCACCGGGCGGTGAATAACGAACAAGAGCTCCGGGAGGCCCTCCGTGAGTACTTCAATCAGGACCGCGTGAAGGAGATCATCCGAGCCGTGAACAACATGAGCAACGACGCTGTTTCTGAACCCTATGGGATCTGATCCGCGGCCGGTCACTCCTTCTCGAACAGCGCGTTGACGAACGCGTCCGGGTCGAAGTTCTCCAGGTCGTCGATCTGCTCGCCCACGCCCACGAACTTCACCGGCAGGCCGAGCTTCTGCTTGATCGCGAACACCGAACCGCCCTTCGCCGTGCCGTCCAGCTTCGACAGCACGATCCCCGTACACTTCACCGACTTCGAGAACTGCTCCGCCTGCGTCACCGCGTTCTGACCGGTCGTCGCGTCCAGTACCAGCAGCACCTCGTGCGGCGCGCCGGGGATCTGACGCGACACGATCCGGTGGATCTTTTCCAGTTCTTTCATCAGGTGCGTTTGCGTGTGGAGCCGCCCCGCCGTGTCCACGATCAGCACGTCGAAGCCGCGGGCCTTCGCCTTCTCGCACGCGTCGTGCGCCACCGCCGACGGGTCCGCGTTCTGCCCCTGTTTCACGATCTCGCACCCGATCCGGCCGGCCCACACGGTGAGCTGCTCCACTGCCGCGGCGCGGAACGTGTCGCACGCCGCGAGCAGCACCTTCTTCCCTTCGGACTGGAGCTTGCTCGCCAGCTTCGCGATCGACGTGGTTTTGCCCGAGCCATTCACCCCCGCGATCATCACCACCGTCGGGCCGGTCGTTTGATAGCCGAGGCCGGGGCTGGCGTCGGTCAGCAGTTCGCGGAGCTGCTTTTTCACGAACGCCTCGATCTCGCCCGTGACCTCCTTGTCGCGGAACGCCTGGCGCACGCGGTCCACGATGGTGAGCGTGGCCTGCGACCCCACGTCGGCGAGGTACAGTTGCTTTTCGAGCTTGTCGAGGAACGCCTGATCGACCTTCCCCTTCCCGCGGAGCACGTCAAGCACGCTGCCGAACGCGCTGCGGGTCTTCGCCAGCCCCGCCCTGATCCCCTTGAACAGCCTGCCGAGCATGTTCGCCCCTGCGTGAGTGTGCGACCCGATTGGACGTATTGTACGCTTCCCCTCGCCGGCCGCGAGCCGAAGGCGGGTGCGGACGAGGTCCGCCGAACCCGAGCGAGAGACGGCCCCCCGCGCGTCCCCTTCGATTGACCGATACCGACGGGCCACATATCATCAACTCAATCTGCCGGGCGTGTCGAATGTGCCGGCTGTAACGCCTCCCCGACCGTGGTCCGAGTAGTCCCATGAGCACGGAACAGCAACAGCCGCCCGCATCCGGCGCACCGACCGCACCCAACACGGTCCAGGGGCCGCACGCGGCGCACGCGACCGAACCGAAGGCCGACCCCAACGCGCTGGCCCGCGCGCTGACCGACGGGTGGGACAAGTTCAAGCAGGGGAAGCTCGTCAGCTACCCGATGATGGCCATCCTGCTGCTCGTCGTCACCGCGGTCGGGTTGACGTGGTGGATCGTCCACAGCCGGCGCGCCGAGCAGTCGGCGCGGTGGACGGAACTCGACGGCCTCTCGACGCCGGCGGCGCTGGAGGAGTACGCGAAGAAGTACCCCGACACGGTGCAGGCGAAGCTGGCGAACCTGGAGATCGCCCGCACGCTGCTGGGTCCCGAGGGCATCGAGCGGCTCACCGCCACCGACGCGAACGCCCGCAAGACCGCGGTCGCCAACGTCGAGAAGGCGCGCGAGTCGTTCACCAAGCTCGTGGACGACTTCAAGGACGACCCGGTCATCCGGGTCGAGTGCATGCTGGCCTGCGCGAAGGCCGAGGCGGTGCTGGTCGGGATGCCGAAGGAGGGGCAGGTTATAGACCCCCTGAACCCGAAGGCGATCGAATCCCGTGGGGACCCGAAGAAGGCGGTCGAGTGGCTCGACAAGGTGGCCGAGGCCGCCCCCGACACCGACTGGGGCAAGGACGCGAAGAAGCTCGCCGACACGCTGCGGAACCAGAACACCGAGCAGCAGGTCCTCACCCTCCAGGGGAGCGTGTACAACCTCTCGCCGTCGCTGCCGGGCTTCCCGTTCGACCCCAAGATGCCCAAGGACGCGGCCCACGGCTTTCCCATCCCGCCCGTCGGGCCGTGAGCGGACAGGGGGCAGGGATAGAGGGCAGGGGACCGACAACACCGTCTGTTCTCTGTCCTCCGGTCTTTGGTCTCTGATCTCTGCCCTCTGGTTTCGACCATGTCCGACGAACTCGACGACGATCTCGCGCCCGAACCGGTTCCGGTCACGCCCAGCGTCAGGCTGCGCGAACCCCTCGACCTGCTCGTCATGGTCAAGTCGGAGGGCATGCGCCTCGACCAGTACGTTCAGCTCCACCTCGGAGCCGACTTCAGCCGCTCGGAGGTCCAGCGCGCGATCGAGAACGGGGGCGTCACCGTCAACGGCAAGCCGGTAGCCAAACCGAGCTACAAGGTGAGGAAGAACGACCGGCTCCACGTCGAGTTGCCCGAGCCGACGCACGAGATCCCGGTTCCCGAAGACATCCCGCTCGACATTCTGTACCAGGACGACTGGCTCGTCGTGGTGAACAAGCCGCACGACATGGTCGTTCACCCCGCGAAGGGGAACTGGTCGGGTACGCTCGTCAACGCGCTCCAGTGGCACTTCCGCGACCACCTCAGCACCGGCAACGGGCACCTGCGGGCGGGTATCGTTCACCGGCTGGACAAGGACACGAGCGGGGTGATTCTGGTCGCGAAGGACGACGTGACGCACCGCGACCTCTCGATGCAGTTCGAGTCGCGCAAGGTGTTCAAAGAGTACGTGGCGATCGCCGCGGGCGCCCTGGACCGTGACTCCGACTACATCGAGGGTGCGATGAAGATGCACCCGCACGACCGGTTGAGAATGATCGTCTCGAACGATCCCGACGCGAAGCCGGCACTGAGCTATTACGAGGTACTGGAGCGGTTCCGCGGGTTCACGCTCGTGAAGGTGCAACCGCGCACCGGCCGCACGCACCAGATCCGCGTTCACCTGCTGCACGCGGGCTGTCCGGTGCTCGCGGACAAGCTCTACGGCGGTCGGTCACAGCTGAAGCTCTCCGACATTGCGCCGGAAACGCCGCCCGGCGAAGACGCGGTGCTGATCGACCGCCAGGCGCTGCACGCGTACCGGTTGCGGTTCAAGCACCCGCGGACGGAGCAGTGGATCGAGGCGGAAGCCCCGCTCCCACCGGACATGCGCCGCGCGCTCGACGCGCTGCGGAAGCACCGGCCGGCGCGCTGAATCGCTGTCGCAACCGCCGAGGTGCTGACGTGCGGGAACTGGCCCTTGTGGTCGGGACGATCGTCTTCGCGGTCGTCCATTTTCTCTGGTACTCCCGGGTCGTCGCGTTCCGGCCCTGGGAACTCAGCGGCGGCATTCAGCACGAGGGGCGTCTGACGCACTACGGGACGAGCGATTGGGCGTGGACCGTACCGGCCCATCTGCCCGCCGGGCTTTCGTTCTCCGTCGGTCTCGGCGGACCGGGAATCCTGTTCCTGTTTGCCGGCTCGCTCGCCGCGGGTTTCGCGGCTGCCGAATTGCTACTCGCGCTCCGGGGGCGCTCCGTCCTCGGTCGGCGGCGGTGGCGCCTGTGGCTTTTCCTGGCCGGTTGGGTGTGGGTGCCCGTACCGGCACCGGTGAGTTGGGTGTACCAGTGGACCGTGGTCTACTGACCGTGGCTCCGCGTCCCCGTCGAGTGGACCTCGCCATTGAAGGCGAAGGTAAGCGAAGAAGGCCCGCGGACGCGTCCGCGGGCCTTCGGATTTCTGCTAGTCCGGTGCCGGTCACTTCGGCGGCACGACCGCCCCGGTCGGGGCCGCGCCGGCCGGGGCGCCCCCGGCGGTCGGCGCGATGACGATCTGCGCCTTCGGCTTCATCTGCGCGATGACCGCCTCGCGGAGCCGCATCGCGTAGAGCATCCGCACGTCCTCCTTGACCTCCTCGAACTTCTTGGGCGCGCCCTGGCGCCGCGCGGTGACGAGGATCAGGTGGTAGCCGAACTCGGTGGCGACCACGTCGGTCATCTCGTACGGCTTGATCGCGAACGCGGCCTTGGCGAACGGCTCGACCATCGCCCCGGCCCGCGGGAAGAAGTTCAGGTCGCCCCCGTCCTTCTTCGACGGGCACACCGAGTACTCCTTCGCGTAGGCCGCGAACAGTTCGTCGGTCTTGTTCGCCTTCGCCTGCTCCTTGGCGAGCGCGTCGGCCGTCGGGGGCAGCGCCGCGACCGCCTTCGCGGCCTCCTGCTCCACCACCTGCTTGATCCCGCGGAGCTTCTGGGCGGCGTCCTTCTGCTTGGCCTCGTCGGTGCCCGGCGTCATGAGGATGTGCCGGGCGCGGACCATCGTACCGTCGAACACGTCCGGGCTGCCGTCGAACAGTTGCTTCAGCGCCGCGTCGGTGCCCTGCTGCTGGACGAACTTCTCCCACTTCATCTGGGCGACGACCTCGACGCGGAACTCCGCCTCGGTGAGCATCATCGCTTCCAGTTCCTTCGCGTAGTCCTTCTTCGCGTCCGTCAGCTCCTTCTTCAGGTCGGCGAGCAACTTCTCGACGTCCTTCTCCTCGACCGTCACCTTGAGGGCGGTGAGGTACTGATCGATGAGGGCGTTCTCGATCAGGTGCGCCATGATCTCCTTGCGGGCCATCTCCTTGTGGGCGTCCGGGAACTGGCGCAGCGCGCGGTAGACGGCGACCTCCGGAATCGCCTGCCCGTTGACGGTGGCCGCGGTGCCGGTGGGTCGCACCTCCGGCTTGGGCGCCGGCAGGCCGCCGGCGCCGGGCGCGGGCGTGACCGGCGGAACGAGCGGGGCGACGGGTGGCGCACCGCCGGGCGGGGCGCCCGGCGGCTGGGCCACGGCCGAAGCGGCCAGAGCCGAGCCGAGAACCAGGGCCGCGGCCCCGCGGGTCAATTTGCGCATCACGGACTTCCTCCAGTCGGCCCAGGCGCCCGCTCCATCCCCCAGACGCGAGCACCCGTTGCAAAGGACGTGGGTGATACCGCGTGGGAAGATG
>JAFKJJ010000243.1 GCA_017306025.1 Planctomycetota bacterium
CCCCGGCATGCCGGAGGCGAACAGCCAGCGCGGGCTGTTCTACTACTACCACACGTTCGCGAAGTGCATGGACGCGCTGGGCGAGGACACGTTCACCGACGCGAAGGGCGTCAAGCACGACTGGCGGGCCGACCTGCTCGCGGCGATCGGGAGGCGCCAGAACCCCGACGGGAGCTGGACGAACAAGACGCCCAACTGGATGGAGAGCGACCCGGCGCTGGACACCGGGTATGTGCTCATGGCCCTGAGTTACTGCAAGCCCAAGGCGAAGTAGGCGACCGGCCCGGGCGCGAGAGAGAGGAACCCGACCGCGATTCCGCCGGGCGCGTCCGTGCAGCTCGCCGACGCCGATAAGGCCGTGTGCTTCGTTCTGGCGCGGACGGTATCGGCAGGCGTTGAGCAGCACGGACGCACGCGTACCTGAAAGAAAAGAAAGTGCCGGACGCGTGAGACGTGGAGACCGGCGGCCACGACTTTGCCGTGTGGAAAAACAAGTGACACCTCTTCGCGCAGCAGATGTTTAAGCGAGCAGTCAGTGGTCGGCCCGTCGTCATCGGGCCGCGTCGAGTACCTCACGGGCCTTACGGGCGAGCGCGAGCGGGGTGTACGGCTTCTGCAGGAAGGCGTCATCGGCGGACACGATCCCGTGCCGCACCGCGGCGTCGTCCGTGTACCCGCTGGCGTACAGCACCCGCAGCCCGGGCGACCGGACCCGCAGCGCCTCGGCCAGCTCCCGCCCGCCCATCTCCGGCATGACCACGTCCGTCAGAAGCAGGTCGGCGGGCGGGTTCTGGTCGGCCGCCTGGAGTGCGTCGCGGCCGTGCCGGGCCTCCAGCACGGTGTACCCGTAGCTCTCCAGCACGATCCGCGCGAACCGGCGCACGCGCTCGTCGTCCTCGACCAGCAGCACCCGCTCCGTCCCACAACCCGGAACCAGCGGGGCGTCCTTCAAGCCCGGCTCCGGTGCGGCTTCGACGGCCGGGAGCCGGATCCGAAAGGTGGTGCCGACTCCGACCTCGCTGTACACCCGGACGTGGCCCCCGCCCTGGGCCACCACCCCGTGGACCACGGCCAGCCCCAGCCCGGTGCCCTTGCCCAGCTCCTTTGTGGTGAAGAACGGCCCGAACAGCCGGGCCTTCACCTCGTCAGTCATTCCGTGCCCGGTGTCGGTGACCGCCAGTTCGGCGTAGTACCCCGGCCGGGCTTCCGGGTCCTCGTTCCCGACGCGGACGGCTCGGGTTTCGATCGTGAGCCGCTCGCCGGTCGGCATGGCGTCCCGGGCGTTGACCGCCAGGTTCAGGACCACCTGCTCGACGCTCGACGGGTCGACCTTAACTTCATGTCCCGCCGCGACCGGGTGCTCTAGATTTTGGCCGGCAGTTTACACCCGATCGCGCCCGGCCTGAAGCGCACGGTCGGGCGGTGCGGTCTGGGTCCGAACCGGACCGGCAAGTGGTGGCTCGACCTGCAACTCGACAGCAACCCGCCGGCAAGGGCAAGGACTCGGCCCACCCGCTCAACGAATGGCTGGCGTCCCAGGGGGTTGCAAATGAAGGTCGCCGGCGCCGACAAGCTGGGCATCCTCAACCACTGGTACTACTTCACGGACGAGAAGAACGTGCAGCTTTACAGCGCCATCCTGCGGAGACGGGATGCCTGGGACATCGCCGTCCTGCGGATGATAAACGTTCTCGAACGCGAGGGGGCGGAGTGCGTCGCCGAGTAGCGCGGCGGGGCTATTTCTTCAACGATTTGGCCGGCTTTACGCGGAGCGACAGCTTCACGCCGGTCGCGTCGCCGCGGGCCACCAACTCCACCGTATCGACGGGCTCCAGTACCCGCGCCAGCATGTCGAACTGATCGGCCAAGCCCTTCTCGTCTCCCGCCCCGGCCGCGGACAGGAGCTTCGCTAGCACCGCGCTGTGCGATTCCAAATAGCCGCGGGCCGCGGTCGCGCTGAACCGCGCGAACGGGACGTCGCCGCCCGGCTTCGGCTCGGCCGTCGGCGGCCGGAATGCCTTGATCGCGTCCGGCGACGTCGAGATGAGCAGGTAACCGCCCTTCAGCGCGAACGACGGACGGAACCCAGCGGGCAACCCCTCCCCGGCGAGCGACCGGACGACCGTGTCGCCGTCCGCTTCCTCTCGCAGTTCGAGCTGGTCCTTGTGCTTCGCGTTGTACGCGATCCGCGCCACCTGGAAACCGTATTCCAGCGACTGCACCAGCGCCTTCGCCGCTTCCGCGCCCCTGGGGGCGTCGGTCCGGACCTTGATCGCGGTCACCGCCGCGGGCACCGAGTCGGTGCTCCCCTTCGCGGGCGGCGCGACCCACGCGCCCCAGTCCGGCCCGAGCGCGTCCAGAACCAGCGGTAACTTGTCCTTGCCGATGAGCGGCCCGAGCGCCTGTTCGATCGTCGCGCGCGCGCCGAACTTGCCGTCGTCCGCGTTCAGCGAGTCGAGGAAGGTGAACAGGTCGTTCGGCCGCACCCGCCCGGCCACCGCCGCGATCGCGTCGTCGGGAACCGCGGCCCACACCGCCGACGGCGTCCGCTCGCCGACGAGCCACGCCCTTGCGCCCGCGGGCACCTTCGCGGGGTCGAACTGGAGCGACACGCCGAGTTCCGCGGCGGCGCCCACTTGGAGGTACAGCGCGGCCGCGTCGGCCGCGGCCCACACCTCCGCGAACTTCGTCAGGAACGCCTTCTCGTCGGGCCGGGCGTTCTTCACCTTTGCCGCGAGTTCGGCGTCGAGCGGTCGCGGGTTCACCAGCAACACCACCGCGGCGTCCGTCACGCCGAGTTTCGTCATGCGGGCCGCGAGCACCGACGGCTTGTCCCTCGGAGCGGCTTTGTCGCGGTCGATGACGGCCTTGATCTCGGTCTCGGAGGCGGAGAACGCGAACACGCCGTCTCGGAAGCAGTAGAAGTCGGACGGGCCGTTGGGCTTCTGGCGCTCAAAGTACGTTTCGCCCGCGTGCTTGTGTTCGACGAGCGCTTTCAGCTCCTTCGACTTGGTCTGGACGTCGTTGAGCCGCTCGATGACCTTCACGAGCGTGTCGGGCTTGCGCGGGCGCACGAGGATGATCGACCGCTCGCCGCTGGGGTCGGTCGGGGCGGCGGGCGTGAACGCGAAGACGGCCGCGTCGCCGATGACGTCGTGCAGAAGGTCCGACGGGGTGATGCCGAGCGCGCCGAACAGCGGTGTCGCGGAGTCGGTGATCTGCTTGAAGTTGGCGCCGCCCAGGATCTGCTTGCCGAGCGGCGTGGTCGGGAACCACGAGGCGAACGGCGACTCGCTGACGGCGGTCGTGTGGTCGCGCAGGTTCTGCACGACCGCGACGAGCGCGAAGGCGTCGGGCGCGAGCCGGAGGGCCTCGTCGCGCGGGGTCGGCGGCGCGGCCGCCACAGGGAGCGAGAGGGTGAGGGCGAGGGCGAGCACGAGGGGAAGTCGCGTTTTCATTTTGGGAGCGCGTGGTCGGTGGTGCGTATGTTCGACCCCACCCCGCTCGCCGCGCTCGCTACCCCTTCCCTGAGGGGAGAGGGCAGAAGCCCCCTTCCTTTTCGGGGAAGGGGGTTGGGGGTTAGGTTGCGGCTCACGAGTTCGGTTTTACCGATCCCACGTCGCGGAGGAAGCGGGCGAGGGCCTTTTCGGCGGTGCCGGTGACCGGTTCCAACCCGTGCCGGGCTGCGACCGGCAGATCGGCCAGCGACCGCCGCGCCGGCTCCAGCGCCGTCGCCATCGGGTCGGTCACGGGCGCCGCGGGGAGCTTGAACGGGTTGCTCAGCGCGTCGAGCACCTTCGGTGCGACGGCCACCGACTCCGCCAGCGGTTTCGGCACGTCGAGGATCGCCTGCCCCGTGCTCGCCAGCGCGTCGCCGACGCGGATCGGTCGCGGTTCCGGGGCGGGCTCAGGTGCCGGCGCCTTTTCGCGCGGCGGGGGCGCGACATCGGGCGCGTTCGGCGGCGGAACCGCAACCACATCACCCGTCGGGGCCGGGTCGGTCGGTTTCGCAATGAACCACACGCCGACGAGCACCGCGGCGGCCAGCGCCAGCCGCGCGGCGGTCTTGTAAACGCGCCCGCGAACCCGAACACGGCGGTCTTCCGCGACGGCCGTCAGAACACGCTCGGCGAACCCCGCGGGCAGGGCGACCGGTTCGGCCGGTATCGCGAGCACCGACAGCAGCACCTGGGCCGCCCGAACGCGCTCGCGGCACGCCGGACACGCGCTCGCGTGCCCGTCCGCGTCGAGTGCGTCGGTCGGGGCGTCGCCGTCAAGGGCACGTTGGATCAGTTCCACGGTCGCACGGCATTCCGGCGCGACGGGTTCGTCTTCGGGCGTCGGGTGGACCTTAAACATTCCTCACCCCTGGACGGAGGGTGTTTGAGGCGCTTCTCGTTTGCTCGGTTCGTTTTGCTCGTCGGCGGGCACGAGCCCGCGGCCGCGTAAGCGGTCGAGCACTTCGAGCCGGGCGCGGTGCAGCCATGTCTTCACCGTACCGACCGGCCGACCAACGGTCTCCGCGATCTGCTCGTACGCTAGCCCCTGCTCATGAAACAAGACGAATACTTCGCGGTACTCGTCGCGGAGGGCGTCCACCGCGGCGCGGATCTCGCGGACCATCTCGGCGGAATCGTCGGTCGGGCGCCGGTCGGGCGCTTCGTGCAAGTAGTCCGCCAGTTCCGGCCCCTTGCCGCGCTTGCCGATCCAGGTGCGGCACCGGTTCACCGCGATGCTCAGCACCCACGGGCGCAGCGGGCGCGTGTGGTCCCAGCGGTTGAGGCTGCGGAACACGCGGATGAACACTTCCTGGGCAACGTCCTCGGCGTCGTGCAAATGAGCGAGTAACCGCCGACAGACCGCCAGAACGTCGGACTGGAACCGTTCGACCAGTTCGCGGGCCGCGGCCGGTTCGCCGTGCAGACACCGTTTCACGAGAGCGGCGTCGGCTGACACGTCCGGTCCTCACGAACTGATGTACCTGCGGGCGCAGTGGTGGGTTTCAGAAATGGTCTTCGCTGCAGGAAAGCAAGAATTAACCACAGAGATACGCAGAAACAGAGAAGGCAAGAGAACGGAGTTCTTCAAAGCGACTCTCCCTGCCTTTCTCTGTGTCTCTGTGTCTCTGTGGTTAATTCCCCTTCACCCCGTCCGCTCGATGGCGTCGCGGAGCAGGTCCATCACCTCCCGGACGGACGCCTCGCGGATCGTTTTGCCCCGCTTCTCCAGATTCTCGCCGAAGCGGATCGCGGTCTCTTGCATCTTCTCGTGCGTTTCCGCAGAGCCGCCGACCAGAACCATCTCTTCGGTTCGGGTGATGCGCTGGTGCCCGTCCTCGCCGTCAAGTCCGACGCCCACAACGCCGCTAACGGCGGCCTCCGGCGGCTTGGACCGCTTGGATTTTTTACGCGCCATTCGGGTAACACCGGGTGAGAGCCAGGGTATCGGGGATTGTCCGGTCCCCGTCCGGATATTCGTATTCTATCTTGAAGACCGCTCCGCGGCGGTTTGCCGCGGTTGGTTGCTTGCGAAAACGTACGGTGGGCTGTAACATCCGGGTTGGAATATCGCGTCCCTCGGACCTGGTGCCCAACCTTTTTCTACCCCCTCGGACGCCGTCATGCCCTCGCTGATCCTGTTGAAGTCCCCCGAAGGGGCGTCCCCGAATAAGAACATCCCGCTCAACGCGGACCAGATGGTCATCGGGCGTGATGAGAACGGCTGCCAGATCGTCATCCCGCATCACGCGGTCAGCCGCAAACACGCGCAGATCGTGCGCAACGGCAATCAGTACTACATCGAGGACCTCAGGAGCCGCAACAAGACGTACGTCAACTCCAAGGAGGTGGCGCCGCCCGTCCGCCAGCCGCTCAAGCCCGACGACCGCATCAAGATCTGTGACTTCCTGTTCCGCTTCCACGACGAGCGCGTCGTCAAGCCCAAGGAACTGCCGCCCCACCTGCGGAAAGACTCCGGGGAGGAGGAAGAGGACGAGAGCGGGATGACGACGATCGAGGCGACGCAGGGCAAGGGCAGCGCCCAGCAGTTCCTCGAAATCGCCCCGTCCGACCGGCTCCGCGCGCTGCTGGAGATCAGCACCAACCTCTCCCGGACGCTCGAACTCGACCCGCTGTTGGTCCAGATCGCCGACACCCTGTTCGGCCTGTTCAAGCAGGCCGACCGGTGCTTCGTCCTGTTGCTCGATGAGAACGGTAGGCCGGTCCCGAAGGTGATGCGGGGCCGGCGGCCGGCGCTGGAGGACAGCCGCTTCAGCCGCACCGTCGTCAAGAAGACGATTGACTCGATGCAGTCGTACCTGAGCGAGGACGCGTCCAGCGACACCAACCTCGGCCCGGCCGCGAGTATCGCCGAATTCAAGATCCGGTCGGTCATGTGCGTGCCGCTCGCCAACACCGACGGTCGGCCGATCGGCGCGCTGCAACTGGACACACAGGACCGCACCAAGAAGTTCAGCCTGGACGACCTGAACCTGCTCACCATCGTCGCCAACCTCGCGGGCATCGCGATCCAGAACGCCCGGTCGCACGAGGCGATGCTGGCCCGCGAGAAGGAGCAGCAGGAGATCAAGCTGGCGCGCCAGGTGCAACTGGGGTTCCTGCCCCAGACGCTGCCCGACGTGCCGGGGTACGAGTTCTACTCGCACTACTCGCCCGCCCTGACGGTCGGTGGCGATTATTATGACTTCATCGCCCTGCCCGGCGGCCGGGTGGCGATCGTCCTGGGCGACGTGGCCGGCAAGGGGGTCCCCGCGGCGCTCCTGGTCGCCAAGCTCAGTTCGGAGGTGCGGTTCTGCCTCTTGACGGTGCCGAGCCTCGCGCAGGCCGTGTGCCTGCTGAACGAACAGATGATCGCGGGCGGGCTGGGCGACAAGTTCGTCACGCTGGCCGTGCTGGTGCTCGACCCGGCGGCGCACACGGTGACGGTCGTGAACGCCGGCCACATGGCCCCGCGGGTGTACAGGGCCGCGACCGACGAACTGGTGGACGGGATCTCCCTGGACGCGACCGGGCTGCCGATCGGCGCGTTGCCCGGCTATCCCTTTGAGGAGGTGACGTTCGGCCTCGACGTCGGCGATTCGGTGGCGCTGTTCACCGACGGGGTGACCGACGCGATGAACCCGGCCGGGGCGATGTTCGGGCAGGAGGCGGTGGACCGCTACCTCGCCCCGGACGACTCCGCCCTGGCCTCCGACGCCCAGCGGGCCAAGCGGCTCGGCGAGCGGCTGGTCGCGGCCGTCCGCACCCACGCCAACGGCCGCGCTCAGAACGACGACATCGCGGTCGTCGCGTTCGGCCGCGTGGAGAACGGCACCGGACCCATCACCGGCGCCAACAAGGTGCAGACCAGCCGGCACAACAAGATTAGTGTTTAGTGTTTGGTGTTTGGCGTTACGCATTTCGATCGGGCGACACGGTTCGCGAGTCGAAACGCGAAACACCAGACACCAATCAGCGGAGCGCGACATGCCCGGACCGGCGATCCTCCCCGAAACGGACGTCGAAACGGACCAGCAGACGAAGCGGCAACCGCCGTACCACGTCGTGCTGCTCAACGACGACGACCACACCTACGAGTACGTGATCGAGATGCTCAAGGCGCTGTTCGGTCACCCGGTCGAGAAGGGGTACCAACTCGCCAAGGTCGTGGACACGAAGGGGCGGGCGATCGTCTGCACGACGACCCTCGAACGGGCCGAACTGAAGCGCGATCAGATCCACGCTTACGGTCCCGACCCGCGGCTACCGCGGTGCAAGGGGTCCATGTCCGCGGAGTTGGAAGCCGCCGAATGAGTGTGAGTGTGGGTGCGAGTGTGAGCGAAAATGCTGGGGAGTGAAAGGCAGAAGGTCAGAGCCACGCGGCTCTGACCTTCTGCCTTTCACTCTTCACACTTCTTCACGGATTCCGTCTTTCCTCACACTCGCACCCGCACTATTTCTTCTCTTCCTTCACCACCTTCACCGACTTGATGACGACGTCCTTCGTGGGGACGTTCTCGTGCCCCCGGGCGTTGCCGGTCTCCACGGCTTTGATCTTCTCGACCACGTCCATGCCCTCGATCACGCGGCCGAACACACAGTAGCCGACCCCGTCGGCCGCCTTCGCCTTGTCGAGGAACGTGTTGTCCTTCACGTTGATGTACCACTGCGCGCTGGCGCTGTTGGGCTCGCTCGTGCGGGCCATCGCGATCGTGCCCTTGAGGTTCGACAGCCCGTTGCTCGACTCGTTCTTGATCGGGTCGCGGGTCTTCTTCTCCTTCATGCCGGGCTCGAACCCGCCGCCCTGGATCATGAAGTCGCTGATGACGCGGTGGAAGATGGTGCCGTCGTAGTGCTTGTCCTCGACGTACTTGAGGAAGTTCTTCACCGTCTCGGGGGCTTTGTCCTCGAACAGTTCGATCTTGAACGTGCCCATGCTGGTCTCGACGGCCACGACCGGGTTGGCGGCGCGGGCCGACCCGGCGACCATTCCGAGCGCCACGAAGCACAGAACTACTACTTTGATCGACAACATGGCTGACCTCCGCGTGCGTCCGTCGCGTCGCGGCCCCAAAGCCGCGCGCCCGACGGGCGCGTTTCGCACTCCGATTGTACGCGGAACCGGCGTTCGAAGTAGTAGGCACACTCCGTGTGCCGTTGCTTCACGTCCGGTCAAGGCAACGGCACACGGAGTGTGCCTACTACTTCGAACGCCGGCCCGTTGCACGCGGTCCCGCGACCGGGTACCGTGCTCGTCACCCGCTCGGAGGTCCGCTCTCATGCGTTTCGCGATCGCTGCCGTCCTGTTCGCCGCCGTTGCCGCCGTCGTGGCGGTGAACGAGCCGGCGCCGGCATCCGCCCAGGACAAGAAGGACGAGAAGAAGGTGCAGCCGAAGTTCGACCCGCCGAAGGCGGTGAAGCCGGACGAGGCGACGCTCAAAACCATCAAGGACAAGACGGACGAGTTGCGGAAGGCGGTGGCAGCTCTGAAGGAGAAGAAGATTCCCGACGACGTGCTGATCGAGGTCGAAATCTACCTGAAGGCGGCCGAGAACATCGTGCGGTTCTCGGAGTGGTACACCGCGAACAGCGGCAAGTGGGCGCTGACGACGCTCGACCAGGGACTCGCCCGCGCGAAGCAGGCCGAGGGCGGCAAGGCCGTGTGGCGCGACGCCCCGGGCAAATGGGTGGTGCGCGCGTACCGCTCGCAGGTGGATGACTCGATTCAGCCCTACGCGATACTCCTCCCGCACGACTACGGTCAAGATCCGAAGAAGAAGTGGCGGCTCGATATCGTGCTGCACGGCCGCGATGCGTCGCTGACCGAGGCGAAATTCATCGCGACGCACCAGGGCACAGCCCCAAAGGGCTTGGGGTACGTGCAACTGGAGGTGTACGGCCGCGGGAACAACGCGTACCGCTGGGCTGGTGAGACGGACGTGATGGAAGCGATGATTGCCGGCATGCGGCCGACGGGGGGCGATGAGGTGACGGTCGATCTCAACCGATTCGTCCTCCGCGGGTTCTCGATGGGCGGCGCGGGTACTTGGCACTTCGGATTGCACCGTCCCGGCTGGTTCTGCGTGATCGGTCCCGGTGCCGGGTTTACCACTACGCACGGCTACATCGCGAACCTGCCGAAAGAGCTCCCGGACTATCAGGAGAAGTGCCTGCGCATCTACGATGCCTATCTCTATGCCGAGAACGCCTTCAACGTGCCGGTGGTCGCGTACAGTGGCGAGAAGGACGCGCAGAAGAAGGCCGCTGACAACATCGAAAACGCACTGAAGGCATTCAAGGAGCCGCTGAAGTTTACCCATCTCGTCGCGCCAGGGCTCGAACACCAGATGCCGAAGGAGTGGCAGGAGAAGGCTGAGGCCGAGTACCGCAAGTACGCGGACAGAGGGCGAGCCGACCCGGCCTTACGAGTGCGGTTGGTCGCCTACACGCCGCGGTACGGCCTGTGCGACTGGGTGTTTGCCACCGCGCTCGGCACTACCTACGAGCGGGCCGTCGTGGACGCGACCCGCAAGGGCGGTACCGCCACCGTTACCACTACCAACGTCCGCCGGTTGGAACTGTACAAGCTCCGCGACGGCGCCCCGGTCACCCGCGTCGTCATCGACGGACAGACGATCGACCTCAATCCGGGGGCTGAGACCGTGCGGCTGTTGAAACGCGATAAGTGGGAACTGACGCCGGAGGATAAGCCCGACGCCCCAGCGGCTCTCGAAAAACGGATCGCCCTTCAGGGGCCGATCGACGACGCGTTCATGGAGCGGTTCGTGCTGGTCGGTCCCGACCGAAACGGATGGCATCCAATTCCCGTCAAGCACGCGGCCGCCGACCTCGCGCAGTTCGCGAAGCTGTGGGACCGCTACTTCCGCGGCGCGCCGCTCACCGCTGGCCTGTTCGATTGGAAGGAGCGGCGACCGCGTAATCTCGTCCTGTTCGGCGACCCGCAATCGAATTCGCTCATCGCGAAGGTGCTTCCCAAACTCCCGATCACCTGGACGAAGGACAAGCTCGTCGTCAACGGCGTCGAGTACGACCCGAAAACGCACGTCCCGGTACTGATCTATCCGAACCCGTTGAACGAGAACCGCGGGTACGTCGTCATCAACAGCGGTCACACGTTCAAGGAAGCCGACCTCAAGGGCACCAACGCCCTCCTGTACCCGCGGCTCGGCGACTGGGCCGTCATCAAGCCGACTCCCACCGACAAGGACCCGGCCGCCTACGAGGTGGTCGCGGCCGGGCTGTTCGACGAGAACTGGCAGTTCCCCAAGAAGAAGTAGCCCACCCACACCGAACCCGTCGCGG
>JAFKJJ010000244.1:0-5984 GCA_017306025.1 Planctomycetota bacterium
ACAAGACCGTTGCCGACACGTTCCCGGCCAGCGACCCGCCGGCCAATTCCGGCACCACCGGAACCGAACCCTCGCGCCGCCAGGGCGCCGACGACAAGCCCGACAGCGAGAAGCCCACCGGGCACCCGACGTCGGACCGGATGGAGACGGAGACCTCCCACGCGGACCCGCGGGATCCGCAGACGACCAAGCCCTGAGGGGGAGGATGAGGCCCTGAGGGAGAGACGACGCCCTGAGGGGGAGACGAGGCCCTGAGGGGGGAGACGAGGGCCTGGGAGACGAGGGCCTGGGAGACGAGGGCCTGAGGGGGAGAGTGTACCGGGGTCATGGTTGCCGGTTCGGGGAGGCGGTGAGGGCGCGTGGCAGAGGGCCCGCGCCCTTCGTCATGGCCGGGCTCGACCCGGCCATCCCCGTGGCACGATGGGGCATGCGGCGGGTCTGTGCTGTTCCCGGCGTGCGGACGGACGTGTGTTCCTCGTCATGGCCGGGTTCGACCCGGCCATCCCCGTGGCACGATGGTGCATGCGGGCGAGAGGGTCGTGACATTGCTGCAGTGTGCCCGTGGGGATGGCCGGCTCGATGGCCGGCCATGACGGGAGGTCGGTGGAGGGCCGATGGGCCAGTCTGCGGCCCTCGTCATGGCCGGGCTCGACCCGGCCATCCCCATGGCACGAGGGTGCATGCGGGCGAGAGGGTCGTGACATTGCCGCAGTGTGCCGGTGGGGATGGCCGGCTCGATGGCCGGCCATGACGGTGGGGGGCCACGGCGACCCATGCGCGCCGCGTTCGCCTCCTCGCCGCGTTCCCCTCCTCATGGCCGGTCTCGGTTCGGCCATGAGGAGGGGGGCCGACGCCCCCCTCACGCCAGCGCGTCGTCGCCCAGATAGGCGCTGCGGACCTCGGGGTGGGCGCGGACGGTCGCGGCGTCGCCGGTGACCACGAGACGGCCGTCGACCAGGACCGAAATCCGGTCGGCCAACGCGAACACCGCGTCCATGTCGTGCTCCACCAGCAGCACGCCGAAGCGGCCGCGCAGGCCGCGGAGCAGCGCGACCAGGCGGGCGGTCTCCTCGGGGCCGGCGCCGGCGAGCGGCTCGTCCAGCACCAGCAGCCGGGGCGCGGTCGCCAGCACCATCGCGAGTTCGAGCTGCCGTTTCTCCCCATGCGAAAGCCGTGCCGCCGGGATCGCCGCGCGATCGCCGAGACCGACCGCGGCGAGTTCCGCCTCGGCCGCCGCGTTCAGCCCTGTCTCCCGAGCGACCGGGCGCAGGAAGCGGAAGGAGGAGCCGGAGCGCGCCTGCACGGCGAGGGCGACGTTCTCGCGCGCGGTGAAGCGCTCGAGTACGCTGGTGATCTGGAACGAGCGGGCGAGCCCGGCCCGCGCGCGGCGCTGCAGCGACCAGCGCGTCACGTCGGTGCCGGCGAAGCGCACGTGCCCCGCATCGGGCGCCAGCGTGCCGCTGATCAGGTTGATCAGCGTGGTCTTGCCGGCGCCGTTGGGACCGATCACCGCATGGATCTCCCCCGCGTGCAGGTCGAGCGAGAGCGCATGGGTGACGGTCAGCCCACCGAACCGCTTTGAGAGATCACGCAGGGCGAGCAGCGGCTCAGCCATCGCGGCGTCTCAGGCCCGCCAGCCCGCCGGGCAGGAACAGCACGGCGAGGATCAGCAGCGGTCCGAAGGCGAGCCGCCAATAGGTCATCAGGTGCGACAGCCACTCTTCCAGCAGCACGAAGGCGAGGGCGCCCAGCAGCCCGCCATACAGCCGGCCGACGCCGCCCAGGATCACCATGAACAGCAGCTCACCGGAGCGGGTCCAGGCGAGGGTGGCGGGCGAGACGAACTCGGTCGCGTTGGCGAGCAGGGCGCCGGCGAGTCCGCCGATGCCGCCGGCCAGGGTGCAGGCGACCAGGCGGTAGGGGTAGGGCGAGAAGCCCAGCGCCCGCACGCGCAGCGGGTTGTCGCGCGCGGCCTGGAGCACGCGGCCGAAGCGGCTATCGAGCACGGCGGAGCAGAGCAGCCAGACCGCGGCGAGCAGCCCGAGGCAGACGAAATGGAAGGCGAGCCGGTCCTGCAGCAGCCGGGCGCCGAACAGCGTGGTGCGGGCATACAGCGTGTAGCCGTCATCGCCGCCGAGCGTGGAGAGGGAGGCGGCGGTGAAGAAGGCCATCTGGCCGAAGGCGAGCGTGATCATGATGAAGTGCACGCCGCTGGTGCGCAGCGACACCGCGCCGGTGACGGCCGCGAACAGGGCCGCGGCGGCGATCGCCACCGGGAACACGATGCCGGCGCGGTCGATGCCGACGGCGTCCAGCGACGCCACCGCATAGGCGCCGATCCCGAGTGTCGCGGCGTGGCCGAGGCTCGCGAGCCCGGCGCCACCGACCAGCAGCGCGAGGCCGATCGCCGCCATGCCCAGGATCATGCCGCGGGCGAGCAGGGTGAGGGCGAAGCCGTCGCCGAAGCCCAGGAAGGGCGCGGCGGCCAGCACTGCCAGCACCAGGACCGGCAGTGCCTTTTCGCGCAGCGGCGGCCTCATGCGTGGGGCACCGCACGTCCCGACGCGGCGCGTCGCCCCGGCCAGCTTCCATCGGCGTAACGGCGACTCTGGCGGCATTCCGGCCTGGGCGCGGCCTGGCGCGGCGTCGGGCTCACGCGCGGCGGACCGGGAACAGCCCCGCCGGGCGCAGGCAGAGGAAGCCGGCCATCGCCACGTAGACCAGCATGGAGGCGAGCGCCGCGCCGGTCTGCCGCGCGGCGGCGGGGGCGAGCGCGAGGCGCAGCAGGTCGGGCAGCAGCGCGCGGCCCAACGTGTCCACCAGGCCGACCAGCAGCGAGGCGATGATGGCGCCGCGGATCGAGCCCACGCCGCCGATCACGATCACCACGAAGGCGAGGATCAGCACGGTGTCGCCCATGCCCGGCGCGACGGCATAGACCGGCCCGGCGAGCGCGCCGGCGAACCCCGCGAGCATGGCGCCGATCGCGAAGACCAGGGCGAACAGCCGCCCGATATCGACGCCCAGCGCCGAGACGATCGCGCGATGGGTGGAGCCGGCGCGGACCAGCATGCCGGATCGGGTGCGCTCGACCAGCCACCAGAGCAGCGGCGCGACCAGCAGCCCCGCCGCGATGATCGCGAGCCGCCAGGCGGGGTAGCCGAGGGAGGAGGTGAGCATGATGCCGCCGGACAGGCCCGCTGGCTGCGGCACGTTCAATGGCGCGCTGCCCCATAGGGCGCGGGTCGCCTCGTCGAGCGTCAGGATCACGCCGAAGGTGGCGAGCACCTGGCTCAGGTGGTCGCGGTCGTAGAGATGGCGGAACACCAGCCATTCGAGCGCGAGGCCGATCGCCAGCGACGCCGGCAGCGCGAGGACGAGCCCGGCCCAGAAACTGCCGAGTGCGGTGCCGATCGAGGCGGCGAGATAGGCGCCCAGCATGTACTGCACGCCGTGCGCGAGGTTGATGAAGTCCATCACCCCGAACACCAGCGTCAGCCCGGCCGAGACGAGGAACAGCAGCACGCCGAATTGCAGGCCGTTGAGGACCTGCACCAGCAGCAGGGTCGACGTCATGCCGGGTTCAGGCCGGCATGCGGCACTCGGCGGCGTACGCGTCCACGTCCTCGGTCAGCACCTTGCGCACGATCTCGGTCTGGAACTTGCCGTCGGGGCGCTTGGCCACCTTGCAGAGATAGAAGTCCTGCACCGGGAAGTGGTTCTTGCCGAACTTGAAGGAGGGACGGACGGAGGGGAAGGACACCGTCTCGATCGCCGCCCGCAGCGCCGGCTTGTCGCCGAGCTTGCCGCCGCGCGCCTTGATGGCGGCGTCGAGCAGGAAGGCGGTGTCGTAGGCATGCGCGGCGTAGCTGGCGGGGACGTAGCCGTGGGCGGCCTCGAACGCCTTGACGAACTGGGTGTTGCGCTCGCCGGGCAGGTTCGGCGCCCAGTCGCTCGCGGTGAAGAAGCCGAGTGCGGCGTCGCCCTGGGCGGGCAGGGTCGATTCGTCGACGGTGAAGGTGGACAGCACCGGGATGCGACCGAGGCCGGCCTGGTGGTATTGCCGCACCAGGTTCACGCCGAGCGCGCCGGGCATGAAGGTGAACAGGGCGTCGGGCTTGGCGTCGGCGATCTTGGCCAGTTCGGCGGCGAAGTCGAGCTGGCTGAGCGGGACGTAGAGCTCGTCGACGATCTCGCCCTTGAAGCGGCTGCGGAAGCCGGCGACCGCGTCCTTGCCGGCCTGGTAGTTCGGCACCAGCACGAAGACGCGCTTGTAGCCTTCTTCCTGCGCGACCTGGCCCATGGTCGCGTGGTTCTGGTCGTTCTGGTACGAGGTCGCGAAGAAGAACGGATTGCAGCCCTTGCCGGCGAGCGGGGACGGGCCGGCATTGGCGCTGAGCAGGAAGGTCCCGCTCTCGGTCACCGGGCGGGCCACCGCGCCCAGGATGTTGCTGAACACGAGCCCGACCACGAAGTCGACCTTGTCGCGCTCGATCGCGGCGCGGGCCTTGGTCACCGCGGTCTCGGGCTTGAGTTCGTCGTCGATCATCAGCGTCTCGGCCGGCAGTCCGCCCAGCGTATTGCCGAGTTGCGCCATGGCGGTGAGCCAGCCGTCGCGCATATGGGTGCCGAGGGCGGCGCCGGGGCCGGAGAGGGTGGCGAGGAAGGCGACCTTGACGCCGGCAGTGCCTCCTTGGGGGCCGCTGCCCTGCGCGCGCACCACGGCGGGGGCAAGGCCGGCGAGCGTGGCGGCGGTGGCGCCGAGTAGGGTGCGTCGGTGCATAGGGGTCCTCGGAATGGGGGGCTCGCCCGCCAGGCGGCGGTGCAGGCGGGCGTTCACTGGTGCGCGCATCATCGCGGAACGACCGGCCGCCTGGAAGGGGGTCTGCGCGGGCGCGAGGTCTGCTACACTCGGGGCCGTGACGACGAGGGTGACATGACCACCGACCTGCGCCGACGATCCTTCGTAGGTGCTTCCCTGGGTGCTTCGCTCGCCGCGGCCGGCCTGTCGGCGCGTCCCGCCCGGGCGGCGGACCTGACGCTGCTCAACGTGTCCTACGATCCGACCCGGGAGCTGTACCGCGCGGTCAACCGGGCCTTCGCGGCCGAGTGGAAGAAGCGCACCGGGGACACGATCAGCTTCCGCCAGTCGCATGGCGGATCGGGGGCGCAGGCGCGGGCGGTGATGGACGGGCTGCAGGCGGACGTGGTGACGCTGGCGCTGGCGGCCGATATCGACGCGCTGGCCAAGCGGGGCCTGATCGCGGCCGACTGGCAGACGCGGCTGCCGGACAATGCCGCCCCGTACACCAGCACGATCGTCTTCCTGGTCCGCAAGGGGAACCCGAAGCGGATCGCCGACTGGCCCGACCTGCTGAAGCAGGGCGTCGAGGTGATCACGCCGAACCCGAAGACCTCGGGCGGGGCGCGCTGGAACGTGCTGGCGGCGCTGGCCTGGGCGCGGCGGCAGCCGGATGCCGGGGACGGTTCGGGGCAGGCCTTCCTGCAGGCGCTGTTCCGCCACGTGCCGGTGCTCGACACGGGCGCGCGCGGGGCGACCACGAGCTTCGCCCAGCGCGGCCTCGGGGACGTGCTGATCAGTTGGGAGAACGAGGCGTTCCTGGCGCAGAAGGAATTCGGGCGGTCGGATTTCGAGATCGTGCGGCCGAGCGTCTCGATCCTCGCCGAACCGCCGGTGGCGGTGGTGGATTCGGTGGTGGACCAGCGCGGGACCCGCGCGGCGGCGGAGGCGTATCTGCGCTTCCTCTACACGCCGGAGGGCCAGGACCTGATCGCGCGCAACTTCTACCGCCCGCGGGATGCGACGGTGGCGCAGCGCTACGCGACCACGTTCCCGGCGATGACGCTCGCCACGATCCAGGATTTCGGCGGGTGGGACCGGGCGCAGGCGGAACACTTCGCCGATGGCGGCACCTTCGACCGGGTGTTCAAGCCCGGCCAATGAGACGACCCCGCCGCTCCGC
>JAFKJJ010000244.1:5998-31230 GCA_017306025.1 Planctomycetota bacterium
CCGGGCTTCGGGCTGACCCTCGGCCTGACGCTCACCTGGCTGTCGCTGATCGTGCTGATCCCGCTCGCCGCGCTGGTGCTGCGCCCGTGGGAGCTGGGCGCCGCCGGCGTGTGGCAGTCGCTGACCGACCCGCGGGTGCTCGCGGCCCTGCGTCTGAGCTTCGGCGCCGCGGCGCTGGCGGCCGCGATCAACCTGCCGTTCGGGCTGCTGATCGCCTGGGTGATGACGCGCTACCGCTTCCCCGGCCGGCGGCTCGCGGACGCACTGATCGACATGCCGCTCGCGCTGCCCACCGCGGTCGCCGGCATCTCGCTCACCGCCCTGTTCGCGCCCAAGGGCTGGATCGGCGCGCTGCTGGTGCCGCTGGGCGTCAAGGTCGCCTACACGCCGCTTGGCGTCCTGGTCGCGCTGGTGTTCGTCGGCCTGCCCTTCGTGGTGCGCACGCTGGAGCCGGTGATGCTGGACCTGCCCGCCGAGGCGGAGGAAGCCGCGGCGACGCTGGGCGCCACCAGGCTGCAGACACTGTGCCGCGTCGTGCTGCCGGCGCTCGCACCCTCCCTGCTGACCGGGTTCGCCGCCGCCCTGGCGCGCGGGGTCGGCGAGTACGGGTCGGTCATCTTCATCGCCGGCAACATGCCGATGGTCAGCGAGATCGCGCCGCTGCTGATCGTGATCCGCCTCGAGCAATTCGACTACGCCGGCGCCGCCGCGCTCGGCCTCGCCATGCTGCTGCTCTCCTTCCTGCTGCTGCTGGCGCTCAATCGCGGCCAGCACCGGCTGGCCCGCCACCTGGCATGACCTCGGTGCCCATGCCGTCCGCCTTGACCCCGCCGCGGCTCCAGCGCGCCGTGCTCATCCTGCTCGCCGTCACCCTGATGGGCGTGCTGCTGTTGCTCCCGCTGGTCGTGGTGTTTTCCGAGGCGCTGTCGCAAGGCTTCGAGACGGTGGTGGAGGCGCTCGAGACGGAGGATGCGCGGGCCGCGATCGAGCTCACGCTGCTGGTCGCGGCCATCACCGTGCCGCTGAACACCGTTTGCGGGATGGCTGCGGCCTGGTGCCTCGCGCGGTTCCAGTTCCCCGGCCGCACCCTGCTCGCGACGCTGGTTGAACTGCCGTTCTCGGTCTCCCCGGTGATCTCCGGCCTGGTCTGGGTGCTGCTGTTCGGCGCCAATGGCTGGTTCGGGCCGTGGCTCGACGCGCATGGGGTGCGCATCATCTTCGCGCTGCCGGGCCTCGTGCTGGCCACGACCTTCGTCACCTTTCCCTTCGTCGCCCGCGCGCTGATCCCGCTGATGCGGGCGCAGGGTCCGGCCGAGGAGGAGGCCGCGCTCACCCTCGGCGCCAATGCCGCGCAGGTGTTCTGGCACGTCACCCTGCCCAACATCCGCTGGGCGCTGATGTACGGCGTGCTGCTGTGCAATGCCCGCGCCATGGGGGAGTTCGGCGCGGTCGCCGTCGTCTCGGGCCATATCCGCGGCCAGACGCTGACCATGCCGCTCTATGTGGAGGCGCTGTTCAATGACTACGACTGGGTGGGCGCGTTCACCGTCGCTGCCCTCCTCTCCTTGCTGGCGCTGGTGACCCTCGGCCTGCGCGTGCTGCTGGAGCGGCACATGGACCATGGGCGAGGCGCGGCATGACCGGCGTCGCGGTCACGCTGCGCGGGCTCACCAAACGCTTCGGCAACGCGGCGGCGCTCGACGACCTGCATCTCGCCATCGCCGCCGGCGAGTTCGTGGCCCTTCTCGGCCCCTCCGGCTCCGGCAAGACGACGCTGCTGCGCGTGCTCGCCGGGCTGGAATTCGCCGAGACCGGCACGATCGAGATCGGCGGCCGCTCCATGCACGACGTGCCGGCGCGCAAGCGGCGGATCGGCTTCGTGTTCCAGCACTACGCGCTGTTCCGGCACATGACGGTCGCCCGCAACGTGGCGTTCGGGCTCGAGGTGATGCCCCGGCGGGACCGGCCGCAGCCGGCCGCGATCCGCGCCCGCGCGCAGGAACTGCTCGAGTTCATGGAGATCGGCGGGCTGGCGGACCGCTACCCCGACCAGATCTCGGGCGGCCAGCGCCAGCGCGTCGCCCTGGCACGTGCGCTGGCGATCGAGCCGACGCTGCTGCTGCTGGACGAGCCGTTCGGCGCGCTCGACGCCAAGGTGCGCAAGGATCTGCGGATCTGGCTGCGCGGGCTGCACGACCGGATGGGGCTGACCAGCCTGTTCGTCACGCATGACCAGGCCGAGGCGCTGGAGATGGCCGATCGCGTCGCGGTGCTGCGCGCCGGCCGGATCGAGCAGGTGGACACGCCCGACCGGCTCTACGCCGAACCGGCCAACGCCTTCGTGCACGAGTTCCTGGGCGAGTCGATCCGGTTCGACGGCGCCGTCAGCGACGGTGCGGTCCGGTTTCCGCTGCTGCCCGGCGTCATGCTGCCGCCGGCGGTCATCCGCGGGCTCCTGACCACCAACCCCGACGAGGTGCTCCAGACCGGTTGGGACGGGCTGATGCGCGACGGCCCCTCGCCGATGATCGTGGAGATGTACGAGCAGCTCGTGTCCGCGGCGCGCCGGCTCGCGGAGGTTCTGGCTCAGGAAGACATCCTGGCGCTGGAACAGGGCACCGCGATCGCCGACATGGGCCAGTACGTGGCGCACCGCCAGATCCTCCAGACCACCGCGCGGCTCGAAAAGCGGCTGCCCGCGCGCCCGGTGAAGCCGCTCGTCGGCCGCAAAGAGGTCCCGACGCGGGTACTCGACGAGGACCAGTACCCCGTGGGCGGGTACACGTCGATCTCCACGAAGGGCTCGATCGAGAGCCTCCTGCACTCGCAGCTCGCGTACATGGAGCGGGAGAGCCCGGACCTGTTCGACATGAAGTTCGTGCGGGACGAGCTGTTCTACTACTCGCGCGACGAGAACCAGTTCCTGCGGCGGCGCCGCGCGTTCGTGTTCGTCCTGTTCCCGGACCTCGTCGCGGCGCGGTTCAAGGACGCCGAACTCCCCTACCAGCGCATCGTGATGGTCCAGTCGCTCGTGCTGGCCCTCGTGCGGAAGCTCACCGAATGGCTCAGCACCGACGCGATCCGGTTCGAGGTGCTGTTCGTGCAGGAGGGCGGCAAGAACCCGCTCGCGGAAGAGGCCGCGCTCCTGAAACTGCTGCTCCGCGAGCCGATCGAGCGCGGCGACGGCGAGGTGACCGAGTACCCGAACCAGGACGCGGTGGTGCGGCACCTGAACCACCTGTCGCGGACGGCGCAGGTGCATTGCCTCGCGGCCGCGACCGAGCCGTTCGCGATGGAGATGGACAACGTCGTCGTCACGGAACTGATCGTCGAAGGCCCGCGGCCGGAGATCGGCGAGGGCGACGGCGTGGTCGGGGTGGTGGAAGAGACCGAGGACGCCTTCGACCTGTGGCAGGAAACAATTCTGCGGGTCTTGCAGTTGTGGGTGTAGTCGAGCGCGGGGCGCGGAACGTGGGGCGCGGAACGAAAACAGAAATACCCGCCGGGTTTTCGGTTCCGCACTCCGCGTTCCGCGCCCCGCGCCCTATCAAAGAGCGCGAACCCCGGCCCCGCCCCCGACGTAGGGCTGGGTAGCGCTCCCGACCGCACGCACCAACGGTTTCGCCGAACATGTCCAACCTGTTCTCCGATCCGACCCTGATCCTGGCCGGGGTGGTGCTCGCCACCATCCAGTTCGTCGCCGCGCTGCCGTGGCTGTGGGCCATCGACCCCAAGGGGTTCAAGGAGGCGGTGAAGAGCCCCGCGTCGCTGGGTTACGCGGTCCTGGGTCTGGTCGGGGCCGGCGCGGGCGTCGCCCTGTTCCTCAGTTACAAGGGCGAGGCCGCGACCCTCGTCTGGTACGGCCGCTACCTCTACGGCGCCGTCCTCCACCTGCAACTGATCATCGACCTGTTCCTCCTGATGCCGCAGGCGCTGGTCCTGGTGTGGCCCAAGGGCGGCGCGGTCGCGTTCGCGGCGTTCCGCGAGAGCTGCCGGCAGCCGATGTTCTGGCTCATCGCCGTCGGCGCCTCCACCCTCATCTGGCTGTCGGTCGCCGTGCCGTACTTCACGTTCGGCGACGACTACAAGATGATGAAGCAGATCGGGTTCGACGCGGTGATGCTGTCCGCGGTGCTGTTCGGCGTCCTGGCCGCGAGCATGTCCATCAGCGAGGAGATCGAGGGCCGCACCGCGGTCACGCTGATGAGCAAGCCGGTGAACCGCCGGCAGTTCCTGATCGGCAAGTTCCTGGGCATCACGATGGCCTGCCTCATCATGTCGCTGTTGCTCGGCTGGACGCTGACCGACGCGCTGCGGGCGATGCGCGAGTTCGACCCGATCAACAACGCGCCGGACCCGGCCGACCCGCTCGGCGAGGCGAGCGACAAGCTCGTGGACCCGATGACGTTCGAGGCGCAGAAGACGGTGGTTCCGGTGTTCCAGAAGCTGGTGCCGGCCGGGCCGGGGCGGATGGTGGCCCGCGGGGCCGGGCTGTGGTTCTCCGACGCGCTGGCCCACACCTTCGGAATCGTGCTGGGGTTCGGACAGGTGATGATCCTCGTCGCGGTCGCCTCGGCGCTCGCCACGCGCCTGACGTTCGTCGTGAACATCGTGATCTGCCTGTTGATCTTCTTCCTGGGCCACCTCGCGCCGGTCGTGGTGCAGGTGACGCAGCAGGCGCAGGGCGGCGGGGTCGGCGTCGGGCTGGTGGGCTTCCTCGGGAAGCTGTTCGACGTGCTCCTGCCGTCGCTGGAGTCGTTCAACATGGGCCGGGCGATCATCCGCGAGAGCCCGCTGCCGCTGTGGCAGTTCGGCGGGTACGTGCTCACCGTGCTCGGCTACTCGCTCATCTACACGACGATCGCGCTCCTGATCGGTCTGGTGCTGTTCGAGGACCGGGATCTCGCGTAATGCGGAAAACGCGCACGCGCGAAAGTTCGCCGGGACCCCACGGTCCCGGCCGGTCGACTTTTCGCTCACCCCGCGCAGCCCGTACACCCGGCCCCGTACCCGTAGCCCGCGGGCTTTTTCGCCCGCGCTCACACTCGCACTCGCACTTTCCGCCTGATACGCTCAATTCATGTGCCGATCGACGATCCGTCGCGTCGGCCCTCGTCCCGCCCAGGTTCGCCGCACCGAGGGCATCGTGGAAACCAACGCACTCGAACGCCTGCGCGCCGACTTCGTCAAGGCGCCGACCGCCCGCTGGGGCGCCGTCGTCAGTTCGCTCGGCGCCTCCGTGACCTACCTCCTCTTGCTGCTGCTCCTGTACCTGTTCGTCGACCTGCTCACCTGGCGCGGCGAGGTCCCCGCGTACCAGGAGCTCACCGCCGCGCAGAAGGTCGAGTTCGCCCGGGAGTGGGAAAAGCGGACGAGGGACGAGCGCGACGAGGCGACCGCCCGTCTCGCGTGGCCCGACGCGCGCACCAGGCGGCTCGCGGCGGCCAACGACGACGAACTGGCGAAACTCCCCAAGACGCGCGAGCAGGAGCCGGACCACCTCTACGCCGAGGAGTGGGAGGCGCGGTGGCAGGCCGGCGTGTACCTCGCCCTCCGCGACCGCGTCAACCCGCGGGCCGCCGAGGCGTACCTCCCGGCCGGCGGCGCGAGGGCGGTCGACCCGAACGCCGCCGACGCCCGCCCCCTCTACGGGCTGCTCGGCCTCGTGGTCCGCGAGCGGAACCGCTGGACCGCCCCCGTACTCGGAACGATCGCGGCCCTGGTCCCGCTGACGTGGGCGCACGGGGCCGTGGCGTATCTCACCACCCTGTTCATCGTCGCGCTCGGGCTGGCCGCGGTCCGCGGCGTCCTGGTCAACGCGCTCGCGTACCTGTCCGCCGCGGTCACGCTCGACACGGTCACGCGGCTCCGCCGCGCGGTGTACTTCCACAGCTACCGGCTCGGCTCGCTCACCATGCAGACGATCGGAACGGCCGAGGTCGCGGACCTGCTCACGCGGCGCGTCGAGGAGGTCGGCGACGCGGTCAACGGCCGGCTGACGGCCGCGTTCCGCTACCCGCTCGCGATCGTGCTCCTGCTCGCGCTCATCCTCCTGGTCAACTTCTGGCTCGCGGTCTGCTTCCTGGCGCTGGCGGGGCTCGTGTGGCTCATCGGCGGGCAGGTCGCGGCGCACTTCCGGCGCGAGGCGCGGCTCGGCGAGCGCCAGGCGGCCGGGCTGCTCGCGCTGCTGAAGGAGAGCATGGCACTGTTCCGGCTGGTGAAGTGCTTCCAGATGGAGCGGTTCAACCAGACGCGCGTCGAGCGCCAGTTGAACGAGTCGGCGCGGGCGAACTGGCGGCGCCTCCGCGGCGGCGCGATGGCCGGCCCCCTGCTCGGCTCGATCGCGCTCGTGACGGGCGTCGCGCTCATGTACCTCGCGGGCCGCGGGGTGCTGACCGGCGGGTTCACGGTCGCGGGGCTGGCGGTGATGGCGGTCGCGCTGGTGTCGCTGGCCGCGCCGCTCGCGGGCCTGTTCGACTACGCCGCGAAGCTGCGCCGCGGGCGCGAGGCGGCCGACGCGATCCTGGAGTTCCTCGACCGCAAGGGCGAGACGGCCGAGGCCGCGGACGCCGAGTTCCTCCCCGCCCTGACCACGCGCATGGAGTTCCGGCACGTCACGCTGAAGGACCCGGTGTCCGATCAGCCGGTGCTCGAAGACGTGACGTTCGCGATCCCCGCGGGGGCCAAGATCGCGATCGTCGGGCAGAACCCGGCCGAGAAGCACGCGCTGGTCTACATGATCCCGCGGTTCCTCGACCCGACGGCCGGCGAGATCCGGATCGAGGACAAGAACGTCCGCTGGGTGACGCACGAATCGCTCCGGGCGCAGGTGTCGCTCGTGATGCTCGACGACCTGACGTTCACCGACACCGTGGCGAACAACATCGGCGTGGGCAGCGCGGAGTACAACCTGCCGCAGATCATTGAGGCCGCGAAGCTGGCCCACGCGCACCAGTTCATCGAGAAATTGCCCTACGGCTACGAGACCCTCATCGGCGGCGGCGGGTACTCGCTGACGACCGGGGAGCGGTTCCGCATCGCGCTGGCCCGCGCCCTGCTCCGCGACCCGTCGCTGCTCATCATCGAGGAGCCCGTCGGGCCGGTGGACGAGGACACGCTCGCGCTGCTCGACGACACCATCACGCGCGTCTCCGCGGGGCGGACGATCATCTTCCTGGCGCAGCGCCTGTCCACGCTCCGGAACGTCAACCGCGTGTTCTTCCTGAAGAACGGCCACATCGAGGCGTCCGGTTCGCACAATGACCTGTGGCGCGACAACGACCAGTACCGGCGCATCCAGGTGCTGGCCGACGCGACCGCGACCGAACACCCCGTACTGAGGGAAGAAGAGGAATGACCGACTACCGGACGGAGCTGGCCGCGGCCCGCGAGGCCGCGGCGCGGGCCGGCGAGTACCTGCGGGGCGAGTACGAGAAGTTCGTCGCGATCCCCGACGCGCCGGTCACGATCAGCACGCACGCGGACAAGGCGTCGCAGGAGCTGATCCTCACGTTCCTGCACGAGCGGTTCCCGGACGACGCGCTCTGCGCCGAGGAATCGACGCCGGCCTTCGACGCGGTGCCGAAATCGGGCCGGCGCGCGTGGGTGGTGGACCCGATCGACGGCACCCGCGGGTTCGCGAAGAAGATCGGGCAATTCTCGGTGATGATCGGGCTGTTGGTGGACGGCCAGCCGGTAGTGGGGGTGGTCGCGGAGCCCGTGCAGCACCGCTGCACGTTCGCGACACTCGGCGGCGGGTGCTGGACCTCCACCGGCAACGCGGAGCCCGTCCGCTGTCACGTTTCGACCCGTGGCACGGCCGAACTGGTGCTCGCTCAGAGCTGGCTGAAGACGGGCATGTCGCCGAAGCCGGTGCGGGCGCTGGCGCCGGCCCGGGTGATCGAAACGTACTCCGGCGGCGTGAAGTTGGCGCTGGTGGCCCGGGGCGAGGCGGACGCGTACGCGAACGTGTACGAGACGTTCCACGACTGGGACATCTGCGCCGGGCAGGTACTCGTGACCGAGGCCGGCGGCACCGTGACCACTCTGGGCGGCGACACGATCACGTACCAGAACGAGCGGTTCGCGCAGTCGCGCGGGTTGCTCGCCACCAACGGGCTGATCCACGCCGAAGCGATCATGCGGCTGGCTTCCGTGTAGGACAGGCCGCCGGCCTGTCTCGCGTTGCCAGTTCAGGAAGTTGTGCGGTCGCGGAGGCCCCTACTCCCGCGCCGAGCATCCCGGCCCCGCTACGCGAGACAGGCCGGCGGCCCGTCCTACAACGAGGGTCAAGGCCTCACGTCCAGGCACACCACGTTCTGCTCGTCGCGCAGGTAGATTCGGCCGTCCACGAGCACCGGCGACGCCCAGTTGTTCTTGCCGCTGAGCACCTTCGGCACCCGGCCGAGCAGTTTGAACTCCTTCGGGTTCGCTTCCGCGAGGCACACGTCGCCGCCCGCGGTCTGCAAGAGCAGGTGGTCGCCCGCGAGAACGACGGTCGCCTGCCCGATCTGGGCCGCTTCGTTCTCGTCGGTCTTGTCCCACTTCGGCACCTCCTTGCCGGTGATGAACTCGACGCACTTCAGCCCGTTCGCGCCGCGCTCGCCGTCGATCCCGAACAGGTGCCGGTCCTTGTAAACGCTCGTCGCGTGGTGGTTCTGGTACGCGCGGCCGCGCCGCTCGTACACTTTCACCAGCTTCACCTCGTCGCCGGTCTTGAGACGAACACGTACTCGTCCACGACGACGGGCGTGGCGATGTTCCCGCCGAACCGCGTCGGCCACGGGAAGCTGCCGGTCACCTTCCCGTCCGTCGGGCGCACCGCGACGAGCGCGTCGCCCATGAACGCGAACACCGTGTCCTGTCCGCCGATCGAGGCGACGACCGGCGAACTGTAGCTCGGCGGGTTCGACCCGGCCTTCCACTTCAACTCACCGGAGGTGCGGTCGAACGCGACCACCGCGGCGTCCTTCCCGCCGGGCTGGACGATCACGAGGTCGCCGTGCAGGAGCGGCGAACACGCCACGCCCCACTGCGGCATGGGCGCGCCGAACTCCGGCAACAGGTCGTGCCGCCACCGCTCCTTCGCGGCCGAGCCCTCGACCTCCAACGCGAGCAACTTCCCGTCACCGCCGACGATGTACACCCAGTTCCCGGCGACGGTGGGCGTGGCCCGCGGGCCGATGGCGAACCCGCCGTCGGTCCCGGCCTGCCCGGCGTCGTAGGCGTACTCCCACACCGGCTTCCCGGTCTCCGCGTCGAGGCAGACGACGCGCTCCTTGCCGCCCTGCTTGTCCTGCACGTACAGCTTCCCGCCGACGACCGAGCACGACCCGAACCCGCCGCCGATGGGCACGCGCCACAGTTGCTTCGGCGGGTTCTTGTCCCAGTCGGTGCGGAAGCTGCCGGCCGGGGCGATCCCCTTGCGCGACGCGCCCCGCCACTGCGGCGAGCCGCTCGCCGGGTCGATCGGCTTCTCGTTGCTCAGCGCGGCCGTCGCGGCGCGGTCGATTTCCGCCTGGTTCTCACTGTCGCGGGCGAACCACGACCGCACCCACGAAGACTGCCACGCGGCGTAACCGCCGATCGCGAACACGGCGACGGCACCAACGGCCAGAACAACGGCACGGGCCTTCATTCGAACGGTCCCCGACGGGCGGTGAGAGATGGACGGGCGATTCGAGCGAATCACGGTGCCGATATTTAGTGCGCGAACTCGCCTCTCGGGGAAATTCGTTCACACTTTAGCCAGGGCCTGAAGGCTCTCCGCGCCGGCCCGAATCGTTCGGGTGACGTGGTCGTCGGTCATCGCGGCGCACGTGAACGCGGCCTCGAACTGGCTGCACGGCAGGTACACGCCGCGGTCCATCATTTCCCAGAAGAACCGCCCGAACCGGGCCGTGTCGGACGTCTTCGCGGTGTCGAGGTCGGTCACCGGCGTTCCGGTGAAGAACGGCGTCCACATGCTGCCGACGCGGTTAAACCGCACCGGCACCCCGGCCGCCGCAGCGGCCCTCGTGAGCCCTTCGCCGATTCGCTCGCTCTGTTGTTCGAGCCGTTCGTAGGGCGGATTCGACTTCAGTTCGGAAAGTGTCGCGATCCCCGCGGCCATCGCCACCGGGTTGCCCGAGAGGGTGCCCGCCTGGAACACCGGTCCGGCCGGCATCACCTTCCGCATGACGTCGGCGCGTCCGCCGTATGCCCCGACCGGATAGCCGCCGCCGATGATTTTGCCGTAGCACGAAAGGTCGGGGGTATCGCCGAGCATCACCTGCGCGCCACCGTAACCGAGCCGGAACCCGGTCATCACCTCGTCGTAGATGAGAAGCGCGCCGTGCTTGTGCGTGAGGTCCCGGAGGGCACGGCGGAACTCGTCGGCCGGCGGGACGAGGCCCATGTTGCCGACGATCGGCTCCAGGATCACGCCCGCGATCTTATCTCCCTTCGCCGCGAACAGCTCCGCCAGCGCCGCCGTGTCGTTGAACCGCAAGACGCTCGTGTCCTGCGTGCAGCCGGCCGGGACGCCGGGGCTGTTCGGGACACCGTGCGTCAGCGCGCTCGAGCCGGCCGAAACCAGGAGCGAATCGACGTGCCCGTGATAGCAGCCGGCGAACTTCACGACGAGGTCGCGCCCGGTGAACCCGCGCGCGAGCCTAATCGCGCTCATCGTGGCTTCCGTACCGCTCGAAACGAACCGCACCATCTCGACCGACGGCACGGCGTCGATGACCAGTTCCGCGAGTTGCGTTTCGAGTTCGCACGGCGCGCCGTAGCTCGAACCGTTTTTCAGGGCGGCGACCGTCGCTTCCACCACCTTCGGGTGGCAGTGGCCGAGGATCATCGGCCCCCACGAGCCGATGAAGTCGAGGTACTCGTTGCCGTCGAGGTCGTAGAGAAACGGCCCGTCGGCGCGGGCGATGAACAGCGGGCTGCCGCCGACCGCACCGAACGCGCGGGCGGGGCTGTTCACGCCGCCGGGGATGACCTTCTTGGCTCGCTCGAACGCGGCGGCGCTCTTCGCGCGGTTGGGGGAAGTGTGAGGCATGGGAAGCCCGTCGGTGAATGTAGTAGGCACACTCCGTGTGCCGTCGCGGCACGGCAGCGAGAGCGACGGCACACGGAGTGTGCCTACTACTATGGAAGCTCACGACCGCGGGACCATACCGGCGATCTTCGCGGCGCGATCGACCTGTTTCTGTACCTCACCCTCCTTGTCGTCGTCGTACAGTTCGGTCACCTCGCGGCAGCGGTTGCGCACGTCGCGCCGCGCGGCCTCGAACCCGTCGCCTTTATTCTGGAGCTCCTTCGCCTGCTTCTCGGTCGCGTCCAGCCAGTTGGTGAGCCGCTGAATGCGTGCGCCGACCGGGTCCGCACCGGGGCGGTTGAGCGTGACCTTCATCTGACTAGCGAGCAGGTACCACGTCCGTTTGTCGGGGTCCTTCTCGGTCAGGTGGACGAGCGTGTCGCACACGCGGGCGGCGCGGTCGTGGTCGCCGAAGTCGCGCAGGCGCATCGCGCGGATTGCCAGCGACTCCGGGCTCGTCGCGTCATTCTTCAGAGGCTGTTCGAGCGGCCGGCTGTCGGCGATCTTCTTCTTCAACTTGCCGTACTCGGTCCGCACCGCGGCGAGGTCCGCGATGCGCTTGTCGGCCAGCCAGCCCCACCGCGCCTTCGCGAGCACGTCGTCCTTCAGCGTGTACGGCAGCTTCGCCTCGTCGGGGAACCGCCCCTTCACGCGGGTCCAGTGGTGCTCCGCGTCGTCGAGGGCGCCGACGCGCTCGGCCTCCATCGCCTGCCACGCGGCCGCGTAGGCCTCCGGGTCGTCCGACTCGGCCGGCTTGATGAGGTTGCTGGCGAACCGGTTGGTCAGTTGCCGCTCGCGCTCGCGCACCTTGCCGTCGCGGAAGACGGCGGCCGCCTTGTCCACCGTCTCGCCGCCGCGGTCGCCGTACACTTCGAGGAACCGGGCGGCGGCCTCGGCCTTCGCGTCGGGCGTCTCGGCCCGGTCGATGGCCGAGTACATCTTGTCCATCGACGGCGGCTTCGCGGCGTAATACACGCCGCCGGCGATCGCGCCGAGCACCGCCAGGATGCCGACGCCGCGCAGCCACTTCTGCCGGAGCAGCGGCACCGCGGCCGGCTTCTTTTTCTTCTTCTTGGTGCCGCGGAGCGCGCGGGCGGCCTCCCGGTCGGCCGCGTCCATCTTGTCGCCGGCCTGGTTCGTCGGCTTGGCCGTGCGGGCCTGGGCGGCGATCAGGCCGGCGCTCTTGCGCGCGAACTGGTCGTCCTCGATCTCCTGCAACAGGCGCGCGACCCACGCCGCGTCGATCGGGCGGGTCTCCTTGTCCTTCTCCATCAACTGGAGGATGAGCGACTCGAACTTCGGCGGCAGGTCGGGCACGATCTTGCCGATGCGCGGGGCCCTCTCGTTGACGTGCTTGAGGAACATCTCGACCGTCGTCTCGGCCATGAACGGCTTGCGCCCGGTGAGCAGCTCGAAGAACACGATGCCCAGCGAGTACAGGTCGGACTTGTTGGACAGGTTCTTGTCGCCCTTGCACTGCTCCGGCGACATGTACGCGGCCGTGCCGATGGTGCTGTTGGCGCCGGTCAGGGCGGTGACGTCGGTGTCCTTGGCGATGCCGAAGTCGGTGAGCTTGAGGGTGCCGTCCCTGGTGATCATCAGGTTGGACGGCTTCAGGTCGCGGTGGATGATGCCCTTGTCGTGCGCGTACTGGAGGCCCTCGCACAGTTGCTTGCCGTAGGAGAGGACCTCTTCCCAGGTGAGCTTCCCGCGGCGCGCGAGGACGCGGTCGAGGGCCTCGCCGTCGATGTACTCCATCGCGATGAACGGGGTGTTCTTGTAGTGCCCCGTCGCGATCAGCCGGACGATGTGCGGGTGCTTCAACTGCTTGAGGATGTTCGCTTCCCGCTCGAAGCGGGCCATCGCCGACTCGTTGCCGAGCAGCCCCAGGGAGACCACCTTCAGGGCCACCGGGATGACGCGGTCTTCGCGCTTGTGGAATTTCGCCCGGTAGACGGTGCCCATGGCCCCGCTGCCGAGTTCTTTTTCGATCTCAAATGGGCCGATCTGCTGACCAACCAGCATGGCGCCGCCCCCGTACCCGAACGCGAAGATCGCGGGCATTGTACCTCCTTTTACCGCACGATGCGCCCGTATTTCCAGGGGCGCGCCGCTCCGATCCGAGGGCGCGGTAAGAGAACCCACCTCCCACACGCGGCTTCGTAACACGTGTGACCGGGGCGGCAATCCGGCTGGGCCGCTGCCCCGTCTAAGGGGTATAATTCCCGACGGATCGGCGCAAACTGAGACAGGGACGCGACGAGACGACCCGAGAGACGACCCGGCGGACACCCCGCCGCCCCGGAGGTCGATAAATGGCCGCTGTTGTGGAACCGAAGGACGCCGCCGCGAAGTACAACTCGCAGGTGGACGAGCAGATCGCCCAGGCGACCAGCCGCATCCGCACCCACGACCTCGCGTTCGGCGGGCTCAGCCTCGCCGCGCTCGTCCTGATCTACGCGACCGCGATGATCGCCCTCGACCGGTACCTCAACCTGCCGGAATGGGTGCGCCAGGTCGCGCTCGCGGGGTTCGGTGCCGTTCTGGCAACCACCGCGTACCTCACCCTCTTCAGTCCGCTCCGCAAGCGGATCAACCCGCTGTACGCGGCCCGGCAGGTCGAGCGGACCATCGAGGACCCCAAGAACAGCGTCACGGGTTACGTGGACGCCCGCGAAAAGGGGGACCTGAACGCCACGGTCAAGGCCGCGCTCGCGAGTAAGGCCGCGAAGGCCGCCGCCGAGGCCGACGTGAACAAGGCCGTCGACCACCGCAGCCTCGCGTACATCGGCGCGGTCGCGGTCGTGTTCCTCCTCGCGCTCGTCGTGCTGTTCTTCGTGTTCCGGCCGACGCAGTTCGCCTCGCTCGCGGCCCGGGCGTTCGTCCCGTTCTCGTCCGACCCGATCGCCACCCGCACGCAGCTCACCGTCGTGAAGCCCGACCCGGTCGAACCGACCGTCACGACCGGACAGCCCGTCACGGTCGCGGTGTACGTCGGCGGGAAGGTGCCGAACCCCAACGGGCCGGAGAAGGTGCGGCTGCTCATCCGGCACAACCCGGCCGACCCGAATTATGACGAACTGCCGATGGTGCAGGGCGACACCAGCCGCGACTGGGAGCTGCGCGTTCCCGATTACCTCGTGCAGAACGGGTTCTGGTACAAGGTCGCGGCCGGCGACGCGGTGACGCCCGAATACAAGGTCACCGTCCGCTCGCTGCCGATGTTCACGAGCTTCCAGGCGACCTACGAGTACCCCGCGTACCTGCGCCGAAAGACCGACACGTCCGACGACCCGGTCATCAAGGCGTACCGCGGAACGACGGTCACGCTCGTCGCGCGGACCAACCGTCCGGTGCGCGACGGGCTGCTGGTGGTCGAACCGGGCGCCGCCCGCGTCGCGGGGGTGCCCGACCCGGCCGACCCCAACGCGGTCCGGTTCGTGTTCAAGCTGACCGAGTCCGGCAAGTACAAGCTGACGTTCAACGCCGCCAACGGCGAGCGGACCGTCGACCCGTTCCAGGGCACGATCATCGTCGAGTCCGACGCGGCCCCGCGGCTGGTCATCACCAAGCCGGAAGACGACCCGACGGCCGAGCCGCCCAACGAGACGCGCGAGCCGGCCAACGGCATCGTGAAGATCGAGGGGAAGGTCGGCGACGACTTCGGCGTCGACACGATCACGCTGAAGGTGCGGATCGTCTCGCCCGTCGAGCGCCCGCTGAAGGACGTGCCGTACCTCAACGGCAAGAGCCCGTCGTTCCGCCGCGAGAAGGACAACACGTGGCCGACCGACGTCGATTACAAGGGCTCGATCGACCTCGCGGCGCTCACGAAGGACGCGGCCGGGTTGCCGATCGAAAAGCTCGAACCGGAGACGGTGATCGAGTACTGGCTGGAGGCGGCCGACAACTGCACCGAGCCGAAGCCGAACGTCGGGGCGTCGAACAGGAAGCGCGTGCGCCTCACCCCGCCGAAGGTCGAGGAGAAAGACAAGCAGAACCTCGACGAGCAGAAGAAGGACCGCAAGGACGAGGAGCAGAAGCACAACGACAACCAGAAGAACAAGCTCGACAACGAGCGGCGCGAACCACAGAAGGGCCAACCGAAGCAGGGCGAAAGGCCCGAGAACAAGCCCGACCCGGCGGCCGGTAATAAGGGCGATAACAAGCCCGACGAGCGCCCGATGCCGAAGGAGGGCGACCCGGAGAACCCGCCGAAGGGTCCGAACGACCCGAAGAACCCGCCCCGGCCGAAGAAGCCCGAGGGTACGCCCGACACGGGCAAGATGGGCGACCCGATGGGTCCGATGGACGGCAATCCGAAGGGCGACGCGAAGCCGGACGGGAAGAACGCGAAGAACGCGAAGGGCGGGAACTCCGATCCGAAGGTCGACGACGTCGCGCGAGACCTCAAGAACGAACTGGACAAGGACAAGGACAAGGACAAGGAGAACGGCGGGTCGGCGAAGCCCGGCGGCGCGCCGCCGGAGGACCGTACCGACCCCGGCCAGGCAAAGCCCCAGCCGAAGGACGGCACGGGCGGCATGGGCAACCCCGCGGAACCAAAGCCCGAACCGCAGCCGAAGAACGACCCGGCCAAGCCGATGGGGATGAACGACGCCTCGCCGGGTGCCTCCAAGCCCGAGGGCGACCTGAAGAAGCCCGACGACCCCGCCGCGCCCAAGCCCGACCAGAAACAGCCCGATGCGAAGTCCGGACAACCCGGCGCGCCTTCCGAGAATCGTAGCAAGCCGGCCGGCGCACCTGCGGGCGACGACAAGCCGCAGCCGAAGGACGCGCAACCGCAACCGAAGGACCCGAACGCCAAGCAGGACCCGAACTCCGGTTCCGCCGGCAAGCCGGACACGCAAAAGAAGGACGCCGGGGACGCGCCCAAGCCCGGCGCCGACCGGCCGAACCCCGCGGCCGACGCGGGCTCGAAGGCCAAGCCGATGGCGGAACCGAAGCGCGGTGACGAGAAGCCGCCGGCGCAGCCGCAGCCGAAGGGTCCGCCCGACACCGGCACCGCGCCCAAGTCGCCCGACGCGAAGCCGAACGAGTCCGACGCCGGCGACGCGAAGCCGCAAACGGCCCCGCCCGCGGGCAACACGAAGCCGCAGCCGAAGGAAGGGCCGATGCCGATGGGCAAGGACGCCGACCCGAAGCCGGCGCCCGGGGCGAACGATCCGAAGAAGCCGAACGAGACCAACGCGGCCGAGACCAAGCCGGAGGGCGCGAAGAAGGAACCCGCCCCGGGCGCCAAGCCCGTCGACAAGGGCACGGACAAGCCGCCGCAGCCCAAGACCGACAAGGGCGACGCCGGCAGCGCGCCGATGCCGAAGGAGAAGCTCGACGAGAAGCAGCGGCGCGAGCTCGAACAGGCCGCGCGCGACCTCGCCGGCAACGACGAGCAGAAGAAGCAGGACGCCCGCGAGAAGCTCGACAAGGCCGTCGGCCAGGACAAGCGCAAGGAGCTGGAAAAGCTCGCCAACGACCTCAAGTCGCCGGACGAGAAGACGCGCACCGACGCCGAGAAAAAGGTCAGGGACGCGGTCGAGCGAGCGAAGAAGGACGGCAAAGACGGTACGGACGGCGCGAGCGAGAAGGGGCCGAACGAGCCGCCCAAGAAGGAAGGTCCGCCGAAGCCGAAGCTGACCGACGAGCAGAAGCGGGAGATCGAGAACGCGGTCAACGACCTGCAGAGCCCCGACCCGAACAAGAAGCGGGCCGCGCAGGAGAAGCTCGACAAGATGATCGGCGAGCAGAAGCGCAAAGAGGTCGAGCAGATGATGGAGGACCTCAAGTCCGGCGACAAGGACCGGCAGGACGCCGCGCGGAAGAAGATCGACGACTTCAAGAAAGAGTTCGACAAGCAGCCGGGCGGCAAGAAGGACGAGCCGGGCGAACCAAAGGGCAAGGAGCCGGGCGGCAAAAAGGACGACACGGGCGAGCCGAAGGGCAAGGAGCCGACGCCGGAGGAACTCAACGACCTGATGAAGAAGGCGCAGGACCTTCAGTCGAAGGACGAGGGCAAGCGCAAGCAGGCGCAGAAGGACCTCGACGACAAGCTCGGCGAGGAGAAGCGCAAGCAGCTCGAAGACCTGCTGAAGAACGAGAACCTCAACGACGCGCAGTCCGCGGACAAGGTGCGCCAGCAACTGAAGGAGTGGCAGCAGGGGCTGGGCCGGGGCACGGAGGCGAAGGGGCCGATGACGGCCAAGCAGGAGAAGCTCCGGACCGCCGAGTTGATGCTGGAGCAGTTCCAGAACGAGGAGAACCGGAAGCGGCTCAAGGACAAGAAGGGCTGGACCGACGCCGAGTACGACAAGTTCCTCAAGGACTACAAGGACCACGTCGAGCGGTTGCGCGACGAGGTGAAGAGGGACCGCGCGCGGCCGACCGCGCCCACGCCGAAGGACCCGTCCGATCCCTCGATCAAGGCGGGGGGTGGCGCCAGGGTCGAGGGCGGTACGGGTCCCGGGGGGACGGGGGCCGGAATCGGCGGGCCGACCGCCGCGCCGCCGGGCTTCGAGGACGCCAAACGCCGGTTCGAGGAGGCGCTCAAGAAGCGCTGATGAAGATGCCGTAAAGGTTCCGTTCGCTTCGAAAGTGACGAGCCGAGGGCCGGCGCGACCGGGCGCCGGCCCTCGGCTCGTCGCTTTCGCGCCCGGTCGCGCTCTAATCACTTCGCCGCCAACCTGATACGCTGACGGGAACTCCCCTCCCTGGGTCCGTCATGTCCGCCGCGAACCGCTACCTCGTCTCCTTCGACGCCCGCGACACCCTCCACCGCTTCACGGACGTCCTGATCGTCGGTGCCGGTATCGCCGGGCTCCGCGCCGCGCTCGAGGTGCCCCCGGACCTCTCGGTACTCGTCGTCACGAAGGACCGCGTGACCGAGAGCAACAGCTCGTACGCGCAGGGCGGCATCGCGGGCGTGCGCGCGCCCGAGGACACGTTCGAGAACCACGTCGAGGACACGCTCGTCGCCGGCGACGGCCTCTGCGACCGCGCGGTGGTCGAGATGGTCGTTCACGAGGCCCCGCACCAGATCGAGAAGTTGATCGAGTTCGGCACGAAGTTCGACGAGGAGAACGGCCAGCTCGCGCTCACCCGCGAGGGCGGGCACAGTCACCGGCGCATCGTTCACGCGCTCGGCGACGCGACCGGTTTCGAGATGATGCGCGCGACCATCGCCTACGCCCGCACCCGGGCGAACATCCGGCTCTGGGACGACACGTTCACGGTCGATCTGCTCACGCACGAGGGCGCGTGCTGCGGCGCGGTGGTCGCCCGGAACGGCACGGGAAAGCTCTTGATCTGGGCGAAGCAGGTGATCCTGGCGTCGGGCGGGTGCGGGATGGTGTACCGCGAGACGACCAACCCGCCGGTGGCGACCGGCGACGGGATGGCCGCCGCGTACCGCGCCGGCGCCGAACTCCGGGACATGGAGTTCATGCAGTTCCACCCCACCGTCCTCTACGTCGCGGGGTCGGCGCGGTATCTCATCAGCGAAGCAGTTCGGGGAGAGGGCGCGTACCTGCGCGACGTCAACGGCGAGCGGTTCATGCCCGCGGCCGACCCGCGGGCCGAACTGGCCCCGCGCGACGTCGTGGCCCGCGCCATCTTCCGCACGATGGAGCGCACGCAGCACCCCAACGTCTACCTCGACCTGTCGCACCTCCCCCCGGAACTCGCCTTGCGCCGGTTCCCCGGCATCAACCGCGTGTGCAAGAGCTTCGGGCTGGACATCACGAAAGATCGGATACCGGTGCGGCCGGGCGCGCACTACATGGTCGGCGGCGTGACCGTCGACACGCAGGGCCGCACGACCGTACCGGGGCTGTGGGCCGCGGGCGAGGTGACGTCGAGCGGGTTACACGGTGCGAACCGGCTCGCGTCAAACAGCCTCGTCGAAGGGCTCGTGTACGGCACCCTCTGCGGGCGCGGAGCGGCCGAGGCGGTCCGGAAGATGCCCCGCGAGATGACCGCCCTTCCCTTGCCGTCGGCGATCCCGCCCGCGGAAGAGGACGCGCGGCTCGACGTCGCCGACCTGAACGCGTCGCTCCGCAGCCTGATGGTGCGGAAGTTGGGCATCGTCCGCGATCGCACGCGGATGCTCGAAGCGAAGGAAGATTTGCGGTTCTGGTGCCGCTACGCGCTGTCGCGCGAGTTCGACGGCCGCTCCGGCTGGGAGCTCCAGAATTTGCTGACCATCGCGCGGCTGATGGTGGCCTCGGCGCTGGCCCGCGACGAGTCGCGCGGCACGCACTTCCGCAGCGACTTCCCCGCCCGCGACGACGAGCGATGGGGCCTGCGGCACGTCGTCTGCGAACCGTTCGTCGCGCTCGCGTGACGCAAACTCCCGGCCAGCGGGCGCCGTCTGAATGTGTGTCGCCCGATTTCCACTCCGCGACCGCGGCCCGGGCCGAAGACAAAAAGCCGGCCGGGCCGGTCACGCTCACGCTCGTCGCGAAGACCGACGAGTACAAGTTCGACGGCGGGGGCAAGACGCCCACGGAGTACAAGAAGTACCTGGAAGGCATCGCCGATCAGCAGAAGGGCGGCAAGCCGGTCACGCCGCCCAAGCCGCCGGCGGTCGATCTGGTGCTAATGCTGACCAACACCACGAAGGAAGACGTGACGATCTACGTGGGCGGCGACCCGAACACCTACACGTTCGAGTTGACCGGCGGCGCCGGGGCGGTAACTCTGAACAGCGGTCTGGCGTTCACCGCCGACTTCAAACTGCCGAAGGCGGTGACGCTCGGCGCCGGCAAGACGCACGAAATTCCCGTGAAGGTTCTCGCGGACGGCCTTCGCGGTGCGGCGCGGAACGTCTACTGGACGGGACCGGGCGAGTATAAGCTGTCCGCGAAGTACACGCTCTCCGACGCGGGCGGCCGAAAGGGCGCGGCGCTGAAGAGCGAACCGGTGAAGATCACCGTGACGGAGAAGTGAACGAACCCGTCGCGGTGCCCGGGTGTCTCGCGGGAGAGACGCTTGACTCCCGGGGCGTGCGGCGTACAGTTTATCTTGTCTCGAAGGAACCGAAACCGTGCCGACCCTTGTCGTGACTCCCGCCGCGATTACCGCCGTGATCGGCGTAATCGTTGTCATTACCACCGGGTAAGCGGGGTCGGCCGATCTACAGCCGCGACGACCCCGGAGCACACGCTTCGGGGTTTTTTCTTTCCCACGCGAGGCCGCATGAGCCGCGTTGCCATCTACGACACGACGCTCCGCGACGGGAGCCAGGGCGAGGGCGTCAACTTCTCCCTGCAAGACAAGCTCTTGCTCACGCGCCGGCTCGACGAGATCGGGGTCGATTACATCGAGGGCGGCTATCCGCTGTCGAACCCGAAGGACTTTGAGTACTTCCAGGCGGTGCGGGAACTGCCGCTGACGCGCGCGAAGGTGTGCGCGTTCGGCATGACGCGGCGCAAGAACGCGCCCGCTGAGACCGACACGTGCCTGAAGGCTCTGCTCGACGCGAAGACGCCGGTCGTGACGATCGTGGGCAAGACGTGGGACTTCCACGTCACGGACGTGCTCGGCACGACACTGGACGAAAACCTGAAGATGATCGCCGACTCAGTAGCGTACTGCAAGAGCCAGGGCCGTGAGGTGTTCTACGACGCGGAACACTTCTTCGACGGTTACCGTGCGAACCCGGAGTACGCCCTCCAGACGCTCCGGGCGGCCGCGACCGCCGGAGCGAGCGCCGTCGTCCTCTGCGACACCAACGGCGGCACGATGCCGGAGCGCATCGCGGAAGTGGTGTCGGCGGTCCGGCGCGAACTCTCCTGCGACGTGGGCATCCACTGCCACAACGACTGCGAACTGGCCGTGGCGAACTCGCTGGCCGCAGTGCGGAGCGGGGCGACGCAGGTTCAGGGCACCATGAACGGGATCGGCGAGCGGTGCGGCAACGTCGACCTCGTCAGCGTGATCGCAAACCTCGCGCTCAAGTACGGCTACGGCGTGCTGAAGCCCGGCAGCCTCGAACGGCTCACGGAAACGTCGCGCTACGTGTACGAACTGGCCAACATGAACTTCCGCAACGGCCAGCCGTTCGTGGGCCAGAGCGCGTTCGCCCACAAGGGGGGCATGCACACGCACGCGGTCGCGAAGGACCCGACCACCTACGAGCACATCCGGCCGGAGGCGGTCGGCAACGAGCGCCGGATTCTGGTTTCGGAACTGTCGGGGCACTCGACCATCCTCACGAAGACGACGAAGTACCAGGTGAGCCACGACAAGGCGCTCATGACGAAGATCCTCAACGCGGTGCAGGACCTGGAGCACGCGGGCTACGAATTTGAAGCGGCCGAGGCGTCGTTCGACCTTCTGGTCAAGAAGGCGACCGGGCTGTACAAGCCGTGGTTCGAGCGGCTCGCGTACCGGGTCAACATCGAGGCCGGCACCGACGGCGCGCCCACCACCGAGGCGACGGTAAAGGTGCGGGTGGGCGACGGCGTTCAGCACACGGTGAGCGAGGGCGACGGCCCGGTGAACGCGATCGACGGCGCGCTGCGGAAGGCGCTGGTCCCGCTCTTCCCGCGGCTCAACGACATGCAACTGGTGGACTACAAGGTGCGGGTGGTGAACTCGAAAGAGGGCACGGCGGCCCGCGTGCGCGTGGTGATCGAGTCGCGCGACGGAACCGACGTGTGGGGCACCGTGGGCGTCAGCGAGAACGTGATCGAGGCCTCGTGGCTCGCGTTGTGTGATTCGATCGAATACAAACTGTTCAAGGACGCGGAACAGGGGCCTTCAAAGTAGCAGGCACACTCCGTGTGCCGTCGCGACACGCCAGGAACAGCAACCAAAGTAGCAGGCGCACTCCGCGTGCCGTCGCAACATCACAGCAACGGCACACGGAGTGNAACATCACAGCAACGGCACACGGAGTGTGCCTGCTACTTTGAACGGCAGGGGAAATAACGATCATGGCGACCGAACTTCCGAAGGCTTACGACCCGAAGGCGGCACAGGAGAAGTGGCTGTCGTTCTGGGAAGAGCGCGGCTACTTCCACAGCGAGCCGGACGCGTCGAAGAAGCCGTACACGATCGTGATCCCGCCACCGAACGTGACCGGCGCGCTGCACATGGGCCACGCGCTCAACAACACCCTCCAGGACGTGCTCATCCGCTGGCGGCGCATGCAGGGCTTCAACGCGCTGTGGATGCCGGGCACCGACCACGCGGGCATCGCCACGCAATCGGTGGTGGAACGACTCGTGTTCCAGCAGGAGAAGAAGACGCGCCACGACCTCGGCCGCGACGCCCTGGTGAAGCGAATCTGGGAGTGGAAGGACAAGTACGAGGCCCGCATTCTCGGCCAGCTCCGCGAACTCGGGGCGAGTTGCGACTGGCGGCGCACGCGGTTCACGCTCGACCCCGTGTGCGCGCGGGCGGTGCGCGAAACGTTCTTCCGCATGTTCCGCGACGGCTACATTTACCGCGGCAAGCGGCTCGTGAACTGGGACACGCACCTCCAGACGTCCGTGGCCGACGACGAGACGTACACGGAAGAAACGAAAAGCGGTTTCTGGACGTTCAAGTACCCCGTGGACGGGATGCCGGACACGTTCATCTCGTTCAGCACCACGCGCCCGGAAACGATGCTGGGCGATACCGCGGTGTGCGTGCATCCGAGTGACGAGCGATACAAGGCGCTCGTCGGCAAGCTCGTGCTTCAACCGCACACGGGCCGGAAGATTCCCATCATCGCCGACGGTCAACTCGCCGACCCCGAACTCGGTACCGGTTGCGTGAAGGTGACGCCCGCGCACGACCCGAACGACTACGCCTGCTGGCAGCGGCACCCCGAGATCGGGATCATCAACATCCTCAACCCGGACGGCACGATCAACGAGGCCGGCGGCGAATACAAGGGGATGGACCGCTACAAAGCCCGCGAAGCCGTAACGGAGAAGATGAAGGAACTCGGGCTGTACGTGGACAAATCCGAGCGCATGGTGCCGATGCCGTACAGCGACCGCAGCAAGACGCCGATCGAGCCGTACCTGTCGGACCAGTGGTTCGTGAAGATGGGCGACCGCGAGGACAGCAAGCCGGGCCTCGCGCAAATGACGATGGACGCGGTGACGTCGGGCAAGGTGAAGTTCTTCCCGGAGCGCTACGCGCGGTCGTACCTCGACTGGCTGACCGAGAAGCGCGACTGGTGCATCAGCCGGCAACTGTGGTGGGGGCACCGCATCCCCGTGTGGTCGAAGACGTTCCCTAGCAACCGCGCCTTCGAGGCCGCCCTCGTATGGGACTTCGACGGGGCGCACCAGTGGCTCGACCGCGAGCGTGTGGCTTCGCAGGGTCAGGAGGGCAGCCTCACTTTGCACCTGTGCCTGAAGGCCGACGACCCGCCCACGATTGCGAGGCTCGAATCACTGGGCTTCACTCAGTCCGACGACGTGCTCGACACGTGGTTCTCGTCCGCGCTGTGGCCGCACAGTACGCTCGGATGGCCGGGGCCGGCGCTGCCGGAGGAGAAGCCCGGCCGCGCGCCGGCCAACTGGGACGCGCTGCGCTACTACTACCCCACCAGCACCCTCGTGACGAGCCGCGACATCATCACGCTGTGGGTGGCGCGGATGGTACTCACCGGGCTTTACAACGTGGGCGACATCCCGTTCCGCGACGTGTACATCCACCCGAAAATCCTCGACGGCTTTGGCGAGGGCATGAGCAAGACGAAGGGCAACGGGGTGGACCCGCTCGACATCATCGACCTCTACGGCACCGATGCGATGCGGTACACGATGGTGAAGATGGCCACCGAGAACCAAGACGCGCGGATGCCGGTGTCCAACGTGTGCCCGCACTGCGGAACGATGATCCCGCAGAAGCAGGAGCACCAGTCGATGCGCACGAAGAAGCTGACGTGCCCCGGTGATAAGGCGAAAGGCATCACCTGCGGGAAGGCGTTCCGACCGGGCGGTCCGTGGCCCGAACCCGATCCGGAGTTGCCGACGGCGCGACAGGCCTCCGACCGGTTCGAGGAAGGTCGGAACTTCGCCAACAAGATGTGGAACGCGACGCGGTTCCTCCTCATGAACCTCGACGGCTACACCCCCGGCCCGATGAAGTTGGAGGAGCTTCCGACGGAAGACCGCTGGCTGCTGTCGCGGCTCGCGACCACCACACGCGCCGTCACGGCCGCCCTTGAGGGCTACCGCTTCAGCGACGTGGCGCGGCTCGTGTACGACTTCGTATGGAGCGAATTCTGCGACTGGTACATCGAGATGTCGAAGGGGCGCCTCAAGGACGCCGCGGCACGGCCGACGGCCCAGCGCGTGCTCGCGGGCGTGCTCGACGGCATCCTACGGCTCGTGCAGCCCGTGATGCCCTTCGTGGCGGAATCGCTCTGGCAGGCGCTCAACGAGGCCGCGCCGGAACGCGGGCTACCCGCACCGTCGAAGGCCGAAGAAAGCGCTGCCATCGCGCGGTGGCCGTCGTACCCCGAGGGGTGGATCAATTCGGAGGTGGAAGCGCGGTTCGCGCGGATGCAGGAACTCGTGCGCGGGGTGCGCGAGATCCGCAACCGCTACCAGGTGGACGACAAGACGCGCCTCGACGTGAGCGTGAAGTGCTCGCCCGCGGTCGCGGCCGACTTCAACGCGCTGGCGGCGTTCATCGGTCCGCTCGCGGGAATCGCGAACCTCACGGCGGGTCCGAACACGGCCAAGCCCAAACAGGCCGGCGGCCTGGTGAAACCGGAATTTGAAGCCTACGTGTCGCTCGTGGGATTGATTGACGTCAGCGCTGAACTGAAGCGATTGGAGAAGCAACTGACCGACAAGCGTAAGTCGCTCGAAGGCACCCGGGCGAAGCTCGCCAACGAGAAGTTCGTGTCGGGGGCGCCGCCGGAGGTGGTGCAGCAGCAGCGCGAGCTGGCGAGCGACATCGAAAAGCAGATTGCAGCGCTGGAGGAGAACCTGAAAGACCTGCGATCGGCGGAATAACCTTCGACGGAGAGCAAGACGAAGGAGTAGAGCGGCTCTCGTCTTTTCCTGGGACCGCGGGCATCTTGCCCGCTGCGACACGCGCCGGGTCGCGGTACGGAACCCCGCGGACGCGATCCGAAGGGCGGACGGAGGCGGACGGGACGGCCGCGGTCCCAGGGGAA
>JAFKJJ010000245.1 GCA_017306025.1 Planctomycetota bacterium
GTGTTGCGCGTGCCCCTTGAGGGTCAGCAGTTCGGTGCCGGTCCTCGCGTCCCACACCCGCGCCGTCCGGTCCAAACTGCCGGTGAGAACCCGGGTGCCGTCGGGGCTGAAGCACGCGGAATACACGACGGACTCGTGCCCCTTGAGGGTGAGCAGCTCGGTACCGGTCACCGCGTCCCACACCTTCGCCGTCTCGTCCCAACTGCCGGTCACCACCCGCGCCCCGTCCGGGCTGAAGCCCGCAGAGTACACGTGATCCGCGTGCCCCTTGAGGGTGCGGAACTCGGCACCGGTCCCCGCGTCCCACACCCGCGCCGTCTCGTCGCCGCAGGCCGTGGCGATCCGGGTCCCGTCGGGGCTGAAGCACGCGGACATCACGTGGTCCGAGTGCCCCTTGGGAGTGAGGAGCTCGGCTCCGGTTCCCGCGTCCCACACCCGGGCCGTCCGGTCGTTACCGGCCGTGACGATCCGGGTGCCGTCGGGGCTGAAGCACACGGACCACACGGCGTCCGCATGTCCCTTGAGGGTGAGCAGTTCGGCCCCGGTGTTCGCGTTCCACACCTTCGCCGTCCGGTCCCAACTGCCGGTCACCACCCGCGCCCCGTCCGGGCTGAAGCGCGCGGACCATACGTACTGCGTGTGCCCCTTGAAAGTGAGCAGTTCGGCCCCGGTGTTCGCGTCCCACACCTTCGCCGTCCCGTCGCCACCGGCCGTGACGATCCGGGTCCCGTCGGGGTTGAAGCTCGCGGACTGCACGACGTCCGCATGTCCCTTGAGGGTGAAGAGCTCGGTGCCGGCCCCCGCGTCCCACACCTTCGCCGTCTTGTCGCGACCGCCGGTGACGATCCGGGCACCGTCGGTGCTGAAGCACGCGGAATACACGACGGACCCGTGCCCCTTGAGGGTGAGGAGTTCGGTGCCGGTGTGCGCATCCCACACCTTCGCCGTCCGGTCGTTACCGGCGGTGACGATCCGCGCCCCGTCGGTGCTGAAGCACGCGGACAATACGGCGTCCGTATGTCCCTTGAGGGTGAGCAGTTCGGTGCCGGTCTTCGCGTCCCACACCTTCGCCGTCCGGTCCCAACTGCCGGTCACCACCCGCGCCCCGTCCGGGCTGAAGCTCACGGACTGCACGGCGAACTTGTGCCCCCGGAGGGTAAGGAGCGAACCGTTACAGAGTCGATGGACGTAGTGCCATTCCCAGCCGCGCAAGCGCGGGTCCGTGCCCTCGATCAGCGCCCCCGCGCTCCGGACGTTGTTTTCGCGGCATTCCTGGTGGGCGACCTGGAGCGTGCGCCCGTACTCAAGCACGGCGAGCTTGTCGCGCTCCACCTGCACTTGCGCCTTTAACGCGGCCTCATTAACCAGAGCCCTCTCGGCCACTATTTTCAAGCTCAGCGCCTCATTCTTCGCGTCATCCGCAATGCCCTCCTGTTTGATGGCCTGGTCCCGCGCCTCTTCGGCTCCGCGCCAGAGCCCGGCCACCACGAACACGACCAAAGCCAGCGCCACGGCCAGGGCCGAGAACCCGTAAGCCGCGGCCGCGGTCGGCTTGCGCCGCACCCACCGCGCCAGCCGCTCGGCCGCCCCCAGCGGGCGGGCCGCGATCGGCTCGCCGCTGAGAAACCGTGACAGGTCGTCGGCAAGCTCCTTCGCCGTGGGGTAGCGGAGTTCCGGCTCCTTCGACAGGCACTTGGCCACGATCGTCTGCAGGTCACGGGGCACCCCGCCGACGAGCGCCGGCAGGGCCGGCGGGTTCTCGTCGGCGATCTTGGCGAGCACGTCGAGCACCGTTTCGCCGACGAACGGGCGTGCGCCCGAGACGCACTCGTAGAGCATGACGCCCAGGGCCCACACGTCGGCCGTCGGGCCGACGAACTTGGCCCGGGCGGCGGCCTGCTCCGGGGCCATGTACGCCGGCGTGCCCATCAGCGCGGCCGTCTGGGTCAGGTCGTGCGACCGGCGCTTGGCGAGGCCGAAGTCCGCGACCTTGGGGTTGTCGCCGTCCATCAGCACGTTCCCCGGCTTGAGGTCCCGGTGGACGACGCCCAACTCGTGCGCCGCGGCCACCCCACGGGCCACCCGCTCCATCAGTCGCGCGGCCTCCGTCGGGGAAAGTTGGCCCCGGGCGCGGAGCCGGTCCGCGAGCGAGCCGCCGGCGACGAACTCCATGACCGTGAAGGGCTTGCCCGCGTGGACGCCGAGCTCGATCACCTGCACCACGTTGGGGTGTTTGACTTCGGCCATCACCTCGGCCTCGGCCCAGAACCGCGCCAGGATCGCGGGCGACGTGGTCGGCTCGATGAGCGTCTTGATGGCCACCTCGCGGCCGAGGCTGCGTTGCCGGGCGCGGTAGACGGCCCCCATCCCGCCCTGACCGAGCTTGCCGAGGACCTCATAACAGGGGATCGCCGGGAACTCATCGCCTCCCCCCGCCCGTGGCGTGACCTGTTCCGGCGTCCGGGCGCGGCGCCGCGGATAACTGGGGGTCGCGCCGTCCGCCGCGTGGTTCGCGGTCGCCGGGGCGCGGGGCGAGCGGGTTTCGGCCGAGCTGGGCACGGGCCGGACCTCCTGGAGTGAACCCGATGCTATCACCGGTCAAAACGTTCGCTACACATCAGACGATGACCGGCGAACGGCTTCACTCGGTCTACTGACTACGGCGTAAGCCGATCGCATCTTGCAGATGAAATATCGGTGTTTGGAATCGCTACTGTTCCCGGAGTCGGCAAGAACGGCCGGCCCGCGGGCGATCCGCGCCAGTCAGCTCGTGGTGGTCATTGGTGCCCTCCGCCTGTGGGAGTGTTCTACCCGATAGACTGGCGCTCAACGCGCCCTTCGGCGCGCGGGGCGTTGCGAATTTCGCGGCGGTCGGCTACGTTGAGCGTTCGATGGAAGGCCGTCGCCCGACGGATATCAAATCATGCGATCAATGATGGCGGCGGCGGTGGTCCTTCTGTACCTCGGCGGGCCGGTGTCGGCGCAGCCGTTTGAATGGCAAAAGGCCGCGCCCGAAAGTCAGAGCATGTCCGGCGAGAAGCTCGACGCCCTCAAGGACGCGCTCGCCAAGCGACGAACCCGGGCGCTCCTGGTCGTCCGCAACGATCAGATCGTTTACGAGTGGTACGCGGAGGGCGTCACCGCGGGCACCAAACAGGGTACCGCGTCACTGGCCAAGGCGCTCGTGGGTGGGCTGTCGCTGGGCGTCGCCGTCAATGACAAGCTCATCGCGCTCGACGATCCGGCTGCGAAGTTCATCCCGGAATGGAAGGACGACCCGAAGAAATCCAAGATCACCGTTCGTCAACTCGGCTCACACACCTCCGGGTTGGCCGATTCCGTCACGCGCGGGGCCAAGAACGAGGACCAGCCGGGCTGGAAGGGGGAGTTCTGGAAGCGCCGCGACCCGCCCAACGACCCGTTCACCATCGCGCGCGACAAGACGCCGATGCTCTTCGAGCCGGGGAAGGACTTTCAGTACAGCAACCCCGGTATCGCCCTGCTCACGTACTGCGTGACGGCTTCGATCAAGGACGCGAAGCACCGCGACGTCCGCGCGCTGCTCAAGGAGCGCGTCATGAAGCCGATCGGCGTGCCGGATGCCGAGTGGTCCGCCGGCTATGGCAAGACGTACACCGTGAACGGATTGTCGCTCGTCGGGTCGTGGGGCGGCGCGGCTTATACTCCGCGGGCCGCAGCGCGCATCGGTCGACTGGTGCTCCGCGAGGGCGACTGGGACGGCCGGCGCGTCCTGAGTCGCGACGCGGTCGAGCAAATCGCCCACGACGCCGGGCTGCCCGGCCACTGCGGCATGGGCTGGTGGACCAACGGCGGCCGCCGATACGACTGGCTCCCCAAAGACGCCGTGTGGGGCGCCGGGGCCGGCGACCAGGTGCTGCTCGTGGTGCCGAGCCTCAAGCTGATTATGGTCCGCAACGGCGACGCTCTCTTCACGGCCGACGAACTGAAAAAGCTCAACCCGAAAGACGTGTTCGAGGAGTTCCATGACCCGCGGGCGAACGTGCTCTTCAAGCCGCTGGTGGAAGCCGTCACGGACCGCGCCCCGACCCGCGCGCCGTACCCGCCGAGCCGCGTCATCACGGGCATCGAGTGGGCACCGAAGGACGCCATCGTCCGCAAGGCAAAAGGAAGCGACAACTGGCCGCTGACGTGGGCCGACGACGATCACCAGTACACCGCCTACGGCGACGGCAACGGCTTCGAACCGTTCGTTCCGGAGAAGCTCGGTCTGGGCATCGCCCGCGTCGAAGGCGAACCAGACAAGTTCACCGGCGTGAACGTCCGCGCGCCGACCGCGGAGAACCGCGGATACGGGAAGGACGGCAAGAAGGCCAGCGGAACGCTCGTGGTCGATGGCGTGCTCTACATGCTGACGCGGAACGCGGGCAACTCGCAACTCGCGTGGTCGAAGGACCACGGCAAGACGTGGGAGTGGGCCGGGTGGAAGTTCACGACGAGTTTCGGCTGCCCGACGTTCCTCAACTTCGGCAAGAACTACGACGGGGCACGCGACGAGTTCGTCTACGTCTACTCACACGACGCAGACAGCGCCTATCAGCCCGCGGACCGGATGGTGCTCGCCCGCGTACCCAAAGGGAAGATCGCGGAGCGGTCCGCATACGAGTTCTTCAAGGGGCTCGACGTCAGCAATCAGCCGGCGTGGATCAAGACGATCGGCGAGCGCGGCGCGGTGTTCACACATACCAGCCGCTGTTACCGCTCCGGCATCACCTACAACGCCGCGCTGAAGCGCTATCTGTGGGTGCAGATCCTTCCGGACACGAACGGCAAGAAGGCCGACACGCGATTCGAAGGCGGGTTCGCCATTTATGACGCTCCCGAACCGTGGGGACCGTGGACGACGGCGTTCTTCACCGAGAAATGGGACGCCGGCCCCGGTGAGACCGCCAGCTTCCCGACGAAGTGGATGAGCGCCGACGGCCGGACGTTGCACCTGGTGTTTTCTGGCGACGACCACTTCTCCGTCCGCAAGGCGAGCCTGAGCGGGGCGGACAAATAACGAAACCCGGCCTGGGCAGGGCCGGGTCATCGTTGGGCGATGAGCGATGGGCGACTTCGGGCGACAGACGACGACCGAACCTGGGCGACTCCTTGCAGGGCGAACCTGGGCGATGGGCGAGGGCGATTTCTGGGCGAAGCAAGGTGGGCGACGGGCGATTGTTTGGCTCGTGCGTCGTCAACGCCATTCGTTAAAAGCACGACTCGCGCCATTCACCGAATAATTCCGCGCGATTACCACAACGCCCGCCTACGAAAAGACTTGGAGCCGCTTCACGGGAACGGCACAACACGGTCGGTCCCGTTCGGGACGTCGTGAAACCCGACACGCGACGGCCGCGGCGTCGGACTCTCCGTCAGTGAACAAAGCGGGATCGCACATGAAAACGACGACCGGGTTTGCCGCTTCTCTCCTGGTGTGTGCGCTATTCGCCTCCGTGGGACCGGCCGCCGACCCGCCGGCGCGCAAACACTCCAACCTCGAACGGCTCTCGCTCGAACACCTCGCGGCCGCTCACGCGGACGTCGAAAAGCTCCGGTCGCAGCGGACCGACGTTCCGCCGCGGCCGGGGCTCACCGATTATCGGTGCATCCTGCACGCACATGCCGAAGACTCGGACCACACCGGCGGCACCCTGAAGGAGATGCTGGCCGACGCCAAAAGGGCCGGTGTCCACGCGATCCTGCTCACCGACCACTACCGCCCGCCGACCGACTTCATCGACGGCCGCTGGCGCGGGCTCAAGGACGGCGTGCTGTTCATCCCCGGCGCGGAGGTCCACGGCTTCCTCGCCTACCCCCAGAAGTCCATCATGAAGCGTATGGACCTGAAGGGGGCCGACTTCGTCAACACGGTCAACGTCGACGACGGCCTGATCTTCCTCTCGCACATCGAAGAACGAAAGGATCACCCCGTAGATGGGCTGACCGGGCTGGAGATCTACAACCGCCACTGGGATGCGAAGCGCGACAAGGCGTCGCTCCTGTCGCTCGCGTTCATGCTGACCGACCCCAAGAAGCTGGCCGACCTGGAGAAAGCCCTGCGGCTCTATCCGGATGCTGTGCTGGCATTTCAATGTGACTACCCGGACGTCTATCTGAACAAGTGGGACGAGGGCACCAGGCGGAAGCGCCTCACGGGCGTCGCGGCCAACGACTGCCACCACAACCAGATCTTCATCGTGAAGATGGTCGACGCGGAAACGGTGCTCATCGGTACCAACGTGGACGCGGACGACAAGATGCGGAAGATCACCGCCGACGTCCGTCCCGGCATCAAAGAGATGACGAAGGGCCGCAAGCCGGGCGACGTCCTCGCGAAGCTGGACTTCGACCCGTATTACCGCTCGTTCCGCAACTCCAGCACCCACGTGCTCGCCGAAAAGCTGGACGAAGCTGCGATCCGATCCGCGCTGAAGGCGGGCCGCGCGTACGTGGCCCACGAGTGGATGTGCGACGCGACCGGCTTCCGCTTCGAGGCTATCGGCGCTGACGGCAAGCCGACTGCGAGCATGGGGGACGAGGTAAAGCAGGTCGACGGTCTCAAGTTGGCCGCGAAGCTCCCACTGCCCGCGTACGTCCGCCTGCTGCAACACGGAAAGGAGGTCGCGCGGTCCGAGGGGAAGGCGGATTTCGAGTTCACGGTGAAGGAGGCCGGCGCGTACCGACTCGAAGCGTGGCTCCAACTCGACGGCGAATGGCGCCCGTGGATCTTCGCGAACCCGATTTACGTGAAGTGAACCGCGGCCGCTTCTGTTCGACACGAGTCGGGTCAAGATGGCCCCCCGAACCGGTCGATGACTGTGACGGTTGTGGGGATTACCCATCCTCCGTTGCGTTCAAGAGCGGGGTGACCGGCCGGCGGTCTGCACGACCCACAGCGGATGAAACGTGGGGAGCCATTATGTGGGTTGAAACCCACCGAAAAAAACGATCGCGTGTGGCGCGGCGCGTCGCCGCCCTTCTCGGCCTCGTCGGGGGCTGTGCGACGCCCGACGGCGGGCCGTCGATGTTCTCGACCGCGCCCCAGCCCCCGGCCGCGCTGGCGCGACAGCCCTCCCGGCCGGGTCCCGGCCCGCGCCCCGCACCGGCGATTCAGCCCGCCAACTTCCAAACGCCCGCCCTCCTCGGCCAGCCCGCCGAACCTGCGCCGATCACGCCGGCCGGGCTCGAAGACTTCATCCGGCTGGCGGTCGAGCGCAACCCGCGGCTCGCGCGGGCGACACTCGCCATCGACGCGGCCCGCGGCCGGCACCTTCAGGCGGGGCTGTACCCGAACCCCGACGTCGCGTTCGCCTGGGACGAGATCGGCGACCGCACCAGCATTGCCGGCAGCGGCATCATCACCGCGCCGCGGGTCACGCAGACCATCGTGACCGGCCGGAAGCTCACGCTGGCGCAGGCGGTCGCGGCCCGCGAGGTCGATCAGGCCGCGCTCGAGCTCATCGCGGAGCGGTACGCGGTCGTCGGCTCGGTGCGGGCCGCGTTTTACGAGGCGCTGACCCTCCAGCGCCGCGCCGAGATCCTCGCCGAACTGGTGAAGCTGTCCGAGGAAGCGGTCGCCGGCGGGAAAACGCTCCTGGACGCCCAGCGTATCGCCCGGCTGGACTACATCCAACTCGAAGTCGAGCGCGAGCGGTTCCGGGCCGAGCTTCAGGCGGTGCGGCGCGAGTTGCCGGGCGCGTACCGGCGGCTCTCCGCCGTCGCGGGCGCCCCGGCGGTCATCCCGCCGGCCGTGACGGGGTCGTTCGACGGACTGCCCGACTACGACGCGGACGCGGTGCGCGAGGCGGTGCTGTTTTCGCACCCGCAGGTGCGCTCGGCCCGCGTCGGAGTGGACCGCGCACAGGCGGCGGTGCGCCGGGCGGAGGTCGAGCCGATCCCCAACGTCACCGTGTACGCGGGCTTCATCCGGCAGTTCGAGAACCGCAGCTACGACGGCACCGCCGGCCTGAGCGCGCCGGTGCCGGTGTGGAACCGCAACCAGGGCAACATCCGCGCCGCGAAGGCCGAACTGGGCATGGCGATCCAGGCCGTCGGCCAGGCGGAAAACGAACTGGCCGCGCGGGTCGCGGCGGCGATCCAGACCTACGCCGCGGCCCGCGAGCGCGCGGAACTGTACCGCAAAGAGTTACTCCCGCGCGCCGAGGAGACGTACAAGCTGTCGCTGGCCGCGTTCAAGGGCGGTCAGTTCGAGTACCTGCGGGTGATCCAGGCCCAGCGGGCCGCGGCCGAGGCGCGGCTCGAACTGAACCGGTCGCTCGGCGAGGCGTGGCGCGCCGCGGCCGAACTGTCCGGGCTGCTGCTGGAAGAGTGGTGGCCGGGGCCGCAACCCGCTCCACCCGGCCCCGGCGCCGGACCGGTGATGATGCCGCCCCCGGCGCCGAAGGACGTGAAAGGGCCGTGACCGGCGCGGGTATTGGCGGATGAGAAACCCGTCGGGGGCGCGGCCGATCCCGCTTGACGCGGGCGAGCGAGCCCGCGACACTGAAAACGTTCCACCACGCCGAAGCCCGCGGACCCACCCGGAGCCGAACTCATGCTCAGCCTGTTCGCACACCACGCCGAAGCGTTCTTCAAGGTCGAGATCAACGGCCGCGACTACCCCGACGGGATGACCGAACACGCCATCTTCGCGGGCATCGCGATCACGGTTCTGGTCCTCATGAGCTACGGGATCTACGCGGGCGTCCGCGACTTCCTTCGCTGGAAGCGCCGCCCCGTCGAGGTGAAGGCCTGATAGAATGTGCGAAGGCGCCGCGGGAAACGCCCCGGCGCCGAACCGAGGACGATCTGCCCGATGCCGATTTGCCGGCTGTTCCTGGTGATTCTCGTCCTGCTCCAGTCGGGGCTGGCGGTCGGGCACGCGCACGCCTGCACCCACCCCGGCCGTACCGTCCGCACACAAAACCCGCACATCCACGCCTGCGAACTGGCCGACCTCTTCGCCGCAACCGACCACGACGCCGACGCGGTCGACCTGTCGGACGTGCCCGCGCCCGCGCCGCCCGCGCCGGGCGCGGCCGCCCTCGACCTCGGGCCGGTCGAAATCGTCGCGGTGCTCGAAGTTCCGGCCGATCACTCGTTCCCAGTGGGGTTGCCCCCGTCCACCGCCGGGCCGCAGCGCCCGCTCTATCTCGTCCTCTGTACCCTGACGATCTGACCCGTCTCCGGGACCGGCACCGGTGCGAGTTTCGCTGCGCGCACGCGCACACCTCCACCACATTCCGCCGGCCCCTTCCAGCCGACCCGCGTCCGTGAGTGTGGTCCGGTCACTCCGTGACGGGATTCCGAAGACCTCCGGTCACGGAGTGACCGGACCACACCGCCGCCGGGTTCTGTGTCGCCAATCGCTTCCTGACGCCCGTTCTTCGACCCCGTGAGGTGCCCGATGCGCCGACGGACCGTTCTGAGCACGTTCGCGATCGTGTCGGTGGTCGCGGCCGCCGGGTTCGGCGCGTGGACCCGGCGCGACCGCTGGCTGCCCTCGGCCGACCCCGAGGCCGCACACGGGAGCGGCCACCACCACGACGACCACGCCCCCGCCGCCCCGCCCGGCGTGCTCCTGAGCACGGAAGCGGCCCGCGGGCTCGGCCTCCGAACCGAGGAGGTGCGGTTGGAGGACTACCCGACGGTCATCGAGGTCCCGGGGGTCATCGTCGAGGCGCCGGCGTGCGGGCGCGCGGTCTCGGCGCCCGCGTCCGGCGTGGTGTCGAAGGTCCACATCATCCCCGGCGAGGCGGTCCGCCCGGGCTCGCCGCTGTTCACCCTGCAACTCGCCAGCGAGTTCGTTCAGACGACCCAGACCGACCTCGCACGGTCCGCGAAGGACCTGGCCGCCGCGACCGCCCTGCGCGACCAGACCGCGAAGCTCGTCGCGGCCGGCACCAAGTCGGGCTTCGAGCTGACCGAGGAGGAGAACCGGGTGCGGCGGCTGACGACGCAGATCGAGGGCCACCGCCGCCAGTTGCTCCTGTTCGGCCTGACCGCGGAGCAGGTGAAGCGGGCCGAGGCCGGCGACTTCGTGACCGAACTGGTGATCGCCGCGCCGCGGGCGACGCACCCGGCCGTGCCGGCGCCGGCGGGTCCCGCGGCGGGCGACCCGACGTTCGCGTTCGAGGTGGAGGCGCTCGCGGTCTCACAGGGCCAGGGCGTCTCCACCGGTCAGCTCCTGGCGCGGCTGTCGGACCACCACGAGCTGCTGATCGAGGGACAGGCGTTCGAGAGCGAGGCCGCGCTCGTCGTGGACGCGACCGGCGAGGGGCGCCCGGTCGGGGTGGACTTCCTCGAACCGGCCGCGCGGGGCCGCTCGGCGGGCGAGACGAAGAGCGTCATCCGGTCGGTGGGCAAGACGGACCCGGCGACGCGGACGTTCCCCTTTTACGCGCCGCTGGCCAACGAGGCGAGGCCGTACGAGCGCGGCGGGCGGACGTACCTCGCGTGGCAGTACCGCCCCGGCCGGCAGGTGCGGCTCCGCATCCCCACCGGGTCGGTCCCGAACGTCATCGTGCTGCCCGCGGAGGCGGTCGTGCGCGAGGGGCTGGACGCGTTCGTGTTCCGCCAGAACGGCGACGCGTTCGAGCGCCGCGCGGTGACGATCGTGGCCGAGGACCGGCTGAACGTCGCGATCGCACCGGGCAACGGGATCGTGTCCGGGGCCTACGTGCTGCGGAACAACGCGGCCGCGGTGAACCGGGCGTTCAAGTCGGCGCAGGCGC
>JAFKJJ010000246.1 GCA_017306025.1 Planctomycetota bacterium
GGGGCGATCAACAGCACGTCCTTGAACCCGTCCCCGTTGAAGTCCAGCCCGGCCACCGCGGCGAGCTGCCCGGTGATGCCGTCGACAACGGCGATGGTGCCGTTGGGGAGGATCACCAGCACGTCGTTGCCGCCGTTGCCGTTGATGTCTCCGATCACGCTCGCCACCGTACCCGCCGGGACCGGCAGCGTGGCCTGCGTGCCGTCGGACTTGCTGATTACCAGGTTGCCGCCGCTGACCGTCGCGCCGGTCGCGGTCGGGGGCGAGGCCGGCGGCGGGGGCGAGGCCGGCGGCGGGGGCGAGACCGGCGGGGAGGCGGTGTCGTTGTCGGCGATGGTCACGGTGCCGGACGCGGCGCCTCCGACGGTGTACCCGGTGCCGGCCCCGACGGTGAGGATCACCGTCTCGTTCGGGTCCACCACCGTGTCGTCGATCGGGGTCACGGTCACGGTCGCGGTCGCCGAGCCGGCCGCGAAGGTGACGGTGGTGGTGGTCGCCGGGGTCGTCGTGTAGTCCGTCCCGGTCGTCGCCGTCCCCGTCAGGGTGACGTTCACCGTCAGCGTCGCCGTGGTGTCGCCGGTGCGGGTCAGCGTGAACACGCCCGGGGTCGGGCCGGTCTCGGACGCGTTCGCGGTGGTCGCCGCGACGGTGATCGTCGGCGGGGTGTCGTTATCGAGGATCGTCACCGTGTCCGACGCGTTGGTCCCGACGGTGTAGCCGGCCCCGGCGTTGACGGTGAGGATCACCGTCTCGTCAGGTTCCTGCGTCGTGTCGTCGATCGGGTTGATGGTGAAGGTCGTCGACGCCTGGCCGGCCGGGATGGTGACCGTGAAGGTCGTCATCGTGGTGGCCGGGGTGGTCGTGTAGTCGGCGTTCGCTCCGCCGAGCGTCGCCGTCCCGCTCAGGGTGACGTTCACCGTCAGCGGCGCCGTGGTGTCGCCGGTGCGGGTGATCGTGAACGTACCCGGGTTGCCCGCCGTCTCGGAAGCGGTCGCGTCGGTCGCCGTCACCGTCACCGTCACCGGAACCGGGGTGCTGAGGTTGACGGTCTCGATGTTGGTGTAGGTGATGTCCTGCCGCCCGCCGGTGGACGTGACCGTACCGGCGCCGGGCACGCCCGGCGTGTTGGTCGACGTGGTCCCGGTCGTGTCAACGTTCAGGACGTCACCCGGCGTCGTGGTCGGGTTGCCGCCGTCGACGTTCAGCACCGCACCGCCCTGCGCCGTGACCTGCGGTCGGACGTTGAACGTGTCGACCCCGTCACCACCAGTGATCTGAGCGGTTGCTGCCGAGTTGATCGCACCGGTAGCACCAAGGTTGAACGTCCCGCCGGCGGTGTCCGTCGCGTCGGTGCCGATGGTGACGAAGTCGGTTGTCACGCCGTCAACGTCCAGGCTGATGACGCCGGTGGCCATGATCGCGCCGTTGACGGTCATGTCGTTGCCGGCCACCAACGAGACGGTCGTGCCCGCGCTGACCGTCGGGGTCGCGTTGGCGTTAACCGTCAGGCTGCCGAGGTTCGCCGCCACGAAGACGCCCGCTGCCGTGCTGGTCACGCCGGTGATCGTGTTGGTGCCGGCCGGCAGCGACAGGTCGCCGACGATAGTACCGAGCGTCACGTCGCCGGTGTTCGTGATATAGACGGGGCCGAGCGCGGCGGCCGCAAGAGTCGTCGCGGCCGTGTCGATCCCGTTATCGGCCCCCCCCGCCCCGATAGTGGTAGCCTTGAGCGACAGGCTCTGGACGGTAAGGTCAGCCACCCCGGCCGGTGTACCGGCGCCGGCCGTACCCGCGTTGCCGTCCGTGATGGCGCCGGTGGTGACCAGTTGGAGGACCGGTACCTTCGCCGGGTCGATCGTGACCGGCGCGCCGCCGTTCGCAGCCGTATCACCGATTATGATGGGGGTAACCGAGCCGATGCGGAGAACGCTTGCGGTGACCCGGTCGAGGTCAGCGTCGGTCAGACCGAACTGTCCCATACCGGGCGCGCCAATGACGATCGGGTTCGGGGAGTCGAACACGACGACACCCGCGGCCGTGCCGCCGGTGGTGATCGCGCCGCCGGTGCTCGCGAAGTCCTGGCCGATGACGGTAATCCGCCCGCCGGCCGTCGTCAGCCCGCCGGCCGTCATGTTGACGGTGGTCCCGCTGTTGACCTGGATGTTGCGGGTGCTGCCCGCGACCGACGCGGTGCTATTCACGACGACACCAGCCGCAGCGGTGACGGTGATCGCGTCGGTTGTAGCAGTCGCGGTGCCGCCGCTGGCGGAAACCGCCCCGTTAAGAGTGGCAGTCGTCGTGGCGCCGAGCGTGATCGCACCGCCCCCACTCGATGCCACCGAACCGGTCGCACCAACAGCCAGGGCGCCGGTGGCGCCAAGAGCGACGTTCCCAGCCGTCGTCGAGACGGCCGCATTGACAGTGAGGCCAGCGCCCTGCAGGGTCACGTCCCCGTTGTTGGCAGCCGGGCCAGTGTTCGTCACCGCCTGATCGACCGTCAGCGCGCCGGTTGCGGAGATGGCGATATTGCCAGCGGTAGCGGTCGCGCCGCTCAGCGGGGCCACCGTCACGCCGAGCACAGTTCCCGGCGTAACCGTCCCGATGGATACAGGGCCAGCACCACCGTCGGCGACGAAAACGCCGCCGGCGCCGCCCGACGCAGCCAGGGTGGCGCCGGCGTTTAGCGTGGTCGAGACGCTCGCATTCGCCGCAGAACCGCCGACCCCACCGCTGGCAGACAGCAGGAGGTTATCCGCCGTGTTCACATCGACTAGCGCCGTCGGGCTGGTGATGGCGCCGTTTTGCGTGCTGAGGGCCACCGTGCTACCGGCCCCCGTGCCCGTCAACGCCAGCCCGTTCAGAACGATGTTATCTGCGTCCGCCATGCCGTCCGAGTCGGTAAGGCTGACGATGATTTTGTTAGAGGCCAAGGTATCGCCAGCCCCACCGGTGAAGGTGACCGAGTTGGCCGAACTCGTCGTGGTTGCAGTCCCGGCGTTGTTGATGACGACCGAGCCCACCAAATCCGCCTGGGCGATAGTGAGCACGCCCCCGGCGTTCGAGATCGGCGGGTCGCCGCCGACCTGGGTGAAGGTGCCGGTGCCGCCAGTGACCGTAAAGACGTTGTTGGCGCCGGTGTCAGTGACCGTCAACGACTCGTTGGCGGCGAGGGTGATGATGAGGGTATTGGCAGTCGTGTCGAAAGTGAAGTTGGCCGGGACGACGCGGTCTTCCATCGCCTCCACGGCGAGCCGCGCGACCTTGTTGGCAGCGCGTGCGGGTTGTTTGGCGTTCCTGAACAACTGCGCAAAGCGCGAGAGCCAGGGGCGAGCGGAACGGGCCATGAGGCACCTCAAAGGGGGTAAACAGGCCGGACAGAAAATCACTTCAGCGAACTGGCGAGAGACCCATGAGCCGATCCACACGGGCGCAGCACGCTTGGAGTGATATAATTCCCTGCTAAGACTAAGCGGTCAGTACACCCGTTGCAAGTCATTTATCACTGTATTTCCCGGATTTCCCATCTTACCCAGATTGCATAATTGTAACGGCGAATGAGCTTGGCCGTTCATCCGCAGCACCGGACCGGGCAGCAAATGTAACTGCCCTAAGCTGTTCCCGCAACAATAATTAGCGGCCGTTTGGCCTCGTCCGGCTCGGCCCGGCGGATCAAGTCGCGCACCATCCACGGCACGTTCCCCTCCCCGAACAACAGGAACCCGAGCGTCCCAGAAACCGGACTGTCGTCCGTCCACCCAAAGTGAACTTCCGGCGGACGTCCTACCTTCGCCATTTCCAGTGCGAGTGCTGCGAGCGTATGAGCGATCGACGCGGCCCCGGTGATTTTGATGACGTAACGCCCTTCCTCCCGTGTGACCCGCAACACCGGTTCGTTCACGAACTCGCTCGCGTCCGCCAACTGCACCTCCACAAAGACGATCATCAGGTCCCGCGGGATGCGGTGTTCGCGGCGGATCTGTTGCTCCTTGTTCGCCAGGCTCCGCCGCCCGGGGCGGTGGGGCACCAGCACGCTCAGCTCGAAGTCGCGGATCGTGTCCCACATCAGCCGCGATTCCGCGTCCGGGATGCGGAAGCCGGCGAACCGCAGCTCGCGGCTCCGTGTCCACCGCGACCAGAAGGACGTTACCAGGATCGTCACAATGAAAAACGCCGCAATCTTGATGCCGTCGGGTTTTTCATAAACGTTGGCGATGGTCGTGTAGATGAAAACGAAGGTGATGAACAAAAACGGACACGAAATCCGCGCGTACCACCGCCCCTCCCGCCTCTGCCACACGTCGATTACGCTGGCCACGCAGGCGCTCGTGATGAGAACGAGAACGCCGGTCGCGTAGGCGGCGCCCTGGGCTTCCACGTTCGCCCGGAAAATCACCGTGACGACCAGGTTGATGACCGTGAACAGCAGCACGAGCGGGCGCACGGCCCTGGCCCACTCCGGGGCCATGCCGTACCGCGGCAGGTACTGCGGGACGAGGTTGAGCAGCCCGGCCATCGCGCTCGCGCCGGCGAACCACAGAATGACGACGGTCGAAAGGTCGTAGAGGGTGCCGAACAGTTCGCCGAAGAACGGGAGCAACCTGCCGTCGGGGTTCTCGCCGTGGGCGATGTAGGCCAGGGCCCGGTCCTTCGCCTTCAGGTCCGTGTCGGTCACGCCGGCGCGCTCGTTCCCGTGCGCGTCCACCTTCGTGAGGTGCGCGGGCGGGATCAGGCACGCGACCACGACCGACGAGCAGATCAGGAACACGGACATGACCAGCGCCGCGGTGAGGAGCAGCTTGCGGGTGTTGGCGATCCGCCCCTTCGGCTCGTTCGGGTCGTCGTCCCCCCGGCCCTTCACCAGCGGCATCACCGCGACGCCCGTTTCGAACCCGGACAGCCCGAGGGCCAATTTCGGGAAGATGAGCAGGCTGATGGCGATGACCGTGAACAGGCCGGTGCCGGCCAGCGGCCGGTCGGACTCCTTGATGTACCACTCGCCGTGCTGAACGCGGTGCGCGAACTGGTTGAACAGCTCCGGGTGCTCGGCGACGTGAACCAGTCCCGCCCCGACCACGACCGTGGTGAGCACCAGGTACGCGCCGACGATGAGGACCGCCAGCCCGATCACCTCGCGGAACCCGCGCAGGAACGACGCGCCGAGCAGCACCAGCAGGAACGACGTCACGTAGATGCCCTGGCGGGTCTTCTCCGCGTCGTCGGACACCGCGAGCGGCCAGTGGGGGTTGGTGATGAGGTGGACCGCGGCGTCGGCGGCCGAGAGGGTCTTGGTGATGACGAAGTCGGTGGCCGCGAAACCGAGCAGGACGAGCACGAGGACCTTCCCGCCCCAGCCGGAGACGAGCTTGGCGAGCATCCCGATCGAGCCCTGCCCGGCGTGCGAGCGGCCGCACACGTAGCTGTAGATGGGCAGCGCGCCGAAGAGGGTGACGAGTACCAGAACGACCGTCGCGAGCGGGGCGAGCAGCCCGGCGTTCTCGTAGGCGATGGAGGGCTGGTAGCCGAGGGTGGAGAAGTAGTCCACGCCGGTGAGGCACATGACCCACAGCCAGAACGACTGGTGGTGCGGTTTATGTGCCCCGTCCGGCCCCCCGGGCGCGGGCGCCGCGGGGGCGGCTGGTTGTTCGCTCATGAGAGGGGTGGGAGTGGCCGCGGGCCGGATCGCGCAACGGGCGCGGCAGGGCGTGCGGCGGAACCGTTTCCGACGCGGACTCATCTTATGTAAACTGACGGGCACACTCGTTACGAGGGCCGGCCATGACGCGTCTGGGGTTGTCGCGGTTGGTCGCGGTCGTGCTGGTCGCGTGGGGTTCGGCCCCGGCGGGCGCGGCCGACGCACCCGACTTCAACCGCGACGTGCGCCCGATCCTCGCGGCCAGGTGCTTCAAGTGCCACGGCCCCGACGACGCGGCGCGCAAGGCGAAACTGCGGCTCGACACCCGCGACGGCGCCGAAGCCGCCCTGGGCAAGCCCGGCGACAGCGAACTGGTGCGCCGGGCCACCGCGACCGACCCGGACGCGGTCATGCCGCCGCCGGCGACCAAAGTCACGCTGACCACGAGGGAGAAGGAGACGCTCGCGGCGTGGGTCGCGGCCGGCGCGAAGTACGACCCGCACTGGAGCTTCATCCGCCCGAAGCGGGCGGACGTTCCGAAACCGAAATTCGCGATCCGAAATCCGATCGACGCGTTCGTGTTCGCGCGACTGGAAAAGGACGGACTGAGGCCTTCGCCCGAAGCCGACCGCTACACCCTCGTTCGCCGCGTCTACCTCGACCTGATCGGCGTCCCGCCGACGCCGGAGGAGGTGGACGCGTTCGTGAAGGACAAGGCGCCGGACGCCTACGAGAAGTTGGTCGACCGACTGCTCGCTTCCCCTCTATATGGAGAGCGGTGGGCGCGGAAGTGGCTCGACCTCGCCCGCTACGCCGACACCAACGGCTACGAGAAGGACCGCCGGCGCTCGATCTGGCCGTACCGCGACTGGGTCGTCCGGGCGCTCAACGCCGACGTGCCGTTCGACCAATTCACCGTGGAGCAACTCGCCGGCGACGTGCTCCCGAACGCGACCGTCGGTCAGAAGGTGGCGACCGGCTTCCACCGCAACACGATGCTGAACGAGGAGGGCGGCATCGACCCGCTGGAGTTCCGCTATTACGCGGTGGCGGATCGCGTGGCGGTGACCGGGACCGTATGGCTCGGGCTGACGCTCGGGTGTGCGCAGTGCCACACGCACAAGTTCGACCCGATTTCGCACACGGAATACTTCCGGCTGTTCGCGTACCTCAATAACGCCGACGAACCGGACCTCGCGGTGCCGACCGCGGAGTTAGAGAAGCGGCGCGCGGAGATCGAGGCGAAGATTGCGATGCTGCAACCGGCCCTCGACGAAATCGCCTCCGACAAAAACGGCAAGGCGTTCGAGGCGTGGGTTGCGGCCGAGCGCAAGCGCGCGGTGAAGTGGATTACGCTGAAGGCGTCGAAGATGGACGCGGGCGGCGCGACGAAGCTCGCGCTTCAGCCGGACGGCTCCGTCTTCGCCGGTGGCGACGCGAAGAAGCGCGACCTTTACACGCTCACGCTCACCGACCTGCCTGCGGGCGCCACCGCGTTCCGTGTCGAGGCGCTCCCCGACGAGCGGCTGCCCGCGGGTGGCCCCGGCCGCGCGTACTACGAAGGCCCGAAGGGCGATTTCCTCCTCAGCGAATTCACCTTAAAGGTCGACGGGAAGCCGGTCGCGATCGCCGGCGCGTCCGAGGCACACGCGCGCGGCAACCTGACCGCGAAGGCCGCACTCGACGGCCACCCGCACACCGGCTGGGGCGGGAGCGGCAAGCCGGGCGTCGGGTCGTCCGCGGTATTCAACCTCGCGAAGCCGCTGACCGCAAAGGCCGCGACGCTGGAACTGCTCTTCGAGCGGCACTACGCGGCGAGCCTCGGCCGGTTCCGCATTTCGGTCACGACGGCCGACGGAGAGGTGAAGGCGCGCGACATCCCGGCGGAGGTCGAAGACGTACTCGCGCGTGATCCGCCCGACCGCGTGGGAGCGCGAGGCTCCGACGCGGTCATTCGCTACTGGATGTCCGTTGCTCCGGAGTTCAAGGCCGCACGCGATGAAATCGAGAATCTCCGCAAGCAACTCCCGGCGTACCCCGAGACGCTCGTGATGCAGGAGCGCCCGGCCGACAACCTGCGGCCGACGTTCCGCCACCACCGCGGCGAGTTCCTTCAACCGAAGGAAGAGGTGAAGCCCGGCGTGCCGGCGCTGTTCGGCGCGAAGGTCGCTCCCCAAAACCGTTTGGAGTTCGCCAAGTGGCTCGTGTCGCCCGAGAACCCGCTCACGGCGCGGGTGACGGTGAACCGCCACTGGCACGCGTTCTTCGGCCGCGGGCTCGTGCGGACGCTCGACGACTTCGGCTATCAGGGCGAACCGCCCACGCATCCCGAACTGCTCGACTGGCTCGCGCTCGAATTCGTCGATCGCGGGTGGTCGGTCAAGAAGCTCCACAAGCTCATCGTCACGAGCGCGACCTACAAGCAATCCGCGAAGGTGACGCCGGAGTTGCTCGCGAAGGACCCCGAGAACAAGTTGCTCGCGCGCGGGCCGCGGGTGCGGCTCGAAGCGGAGCAGATCCGCGATTCCGCGCTGAAGGCGGCCGGGCTTCTGTCCGCGAAGATGTACGGCCCGAGCGTGTTCCCGCCGCAGCCGGCCAACATCACCACGGAAGGCACCTACGGCGGCCTGAAGTGGGAGGTCAGCCCCGGCGAGGACCGCTACCGTCGCGGGCTGTACACGTTCATGAAGCGCACCGCCCCCTACGCCATGTTCGGTACGTTCGATGGCCCCAGCGGCGAGGCCTGCACCGCGCGGCGCGAGGTGTCGAACACGGCGCTCCAGGCGCTCACCATGCTCAACGACGCGGTACTCGTGGAGGTGGCCCAGGCACTCGCGAAGCGGGCGGCCGCGCACGGCGGCGACACGTCCGATCGCGTGGCGTACCTGTTCCGGTTGTGCCTGGTGCGCCCGCCGACCGCCGACGAGGTGGCCGCGATCGGAAAGTTCTACGCGGCGCAGAAGGGGCGCTTCGCGGCCGACCCGAAGCGCGCCGAGACGGTCGCCGGCGCGGGCGAGAACGTGGTCGAGCGCGCCGCGTGGGCCGCGACGGCGCGGGCGATCCTGAACCTCGACGAGTTCGTCACCCGGGAGTAGCGCAGAGTGCGGAGTGCGGAACGGAAGAAAAACAACGCCGAACAGAGAACAAGGACAAGACCGTGAATCACGCTTCTGAACTCCGCGCTCCGTACTCCGCGCTCCGCGCTGCGATCACCCGCCGCCACTTCTTCCGCGACTGCGGGTACGGCGTGGGCAAGGCCGCGCTCGCGTCGCTGCTCGTGGGCAGCGCCCGCGCGGCCGATACTCCGGCCGGGCCGCTCAGCCCGAAGAAGCCGCACTTCGCGGGCAAGGCGAAGGCGGTCATTCACCTGTTCATGGCCGGCGCGCCCAGCCAGCTCGACCTGTTTGACCACAAGCCCGAACTCGCGCGGCTCGAAGGCAAGCCGCTGCCGCCGGAGGTCATCAAGGGCCAGCGGTACGCGTTCATCCGACCCGACGCCGCCGTTCTGGGGCCGCGGTTCAAGTTCGCCAGGCACGGTAAGAGCGGCACCGAGCTTTCCGAGGTGCTGCCCCACTTCGCAAAGGTCGTTGACGACGTCTGCATCCTGAAGGCGGTCCACACGGACCAGTTCAACCACGCCCCGGCGCAGATCTTCTTCAACACCGGATTCGGCCAGCCGGGACGGCCGAGCATGGGTTCGTGGGTCGTCTACGGGCTCGGCTGCGAGACGAAGGAACTCCCCGCGTTCGTCGTGATGAGCACCGGGGCCGGGATCAGCGGCGGCGCCGCGAACTGGAGCAGTGGGTTCCTCCCCACGATCTACACCGGCACCCGGTTCCGCAATCAGGGCGATCCGATTCTCAACGTGTCGTCGCCGGCGGGCTTCGACGCCGAGCTTCAGAAGGACACGCTCGACCTCGTCACCGACTTGAACAAGAAGCACCTCGGGGTGGTCGGCGATCCCGAGATCGCCACGCGGACCGCGGCCTACGAGATGGCGGGCCGCCTTCAGACGGCCGCACCGGAACTCACCGACCTCAAGAAAGAGGACAAGGAGACGCTCGCCCTTTACGGCGCCGACCCGGACAAGCCGAGCTTCGCGCGGGCGTGCCTGCTCGCCCGGCGGATGGTGGAGCGCGGCGTGCGGTTCGTCACGATCTACCACGAGGGGTGGGACGCGCACTCGGACGTCGCGGGCAACTCGCGGAAAAACTGCAAGGCGACCGACCAGGCGTCCGCGGCGCTCGTGGCCGACCTCAAGCGCCGCGGAATGCTCGACAGCACGCTCGTGATTTGGGGCGGCGAGTTCGGGCGCACGCCGATGGTCGAATCGAACCCGGTACTCGGCCGCAGTCTGGGCCGCGACCACCATCCGCAGGCGTTCACGATCTGGATGGCCGGCGGCGGGATCAAGCCGGGGGTGACGCTCGGCAAGACCGACGACCTCGGCTTCCACCCGGCCGAGGGGGCGGTCCACGTTCACGACGTGCAGGCGACGATCCTCGATCGGCTCGGCTTCGACCACGAGAAACTGACGTACCGCCACGCGGGCCGCGACTTCCGCCTCACCGACGTGTTCGGGAAGGTAATCAAGGACGCGCTCGCGTGAAGGCGGGTCGGTTGGTGGCCCCCGCCCACAAGGGTGTTGGGTCGCATGCGCGGCCCACGACGCCGACCTGCTCGACTCCTGTCGCACCGGTGATCCCGACATCGACGGCGCGTGGGTGCTCCGCGTGCTGCTCGGCGAGCCGTAGTCGTACCTCGCCAACGCTCGCGAGTCGGGCCGCACGACATTTCGTGTAACGTGCCGCGCCGAACCCGGAACTCTCGGCCGACCGCGGCGTCCAAACGCTGTTCGCCCGCTCGCGCCGGTCGCGTAACGGCCGCGGTTATCGCGGGCGGGCAGACTCGTCTTGGTAGCGAAGCGGACACATCTTCTCGGCCTCACGCGAGGCGCTTCTGGAGGTTCCCATGTCGAAGAAGTGGCTACTGGTGGCCCCGGTTGCGTCTGCGCTTGGGGTGAGCGCCGGCATCGGCGCGAACGAGTTGTTCGCAGCGAATGAGGCGAAGCAGGACCTGAAGCCGGCGACGAACCTGCCGATCACCCGGGTGGTGCTGTT
>JAFKJJ010000247.1 GCA_017306025.1 Planctomycetota bacterium
CGGATCGTTGCTCGGCCGTTAGTTCGGGATGTGCCGCTGGGGACGTGCGCCGGGACATCGGACGGCTCCTGCCGGGAGGAATCTTTGACTCACACTCATCCTCCTGTCCCAGTACTGAAAAAGCCACCAACTTCCGCGACGCTCACCCGCGATACACCGCGCTCGCCGTGAAGTTGCAGACGGCGAACGAACGGCACCTGCCGTTTGGGGAGATGCGGGCGGTGCTCCGCAGCATCCTGCGCGACACGCCCGTTGTGCCGGCCGCCCCGCCGACGCCGGTTCCGATCCGGTGGCCGACGGAGGCGCCCACGTCCGCACCCGTCCCGATCGAGAACAGGGGCGGTGTGGGCGCGGTCCTCGCGGCCGTGCTCCTGGCCTTCGTGCTCATCATAAAATCCGCGGGGACGAAGCCCGGGGCGAGCCCGCCCACGTTCCACACGTTCCAGCCGGTCAACATTCCCGAATACAAGATCCCCGACCTCAAACTGCCCGAGTACAAGCCGTTCCAGTTCGACACGGACCCGCGACTGAAGGTGAAGCAGGACGCGGAGCTGCGGGAGTTGTGGGAGCAGATCCACAAGGGGGAAGGGCCTGGTCCGCTGTTCGATCCGCGACACAAGGCGCCGGTCGTGCCGCCGCCGCGTGCGGTGGAGCGGCCGGGCGATCCGGGCACGAATCCCGACGAGAGGTGAATGCCGGACGGGTGCGGGTTTACCTCTCGACCTGTAACGCGGACGGCTCGCGGCACCGCCGCGGCGCGCGCACCTGCGCATGCAGGAGAACCGCGACCGGCGGGGTTGTTCCGGCATCCTGCATGCGCAGGTGCGCGCGCCGCGAAAGCGGTGCTGGAACAGCCGTCCCCGGGTCGGGTTCGGTGGAAAGCGCTCGGCCGACGCAACATCGGCCTCGCTCAAGGAGCGAGCTAAACTCGGCGCACCCGTCCGACATCACCAACAGACGATACCCGCCGCGCGTTACGTCGGCAACGGCGGCCGCGAGTTCGTCTCGCGGCGAACCGCCCCGTTCGGCTACCATGTCGCGCCCCGCGGAGACGTAGCGATGTCGCGTGTCGCATCTGCGTTCGTGTTGGTGCTGTTCGGGCAAGTGGCGGCCGCGGCCGACCTGCCCCCGGGCGCGCTCGCGCGCCTCGGCGACGACCGGTTCCGGGCCGGCGGCGCAATCGAGCACCTGGCGATCTCACCAGATGGCAAGCAGTTCGCCACCACACAGAGTTCCGGGCGGGCAACACTCATCCTCACGGTGTGGGACGCCGTCACCGGGCAACCGATTCGCGGGCAAGAGATCAACGAGGAACTGTTCAAGGGATTTGTGTGGGGCCACCGCGGCGGATTCGCGATCGTTATCCGGGCCGAGCCGGGGGCGCAGCATCGCCCCGCGAAAGTGTTCCCTGACGACTTCCGCGTCTGGGAATTCACAGACCCGAAAGCCCAAGCGCCGTCGGTGCTCCCGGCGCAGCGAGTGGGTCTCACCGGGTTCGTCGGGGTGGAAGCGGAACGGCCAAAAGACGGACCGGAATACACCGACTTCCAGATCTGCGCCGATGCCACGCACATTGCGGCGAAACGTTCGGACGGCGCGGTTCACGTCTTCGAATTGAAGCCGACCGATACCGCGGCGAAGCTCGCGCGAATCGGCGGCATCAATCTCGGAGCCGAAGGCGCGGACAACGTTCGCATCTCCGCGGGCGGCAAGACGGTTGTAACGTTCCGCGAGCTGGTGAACCCAAACGCCCGCGAGCAGACGGCGACGGCGTGGGACGTGGCAACGGGAAAGCCGATGAAACCGGTTCGCGTGCCGCGAACGGACCGCCTTGTGGTTACACCCGATGCCCGCTCGCTCGTCGCCTTCGTCGCCGAGCCCGAGGCGTGGGGCTTCGACCACTACGACCTCGCGACCGGCCAGCGCCGGCAACTGACCCGATGGAAATACGGCCCCACGCGAGATAGCCCGCCCGTCGATTGGGGCGGGTTCGCGTTCGCGCCGTCCGGTCGCGAACTGGTCATTACCAGCGAGAGAAAGACCCACGTCATCGACCTCATGAGCGGAGCCGAGCGCGGTCGACTCGAAGGACACGCGAACCGAGCGGACGCATTCGACGGGTCCGGGTTCGCGGTGGCGATGTCTGCCGACGGCACCCGGATCGCAACGGCCGACAGGGACGGGTTGGTGCGGTTGTGGGACGCGAAGACGCTCCGCGCGGCCAACGAGGCCGCGGGACACCGCGCGCCGGTCGAACACGTCGAACTCTCACCCGACGGCCGGCGCCTGCTCACCTGGGCGCCCGACCGGACCGTTCGACTCTGGGACGTGACCACGGGAAAAGAGCTCCGCGCCTTGATCGGAACCCGCGGGCACGACAAACCGACGTTCACGCCCGACGGTACCGCGATCCTTTACAGCACCGACGAGCGCCTGATCGCGCGCGACCTTCAGACCGGTTTGGAAATACCGCTGCCGGGAGGGATGAAGGAACTGGCCCCACGAACGGCGGTATTCGCGCCCGACGGCAAAGCGGTCTTGACGTGGTTCGTGTCGAATCCAGACGTCAACGAAAAGTCGTGCGAGGTGTGGACCTGGCCGACCGGCAAGAAGCTCGCGTCGTGGAACTCCGGCTCGGCCGAGTTCGCCCCCGGCTTCTCATCCGACGGTTCCTTGATGTTCGATCGCCCCACCTCACCGAATCGCTGGGACGCCAAGACGGGTAAGGAGCTTCCGCCCGCGTGGGAGGACGACCGGACCGTCACCGTGATTGCCTCGCTTCGCCCGCATCCGCGGTGGCTGATCCACGACACCGAAGACGCATCGCACGTGATTGAAGCGGGAACCGGCAAACCGGTATCGCGCTTTCAACTTCCGGCCAACTTCGGCCAGACAGAACCTGTGCTATCGCCCACGGGAAGCCAGTTCGCCGCTCTACTCTCCCAAGCGGAACAAGTGTCCGAGGACCTATTGCGGTCTCTCGCGGTTGGGGAGTTCGTGCTGTTGTCACTTCGAACGGGAGATGCGGTGCGCCTGTGCGAAACGGGGAGGGGCGTTCGTCGCGAACTTCGTGGTCATCGCGGAGAAGTTCGTGTGCTCGGTTTCACCCCGGACGGCTCCAAGCTCCTCACGGCGGGCGGCGATCACACCGTTCTCGTGTGGGACATGCGACTCCAAAGCGTGGCGCTGCCGGATGACCTCAAGAACGAAACGGACGCCGCGAAGTTGTGGGGGATGCTCGCGACCGATAACGCCAAAAACGCGTATCTCGCGATGGCCCGCCTGGCGCGCGAACCGGACGCCGCGGTCAAGCTCGCGAAGATGAAGCTAAAGCCGGCCGCAAAGGGCGGCCACGAAACGGACGCGACGAAGCTCGCCGACGCCCGCGCGATCGAGCTGCTCGAATCGCTCGAATCGGAGGGCGCTCGCGCGTTCCTGAAGGAACTCGCTGCCGGCGATGCGAGCGCGTTCCGCACGCGGGAGGCGAAGCGCGCGCTGGAACGTAACAAGCGGTAACAAGGCGCCTTGAGCCTGCTGTTCCTGCTCGCGGTGTTTCGGCCGCTGGAATGGGCGCTTCCCGCGAAGGGGGGCAGCGGCTGCCACTCGGGCCGTTGCGGGCGATCCTGGGCGCGCCGGAACTCCATCACTGGCACCACGCCCGCGACCGCGACGCCGGCAACTACGGTAACGTGTGTCCGCTCATGAACCTGATCTTCGGCACCTACGTCTGCCCCGATCACGAGCCGGAGTCCTTCGGCATCAACCAGCCGACCCCGACGACGTGGCTCGGCTTCATGATTCGGCCGCTGTTGCCGGAGCCGCGGACGCCGGAGGCTCGCGTTGAATCGCCGGCGTGTACTGAGGTACAATCGGGGGAATTGCAACCGACCGGAGAAACCAATGAGCCGGCTGATCATCGCGGACGAGGCCATGCAGAAGAAGTTGGGTACGGGCGGTGAACCGGTGATGATCTGCGCGCCCGACGGCACCGTGTTGGGCTACTTTACACCGACCCCACCGCCACAGAAGCTCAAACTCGAACCGCAAATCAGTGTGGAGGAACTTGAGCGACGGCGTGCGGACCCATCCCCGGGGTACACGACCGAAGAGGTTATCGCCTACCTGAAGAGCCTCAAGAAGGGGCAGTAATGTATCGCGTCATCTGGGCGCCGGCCGCCCGTGTGGAACTCGCGGCAATCTGGAATTCGGCTTCGACAGGCGACGACCAGTTGCTCATCTGGGCGGTTTCGGATCTGGTGTTCCGGTTAGAGCGGTACCCAGAAACGGAAGGAGAATCGCGATATCAGAACATGCGGGTTACTTTCTCCTGGCCGCTGGCGATCGTTTGAAGTGACCGGACCGGATAGCGTCCGGATTTACCACATCTGGCGGTACTGAGTTACCTCACCGTTGCAACTCGCGTTCGACGCGATCGAGCAGTTCCTTCACCGGCCAGTCCCGGTCGCCGATCGCCACGCTCTCGCCCTTCTCCACCAGCGCCCGCACCTTTTTCTCGGCCGCGACGGCCGTGCTGTGCGTCTTCGCCCCGAAGTGCTTGCTGATCTCGCCGTAGGTCGCCGCCGTGTGCTTCCGGCACAGGTAGATCGCCACCATGCGCGGGTGCGTCACCGTCCACGCCCGCGACTTCGATTGCAGCGTCCCCGACGCCAGCCGGAGCGTCGAGCACACGGCCGCGTCCACGTCCGCGATCGTGACCACCCGGACCGCGTGTCGCAACAGATCGCCAAGGGCCTCGCGGGCGGTCTGCATGTCCGCGGGGCGCCCGGTCACCTTCGCGTAGTGGCGGACGCTGTTCACCGCGCCTTCGAGTTCCCGCACGTTGCCGCGGAGGCTCGTCGCCAGCGACTTCAGCACGTTGTCGGGAATGACGAGCGACGCGGCGCACGACTTCTTCCGCAGGATTTCGAGCCGCGTCTCCGGGTCGGGCGGGAGCAGGCTCCACACCGCGCCGCCGAGCAACCGGTCGACCAGTTCCGGCATCAGCTCGTCCGCGAGCCGCGGATGACAGTCCGTCGTCACGACCACTTGGCGACCGTCGCTGACGAGCGCGTCGAACGTGTGAAGAAATTCTTCCTGCGTCGCCTTCTTGGTCGCGAGAAAGTGGAGGTCGTCGAGTAGGAGCACGGAGCACTCGCGGAACTGCCGCCGGAACGCGGACATCTTCCCGAGCCGTGACGCCTGCACGAACCGCGTGGTGAACTCCTCCGCGGTAACGTAGCACGGGCGCTGGTCGCTCTGCCTCTTCAATCCGGCGAAGATCCCTTCGAGGAGGTGCGTTTTGCCGGTACCGACGGGGCCGTGAATGACGAGCGGGTTCGCCCCCTGGCCGGGCTCTTCGACCACGCTGAGCGCTGATGCGTGCGCGACGCGGTTGCACGGCCCCGCGACGAAGTCGGTGAGCGATTTCCACCGCCGCCCGGTGCGCTGCGACGCCATCGGCCGGGCGAGCGCAACTTCGTCAGGGTCGGCGCGTTTCACTTTCGGCCGGGACTGCGCGACCGGATCGCCGAACAGGTCCCGTTGGGCTTCCGATTTCCGACTTCCGGCTTCCGATTGAAATGCCGCGGAACCGGTGGATCGTTTGTCCGCGACCTGTGCAGGAGCGAGTTCCGCTGGCTCCGTGTCTTCGGAAACGTCGACCGACCACCGCACCGGAACGCCCGGGCCACACAGGTTCGCAACGGCGTCCCTCACCGCGGCGCCGAAGGTGTGTTCGAGCCAGTCCCGCGTGTGCTCCTTGCGGGCCGCCACGACCACCGACCCGCCGAGCGGGACGAACCGGGCGTGTCCCACGAACCACAGGTTGAAGCGGGCCGCGCCGACACGGGCGGACACCGCGTCGGCGATCGCTTGCGCGGACGGCCGCGCCGCCGGAGCGAGAACCGGGGCCGCGGTCTCTTGTGGCGCGACGGTGCAGATGGCGAGTCGGGGTTGCACGAACGAAACTCCCCGGTGCGGGTCTGGAGTTGCATTCAATATCTGCCATCCCGCCGCGGCGCCAACGCGCCGGAAGGTCGGTTGTGGGAAGTGAGTGGACACGTGGCTTGGCGCGGCCGGTAGAGTCACGCGCGCCGGGCGCGTGCGCCTCAATCGCGCCAGAGGGCGCAACGTGGCGCGAGCGGGCGCGGGCGCCACAGTCGAACGAACCGAATCGTCCTTGAGCGAAATCGGAGTGAAGTCGCGTCAGGCGCGCCACGTCGCGAGCCACACCTCGCGGCGGTCGTACTCGACGAACCCGTGTCGCGTGTAGAGCTTCATCGCCGGGGCGTTGCGGGCGTCGACCGAGACGTTTAGCCGAGCGTGGCCGGCCGCGCTCGTTTCGGTCGCGACGAACTTCAACAGTTCACCGCCCAGCCCGCTCCCGCGTTCGTCGGGAACGATGCCGATGTAGGTCAGTTCCGCGACCTCCGGCGCGGCTCCCGGCTCGAACATCACCACACCAACGCACACCTCGCCGCGCCGCACCAGGTACGTTTCTCCGTTGGCGGACGCTCCGAACCCCTCGAGCAACTCTTCCGCCGTGCGCGGCGCGTTCAGTTCGGGACAGTCGCGCGTTTCCTGGTGGGTCGCAAGAAGCGTTGTGGCGAATTCCCGAGAAAACGGCAGGCCGTCCGCAACAAATGACAGCGATCGCGCCGGGTCGGTGGCCGGAAGTCCGGTCGGCGAGCAATCGCGTTGCATGAAAACAAGTTGCGTGGTGCGCCGAAAGCCGAGTCGCTCCAGTGCGATCATGTCCGCGACCTCGCCCGCCGTCGCGAACGCCTGGCACACCTTTACCCCGTGCGAGCGGAGCCATTCACACGCCGCGACCGTAGCCGCGTCGATCGCCTTGGCGGAGTCGCCCCGTGGCGCCCACGCAACGCCCAGTGCGCCGGGGAGGGACTGCACGAGCGCCGCGGCGTGTAGGCGGTCGGTCGCGTCGCGTGCGACGAACAACCCCGACGTCCGCGCGTCGGAAAGAAGGCGGTCGCAACAGTGCTCGGCACGGCCGTCGGCGAACAGCAGCCGGCACGCGGGCAAAAGCTCGTGCGGTGCGGCCGGGGAAACGTCGAAGCGCGCCATGTGAAGTCTGACTGAACCGTTGCGGCCGATACGGCCGATACAACGACTACATCGTAACCCACGGATGGGCTTCGCGCATGGTCGTGCCAACCCCGAACGCGGCGGCTTCACAAGTGGACACCGGCATTCGCGTCATCACTACCCCGTTGGTGTACGTCCTCGGCCGACAGACCGTGGACGACGCCGAACTCAACCGCTTCCTTACGGACCACGGCGTGAGCTGGGAGAGCGACAGCGAGGTCGCCGCAGAGGTGCTAACGGAAACGGCCGGCCGTCTCTGTTATATGTCATTCGCGAAGCCGCGACCGGGCGGGAACACCGCGTACCTCACGCACATCAAGGAAGTCGGGCACGGCAGCGTTCTGGAACACGCGGTGTGGAACCTGCTCATCACCGGCGTCTCGCGCTCACTCACGCACGAACTCGTCCGGCACCGGGCCGGGTTCGGGTACTGTCTAACCGGTGACACGCTGATCTACAGCGACCACAAGTGCAACGGTCGGCGCGAGGGCGTAAAGAAACGGCCCATCGCGAAGTTGTACGAAATGACGAAGACGCCACACGGTCGGTCGCGGCTCAAACTCCTCCGCCTGCGCTGCCTGGACGAGTCGACTAACACGTTCACCACCGGGCGAGTCGCCCGCGTCGCGCATTCGGGCCGGAAGCCGGTGTTCCGTGTCGAACTCGAAGACGGGAAGGCGATCACGTGCTCGGCGGACCACCGGTTCCTCACGCGCGACGGCTGGATGCCGCTCCGCGAGATCGTCAACGGACTGGAAGTAACCGCAGCCGGGCTCGCCGTTCACGGTCCACTCGACCGCCCGATAGGCACGAACGGCCTCGCTGCGTACAAGGACCGCGATTGGCTGCGCACCCACTACGCCGATCGCGGCCTGGAACAAGCGGAGATCGCCGAACTCGCGGGCGTTTCCACACATACGATCCGGTCGTGGGTGCGGAAACACGACCTGCAAAAGCCGCCGGGGTCATGGGCCGTCGGCCGGGAACCGTGGAACAAGGGGAAGCGCTACCGCGCGGGGTGGAAGCACACGGCGGAAACGAAGAAGCACCTGAGCGAGCAAAAGAGGGGCGAGCGAAACCCGCAGTGGAAGGGGGGCATCACGCCGTACTCGATCACCGTTCGGCGCGGCGTTTCGGAACTGATTCCCGCGGTGCTCGCGCGGTTCGATTACACGTGCCAACTGTGCGGCAAGCGCGGGGGCGCGTTCGATACTCACCACGTTCTGCCCATTTGGGCGCGACCGGATCTGGCCCTCACGAAATCGAATCTGGTACCCCTTTGCGAACCGTGCCATCTGAAGGTGAACAACCGCGAACTCGATTATGCCCTCAAGTTCGGCGCCGAACCAACAGCCGCCGCCGCGATCGACCCCGCTGCGCGACCGAAACCGCGGCGCCGGTTGCTCGTGCCGCGGTTCAAGCGCATTGCTGCGGTGACGTTCGCGGGAGAACAAGACACCTACGACATCGAGATGGAAGGTGCCAACCACAACTTCGTGGCAAACGGCATCATCACCCACAACTCGCAACTGAGCCAGCGCTACGTTGATGAGTCGGTCGCGGAGTACGTCGAGCCCGACATCATCGCCAACGACCCAGAGTTGCACGCGATTTGGCTCGAAACGGTCAAGCAGTCGCACGCGGCGTACGTCAAACTCGCGGAACGACTCAACGCGAAGCTCGCCGACCCCGCGGCCGCGGCCGCCGCGATGCTCCCGCCCGACTCCGACCGCACCACGCGGCGCAAGGCCGCGCGTCAGGCCGCCCGGAGCGTTCTGCCCAACGCCACCGAAACGAAAATCTTCGTCACGGCCAACGCCCGCGCGCTGCGGCACTTCTTAGAGATGCGCGGGTCGGCGTTCGCCGAACCGGAGATCCGGAAGCTGGCCGGTGCGATCCTCGACGTGCTCCAGAAGGACAGCCCGAACCTCTTCGGCGACTACCAGAAGGTGGCGCTGCCCGACGGCACCTTCGAATTGGTCACGCAGTTTAAGAAAGTGTGATTCCCACCGGCCGGCTGACTTCGGCCGGCCGTTCAGAGTAGAATCCGCCTCGTGTCCCTTTCCCGCACGAGGCCCCTGTAATGTCCCGCTTGCTCGCTCTGGCCGCACTCGCGGCCGGCTTCGCCGTCGCGCTCGCGCCCTCGGCACCCGCCGTTCACGCCGCCGAGCCGAAGCCGGCCGCGGCGCCCGCCGACGGCGCAAAAGACTTCTTCTTCAAGCCCAACGACCGCATCGTCTTCCTCGGCGACAGCATCACCGAGCAGTACCAGTACTCAACCTACATCGAACTGTATCTGACGACCCGGATGCCCACGGGGAACTTCACGTTCCTCAACGCCGGCATCGGCGGCGACACGGCCAACGGCGGCGCGGGCCGGTTCCAGGCGCACGTCCTGGCGGAGAAGCCGACCGCCGTCACCATCAACTTCGGCATGAACGACGGCGGCTACGGCGGGTTCAACCCCGGCGCGAACAAGCTGTTCGTCGAGAAAACGAACGCGATGCTGGAGATGGCGAACAAGGCCGGCGTGCGGGTCGCGCTGCTCTCGCCCAACGCCGTCGACCGCCGCAACAAGTCCAACGGCAAGCAGTACGTCGAGACGCAGAAGCAGTTCTACGCCCCGCTGAAGGAACTCGCCGAGAAGCACAAGGTGAGCTTCGTCGATCAGTACGCGATCACCCGCGCCGCGACCGACCGCATGGAGCAGGACGACCCGATGGCGAAGAAGGCGGTACCGTACCCGGACGGCTTCCACACCGCCGCACCGGGCGGGCTGCTCATGGCCCACGCGATCCTCACCGGGTTGAAGGCACCGGCCGTCGTCAGCGACGTGACCGTGTACGCCGACAAGAACCAAGCGTCCTCGACCGCGTGCAAGATCGACGACCTGAGCGTGTCACCGAACGGCGCGGGCGTGTCGTTCACGCGCACCGACGACGCCCTGCCGATGCCGGTGCAAAAGGACTGGCTCCCGATGCTGCCGTACACGAACGAGCTGAGGGACCTGAACTACTACGGCCTCACCGTGAAGGGCCTGAAGGACGGCGACTACGCGGTGAGCATCGGCGGCGTCGGGGTGGGTAAGTTCTCGGCGAAGCAACTGGCCGACGGCGTGAACCTCGGCACGCTGACCGCCGGCCCGGTGTGGGAGCAGGGGAACAAGGTGCTCCAGGCGATCAACGCGAAGAACCAGCAGGTTCACCAGCGGTTCCGCGGGGTGGTGATGTTCAGCGCCCCGGACTGGCTCGCGGACGTGGCCGCCGAGCGTAAGCCCGCGGAACTGAAGAAGCGGATGGACAAGATCGACGCCGCGCAGGCGGACGTTTACAAGCTCGCGGCGCCGGTGGCGCGCAAGTTCGAGGTGAAGCCGGCCTCGTGACCGCAGAAGGCGAAAAGAGCCGCGGATAAACACGGACGACACGGATCAAGGCAGAAGAAAGTTTGAATCGAATAGGAGTTACGCAGTTGCACCGGCACGGGACTTGCGCATCGGCCGGCATTGATCTAGGATCGGGTCATGAACGCGCCGCGTGCAACCGCCGAGGACTACATCCAATTCCTGATCGCCACGCCCAAGGTGGCGTCGGCCACCGAGGCCGC
>JAFKJJ010000248.1 GCA_017306025.1 Planctomycetota bacterium
CACGTCCAGCCCGCGGGCCGCGATGTTGGTCGCCACCATCACCTGGAACTCGCCCCGGCGGAACCCTCCATCGCCCGCGTCCGCTGCGACGGGGTGCGGTTACTGTGCAGCTCCGCCACGGAGAACCCGTCGTTCGTGAGCACGCGGGCCAACTTTTTCGCGTTGTGCTTCGTTCGCGTGAACACCAGCACCGACGGCATCTCGGTTTCGCCCAGCAGGTGCCGCAACAGCGCCGGCTGAGGGATGAGCGCGTCACCTGTAGTATGAGCCGGCGCGGGGACTGCTGGGACAACGCGCCGATGGAGCCGTTCTTAGCGTCGCTGAAGAAGGAGTTGGTTCACGGCGAGGACTACGCCACCCGCGAGCAGGCGCGGGCGAGCATCTTCGAGTACATCGAGGCGTTCTACAATCGCGTCCGACGGCACTCGTCGCTGGGGTATGTGTCACCGGCCGAGTACGAGCGGGCGCACAACCAGACCCACCGCTAAACGCTGTCCACTTTTCGTGGGGAAGTCCATTGCGTACCCGCGGTACCGACGGGAGGGGGTACCAACGACGAGCCGCTTGGTCGAGTCGCTGGTGGGCGAGGTCAACGCACGAGTGAAGAGCAAGCGGAAGCACTGGAACCGACCCGAAGGGGCCGAGTCGATCCTGCAACTGCGCGCCGCGGTGCTGAGTCAAGATGACCGCATGAGCCGGTCCTTCGCACAGCGACACGGGTGCCCCTTCCGGAAAAGACCGACCGGCATCAACGAGTCGGAGGATCAAGAGACGCAAACCGCGGCGTGACCTCTTCTGGACCGATGTCTCCTGGCCCACAGCCGCTTTACCGGTCCGAGCGCCCGCCCGATACCGTTTAACAAATAGTGCGAACCGCACGCGCGGTATGATAATCGAGTTCTCCTCCCTCAGCGGTCTCTCCCGTGACCGACCCCACACACTCCCGTCACGCGCTCGACGCGCTCCCGCAGTTGGTGTGGGTAGCGGGTCCCGACGGCACGTTGGAATACCTCAACCGCCGGTGTGCCGAGTACTCCGGCCTGCCCATCGACGACCTGCTCGGCTGGGACTGGGGCTGGGTGGTTCACCCGTCGGATCTGGCCGAGACGCTCCGCGTGTGGACGGCCGCGGTCCGCAACGGCACCCCGCACGAGGTCGAACAGCGGCTCCGCCGACACGACGGCGAGTACCGCTGGTTCCTGTGTCGGGCCGCGCCCGTTCGGGACGCCGACGGGACCGTCGTCCGGTGGTTCGGCACCTGCACCGACGTCGACGAGTCGAAGCGCCGGGCGAGCGAGTTGCAGTCGGTCCGCACGATGTTCCGGGCGCTGGTCGAGCGGAGCCACGACGGGCTGGCGCTGGTCGGGGCCGACGGCACGGTGCGGTTCGCCAACCCGGCCGCGGCGCGGCTGTTGGACTTTCCGTCCGACGTCCTGGCCGGGACCGATCTGTGGGGCTCGGTGGACCCGGCGGACCGCAAGGAGGTGTGCGGTTGGCTGGAGCGGGTGATCGCCAATCCGGGCCGGCGGCTGGCGGTGACGGTCCGCTTCACCCAGCGCGGCGGCACGTCCCGGTGGCTCGAAGTGCTGGGCACGAACCTGTTGCCCGACCCCGACGTGCGGGCGGTGGCGGTCCAGTTGCGGGCAGTCGACGGAGATTGAAGCCGCCTACCGCCGTCCCCGCTCCGCATTCTTTCCCTTCTTGGGCGATCCTTCTTTGTCCAGTTCGACGATGATTTCGAGCTGATCCCCGTCCTCGGGCGTCACCCGGGCTCGCTTGACGGACCCGGCAAAGCCCTTGGCCTCGAAGTGGATGTCGTAGGTCCCCTCGGGCAAATGGTTCCAGGTCACGGACGAGCGGTCTCGCGGCTTCGGCAACTCGGCCCCACCTATCAAACCGGTGCCGGAGAGTAGCAACGGCGGCCGGTACGGGAGGAGCTCTCGGGTGCGGACCAGTTCCCCGTTCCGGTAGAGACTCACGGTGACCACGAGCGGTTCCTCGTCCATCGCGGGGCGGTAGACGGTCAGGGACCCGGTCCGCGCCGCAGGGGAAGGAACAGCCGCCATGACGGCGACCAGGACCGACAAGCAAGACATGCGCCCCTCCGTGGTAGTGACGAGCCGCCGGCCCGCGGATGGGAAAGACTAACGCTCCTCACCCGCGCGCCACAAGACGAACGCGAACTACTCGTGCTCGTCCTTGATGAGCCACGGGTCGTTGGTCTTCTTCCGCCACTCGGCCAGCCAGTTCCTCAGTACCGCGTAGGTCGTCTCGTTGGCGGGATTCTGTCGCCACTTCGGGTCGGCGAGAAGGTTGTTCAGTTCGTTCGGGTCCTTCTCCAGGTCGTAAAGTTCTTCCTTCGGCCGCTTCAGGAACGCGGCCACTTCACGCCGGCCCATCATCTTGTCGCCGCGCTTCAGGATGCCCTGCCAGGTGTCGGAGCCCCAGAGGTCGCTGGCGTGGGGAAACTCCAGCGGGTGCGCGAGGTTCAGCAAGTACTTGTACTGACGCGTTCGCACCATCCGGACGGGGTAGTACATCGTGACCTCGTGAAACTGGTGCGAGCCGAACACCCGGTCCCACCCCTCGGCCTTCTCCTGTTCGAGTAGCGGCAACAGCGAGCGCCCGGGCAGCGGGGCCTCCTTTTTGCCAACCGGTGCCGGTTTCACACCGCACCAATCGAGAACCGTCGGCGCGATGTCGGTCCAGCTCGCCATCGCGGAGCACGTGACGCCCGCCTTTTGCCCCGGCTTGCGGATCACGAGCGGGAGGTGAACGCCCGCGTCGTAGAGCGTCGTCTTCGCGCCGGGGAATGGGATGCCGTTGTCGCTCAGGAAGATGACGAGCGTGTTGTCGAGCTGCTTCGCGGCTTCGAGTTCCTTCAGCACCAGCCCGACGCCGTGGTCGAGCCGCGCGACCGACTGGTAGTACTCCGCCAGTTCCGCCCGCGTCTCGGCGTTGTCGGGCAGGTGGTACGGCACGGGCAGCGTCTTCGGGTCGAACTTCACCGCGGGCACCGCGGGCGGGTACTTGCCGTCGTTGGCGAAGCCCTTCGCGGCGCGGTGCGGGTCGGTGAAGCCGACGAGCAGGAAGAACGGCTTGTCGCCGCACTCCGCGATGAACTTTTTGGCCTGCCCGGCGATCTGCACCGGGTTCCGCCCGTTGCCCGGCAGCTCCGCGTCGAACGGGTACACCTCTTTCGGCTGAACGTGCAACTTCGCGATCACACCGGACCGATACCCGGCCGGCGCCAGGAGCGCGGGGAGCCCCTTTACCGTGTGGAACGAGTGCTGGTTGTGCGTGGCGTGCGCGAGCCCGTACTGCCCGCACTGGTGCGTCGGCATGCCGGTGAGGAGCGTGGCGCGGCTCGGGCTGCACGACGACACCGACGCGAACCCGTGCGTGAACCGAGTGCCGGTCTCGGCCAGCGCGTCGATGTTGGGTGTCTTCGCGACCTTGTCGCCGTAGCACCCGACTTCCATTCCGAGGTCGTCGGCGATCAGCAGCAGGACGTTCTTTCGCTCCGCGGCCGCTGCGGGCAGCGCCAGGGCGAATGTGAGCGCGAGCGCGAGGAGAAGTCGCATGGGGAACTCCTGTGGACGAGGTGAAGGCGAGTGTAAGGCGGTTTTGCCCCGCGGGCGAGCGGTTTCCGAGTCAGGCGCAACGGCGCGGAAAAGCGGAATCTGCAATTTATGTCGGACGTTCGCGTCGGCCGATCTATCGAGGACGGTCCGCGCCGCGGACCGCGCCCGAATCAGTCAGGCTGGCGTATGATTCCGTCCCCCGCGTCGAGCCGTTCGCCGCGTGCGACCCCCCGGGTACGTGCGTTCGCCCCGGTCGGGCGCGGGGTACCGTCCCGCGTGGCCGCCGCGGTTCTCGTCGGGCTGCTGCTGCGAATCGCGTGGTTCGTGGCCGACCCGTGCGTCTGGTGGGACGAGGTGTGGCTCATTCTGAACGTGCTGCACAAGCCGCTCGCGGGCTTGGCCGGGCCGCTCGACCACAACCAAGCCGCGCCGCCTGTGTTCCTGTGGGCGGTCAAGGTCTGCACGATGATATTCGGCGACGGCACGCACGCCCTCCGGTTGGTCCCGTTCGTCGCGAGCTGCGCGGGGTTCGTGCTGATCGCCGCGATCGGCGGTGGCTATCCGCGATCCGCGGTGCTGGCGGCGGTTGTGCTTCTGGCGGGGTCGTCGAAGATGCTCGGCCACACGGCCGAAGTTAAGCCGTACACGCTGGACTTCTGCGCCGCGGCGGCCCTCGCGGTGTGGTTCGGCCGAACCGCCGACCGCTCACTTACGTCACGAATCCGGACGGCCGCGGCCGTCTGCCCCGCGGCGGTGCTGCTGGTCTATCCGGGGTGTTTTCTCGCGGGCGGTGTCCTGCTCGGACTCGCGATCGGCGCGCGGCGCCGGACCGAACTGCTCCTCCTCGCGCTGGCCGGCGCGCTGACCACCGCGGCGTTCGCGCTGCTCCTCACCGGCCCCGCGGGCGCGCAACAAACGCCCGTCCTGCGCAACTACTGGGTCGAACTCGGCCACTTCCCCGACTGGTCGCGGCCGCAATCGCTTCCGGGGTGGCTGTGGTCCGGAGTGACCGGCGTCTTTCGCTACTGCCTGTACCCGCTCGGGATGGCATTCGTGCCGTTCGCGGCGGTCGGGTTCGCGTCGCTGTGGCGCGGCGGCCGGCGCGACGTCGCGGTGTTCCTCGCGGCGCCGATGGGGTTGGCGCTGATCGCGGGACTGCTCGGCAAGTACCCCTTCGGCGGCTCACGGCTGTACCTGTTCGCCGCGCCGGGGCTCGCCCTCCTGACAGCAGTGGGAATCCGGTGCGTGTGGGACCGGCTCGCCTCAAGCGAGTCTCGCGGTGCGCGGATCGGACGCGTGGCCGTCGCCGCGGTCACCTGCTGGGGGATCGTGGAAGGGGCGACGTTCCCGCTGTTCGGTTCGTCGCGGGTCGAGGTCCGCCCCGCGGTAGAGTTCTTGAAGGCGCGACCGGCGGGTGAAGACGTGATCGTCGCGGACCACGTCTTCGCGTACTATCTCCGTCGCGAACCGGGCGTGTCCTCCCTGGACGATCCCCCGCGGGCGCGAACGGGGGGCGTGTGGGTCGCGGGCGGTTCCGACCGGACCGCACTCACGGCGGTCCCGCCGCGCCCGGGCGATCCGCCCCCGACCGTGACCCGATACGGCTTCGGCTCGGCCGCGGTGTTCCGGCTCGACCTCGTCCCTGCCGATTCGAAGTAGTGGACCGTTTGCGTTCCGCTCCTCGCCCGCGTACACTCACTCTTCGTCCGCTCCTCACACCCCACACCCAACTCTCTCCACATGAACCGCCGCGAATTCATTGCCACCGCCGCCGTCGCGGGTACCGGCCCGATCCTTCTGGGCATGAGCAAAAAGGCCGAAGACAAGAACCCGGTGATCGGTGTCGAGGGGCACAAGTACGAGTGCCACCACAACTGGGGCGAACTGCCGTCGGGGTATGAGTGGCAGACCACACACAACGTCGCGCTCGACGCGGCCGGGAACGTGTACATCACGCACCAGGGGTCGAAGGGCACGAAGGCCAACCGCGACACCGTGATGGTGTTCGACCCGAAGGGGAAGTTCGTCTGCTCGTTCGGCAAGGAGTGGATCAACGGCGGGCACGGCATCGAGATCCGCAAGGAGGGGAGCGAGGAGTTCATCTACCTGTCGAACACCTGGGAGAACCCCAAGCTGGTGAAGACGAACCTCAAGGGCGAAGAGGTGTGGCGGAAGGGGCGCCCGGAGTGCAAAGAGTACGCGCCGCGGTCCGACCCCAAGGACGCGACCAAGACCGTGACGCCCGCGTACAACCCGACCAACATCTGCTGGCTGCCGGACGGCGGGTTCAACGTCGGCGACGGGTACGGTTCGCACTACATGTTCAACTACGACAAGGACGGCAAGCTGGTGAAGGTGTTCGGCGGCGGCGGGAGCGGTCTGGGGCAGCTCGCGACGCCGCACGGGCAGTGGGTGGACGCCCGCGACCCGAACAAACCGGTGCTCGTGGTGTGCGACCGCGCCAACGGCCGGCTCCAATGGTTCACGCTCGACGGCAAGGCCATTTCCGCGACCGAAAAGGGCAAGGTGGTGCTGTTCCCCGCTCACGCGAAGACTCGCGGCGACGTGCTGCTGGTTCCCGACCTGCACGCTCGCATCAGCCTGTTCGACAAGGAGAACAAGCCGATCGTTCACCTGGGCGACGACGAGGCGTGGCGGAAGAAGGTGCTCGACGGGTTCAAGGTCCGCGGGCAGCCGAAGGAGTGGGTGGCGGGCAAGTTCGTTCACCCGCACGACGCGGCGTTCGACAAGGACGGCAACATCTTCGTGGTCGAGTGGGTCAGCACCGGCCGCGTCACCCTGCTGAAGAAAGTGGGATAAGGAGTGCTGAGTGCCGAGAGAAGGGGTGAGTTTCTGTCTGTCTTCTCTCAGCACTTAGCACTTAGAACTCAGCACTGCTCAGCGCCGAAGCACGAACCGTCCACTGTCACGACGGCTGGTGAAGGTCGCGTCGAAGGTCGTACCGGTCGCGGTCGCGGTGGTGCGGAACGTGCCGAACGGCCCGAGTGGCTTCTCGGCCGCGAGTATCGCGACGCCGGCGCCGGTGCCGACGACGTCCATCGTGGTCGTATAGCGGAACGGGATCACCACCGCGAACCGTCCGCGGTAGGTCACCTTGTACGTGTCGCAGTCGAGTTGCTTGAACTTCGCGTGCAGCGGACCGTGGTGACCGTTCGTATCGCTCACCCAGTAACCGGACCACTTTCCGCTGAGATCCGGGTACTGCGCGAGGCTCACCGACGGCAGTACGCAGACCGCGACGAGCGACAACAGCCTGGACATGACGACTCCTTAAGACCTGGGCAGATAACCTACTCTTCCGCGACGACCGCGCCCGCGTCCACCGCACTTTCGCGCCGCAAACCGGGCAGCCTGCGGTTGCCCTGCGCGTTTTGCCGGTCGTGCCGATTCCGTGGAGGCTCCGACGTGACCCGCACCCTCACCGCACTCGCTCTGCTCACTCTCGCGTCGCCCGGCTTCGCCGCGGAACCGGAGAAAATCGACCTCTGGCACGCGGACACGGCCGGGTACAAGGTCTACCGCATCCCGGGCGTCGTCGTGACGAGAAGCGGCACCGTACTCGCGTACTGCGAGGCCCGCAAGACCGCGAGCGACTGGGCCAACATCGACATCCTGCTCAAGCGGAGCACCGACGGCGGCAAGACCTGGAGCGAACCGGTCAAGATCGCGGACGTGCCCAACCCGAAGCCGCGGAACCCGATCGCGGTGGAGAAGAAGTTCGGGGGTAAGGACGACGTCACGTACAACAACCCGGTGATGATCGCGGACCGGTCCGGGGCCGTTCACTTCCTGTTCTGCGTCGAGTACATGCGGTGCTTCTACGCCCGCTCCGACGACGACGGCAAGACGTGGACCAAGCCCGAAGAGGTCACCGCGAGCGCGTTCGACCCGATCAAGAAGGGGTACGACTGGAAGGTGCTCGCCACCGGGCCGGGGCACGGTATCCAGCTCAAGAGCGGGCGCCTGGTGGTCGCGTGCTGGCTCTCGCTCGGCACCGGCGGCAACGGCCACCGGCCGAGCGTCGTGACGACGATCTACAGCGACGACGCGGGCAAGACCTGGAAGCCCGGCGAAATTGCGATCCCCAACACCGCGGAGTGGGCGAACCCGAACGAGTCCACCGTCGCGGAGCTGCCCGACGGCACCGTGATCCTGAACGCGCGGAGCGAGTCGAAGGCGAACCGCCGGCTCGTGACGACGAGCCCCGACGGGGCGACGAAGTGGACGAAACCGGCCTTCGACGACGCGCTCGTGGAACCGATTTGCGAGGGAAGTCTACTCGTGGCTCCCGGCGCGAAACCGGTGCTGCTGTTCAGCCACCCCGACAATCTGGACAAGACCGGCGCGAAAGCCCCACCCGCGCCGGGGGCCGGTCGTGACCGCAAGAACGTGACCGTTCACCTCAGCGACGACGGCGGCAAGACGTGGAGCGCGAAGCGGACCGTGGAGAGCGGGTTCAGCGCCTACTCGGACCTCGCGGTGCTGAAGGACGGCACGGTGCTGCTGCTATACGAGCGTGCGAGCGAAAAGGGAGCGAACTACGGCCGACTCACACTCGCCCGCTTCCCGCTGGGTTGGGTGAAGGAGAAGTAAGCAGAAGCCATTGGCCACAAGAAAGCACAAAGAGCACAAAAAGAAGATCGAAGCCGGAGAACCAAGTTTGAACTGAATTCGCTCTCTGCTTCCGGTCTTCTTTTTGTGCTCTCTGTGCTTTTTGTGGCCGATCTGCCTTCGTCACTTCCCGACCCACTTCAGCACGGTCGGGCCGGGCACGGCCAGCTTCACCACCATTTGTTGCGACGACCCCTTCGGCTTCTCCTCGGGCTTCTCCGGCGGCTTCGGCTTGTCGCCCTTGTCGTCCTTCGGCTGATCGGCACGTGACAGCCGTTTCGGGTTGGCGACCGGTTTGGCGCGGCGCGCCGGGTTCTGCCCCTTGGCCGCGTCGTCGTGGGCGTCGAGGCTGAGCGTCAGCGCCGCCATGCCGACCACCGTACCGTACTTGTTGAGCACCGGCGCGCCGCTGGAACCGCTCGCGTACTCCGCGGTGATGCCCATCCACTTCTCGACCCGGTCGTCCTCGTTCTTGTTCGTGCTGTACCGGGTCACGGCGCCCTGCGTGAACATGTAGAACAGGTCGGCCGGGTGGCTGACGACGCCGACCCACGAGCCGATCTCCGCATACGCGGGCGCGATCGGGAGCGGGGTAAGCCCCTTCGCCCCGACGCGGAACACCGCGACGTCGGCGGTCTTATCGCCGCCGATGAAGTCGGTGACGGGGTAAATGTTGCCGTCGCGGTCGGAGGCGGCGAACACCTCGCCGTCCTGGAGGTCCTCGAACACGTGCCAGTTGGTGACGAGCACGCCGTCGGCCGCGGCGACCCACGCGGTCGCGTAGGTGCCCCGCTGCCACTCCCCCTCTTTGTCGAGATAGGCGCTGCCCACGATCCAGACGCTGTTGACCGCGGCCGCGTACACCTCTTCGGGGGCGAGGGCCTTGCTGCCCGGCTTGGCGGGCACGACCCCCGCGGCGCGCGGGTTCATCTTGGCGACGAGTTGCTTGTGCGCGAGGGTCTTCTTCTGCTTGGCGAGCGCCTGGACCTTTTCGAAGAACTGCTCGTAGAGTTCGTCGTCGTTGACGAACTTCGGCTCCGCGGGCGCGGGCGGGGCGGCGGGGCGGGCGGGAGCCGCCACGGCGAACGCCCCCGCCAACAGCGTGATCGCGAACACGAACCGCCTCATAGCATCCTCCTCACCGCGTCACTCCGGGCGCTTGTCCCGCGTCTGAGCGTACCCTTCTTCGAGGCGGCGGGTCAACTCCGGGAACTTGTCGAACACGCGCTTCGGCTCGCGCCTCTCGCGCCGGGTGAGCGAGTACGCGGTCAGCAGCGGTAGCGCGATCGTCGAATCCACGTAGCACGTCACCGAATCGGGCAGCTTGTCCGGGTCGACCTTCCCCCACGTCATCGCCTCGCTCGGCGTCGCGCCGGAGAGGCCGCCGGTGTCGGGGCGGGCGTCGGTGAACTGCAAGAAGTAGTCGTGACCGGCTTCCGCGAGGCCCAGCACCTCCTGGATCTGCGGCTCCGTTTGCAGCATGAAGTTCTTCGGACTGCCGCCGCCGAGGATCAGCACCGAACTCGTGCCGCCGCTCGCCTTCGCGTCCCACACCACAGCCGCGGACTGGTTCACGTCGCGCAACGGGTCGATGCGGAGCTTCGACCCTTCGAGCATCAGCGCCGCGAGGTTCATGCCGATCGAGCTGTCGCCGGGCGAGCTGGTGAACGCGGGCACGCCGCACCGGTAGCACGCCGCGAGCAGGCTCTTCCCGACACGCCCCGTCTGCTGCTCGCGCTCGTTCAGGTACTTACCCACGAGGTTGTGGAACTCCGCGGTACCGAACGTCTGCTGGAACGCCTCGCCGCGACACAGCGTGCGGAAGAACTTGTCCGTACCGAGCAGGTTCTCGTAGTCGAAAACGATGTCGTAGATGCGGATGACCTGGTTCTCGCGCAGCTCCAGGTCCGGCAGGTTCGGCCCCGCCTGGTAGAGATCCATCCCGAGCGCGTAGTGCGTGTCGTGGTAGAGGTTCGCGCCGGTGGACACGATCCAGTCCACGAATCCCGCTTCGACGAGCGGCACCAAACAGGACATTCCCAGGCCCGCGGGAGTCAGCGCGCCGGAGAGGGCCAGGCCGACCGTACCGTTGTCGGCCAGCATCTTCTTCACGAAGAGCTGACACCCCTCGCGCAAGCGGCCGCCGTTGTACGACAGGAACGCCGCGTCGATGAGGTCGGCCGCCGAGGCCCCGGTGGCGACCGCCTTCGGGTCGATGCGCTCGCGGCTGATCTTGTGCAAGAATTGCCTGTTCGCGTCGGTGCCCGCGTGGCGGTCGTAGTGCGGCTTGTGGGGGTGCATGGCTTCGTGTCCTTCTTCGTTGGTCCCCGGTCATTCGACGGAGGTGACTTCTATGACGCGCCGAGTTCGCGAAATGCGGCCGTGTACTCATCGAGCGTGTTGACGTTTCGTAGGGAGACCAGTTCCGGGTCCGCGCCGGCCAGTTCCTCCGGTCCGAGGACGCGCGTCGGCACGAGGTCGGGCAG
>JAFKJJ010000309.1 GCA_017306025.1 Planctomycetota bacterium
AAGGTGTTACGAGAGGACGTGTCGCACGCCGACGGCCGCTTCCAGCCCCGGCGGCAGATCGCCCTTCTTCTTCGCCTTCTCGAAATCGGCTACGTATTTGTCCAGGTCCCTCTGGCTCCGGTGAAGGCCGAGCGACCCCATCCGGTCGATGAACAGCTCGCCCTGGAGGTGGTCGATCTCGTGCTGCCACACGCGGGCCGGAAGGTCGTGACAGACCATCTCCCGTTCTTCGCCCTTCAGGTCGAAATACTTCACCACCACCGTCTTGTACCGCCGCACGTTCTGATACAATCCGGGAAAACTGAGGCACCCCTCGCGGTCGTTGATCAGCCCGCCCTTCTTTTCCGCGATGACCGGGTTGATCGCGACCACCTCCAGGTCTTCGCGGTCCGGATCGCCGGCGAAGTTCATCACGATCATCTGGTAATCGAGGGTCACCTGCGGGGCTGCGAGCCCGAGCCCTTCGTGCCGGTACATCAGCTCCAGCATCTCGGCGGCGGCCTTCTGCACTCCCGCGTCGATGGCGGCGACCGGCTTGGCCTTCACCCGGAGGGCGGGGTGCGGGTAGTTCACGATCTTCATGGGTGCGAAACGCTCGGTGGCATTGGGCGGGCGGGCGTCGGGCGAATGCCAGAATTATAGCAGAATCGGCCGCGGCGCGGGCTGTTCGCGACGGCGCAATGTGGCGACAATGGGTAAATGTTCCTCTGCCGCCGCACGCTCCTCGCGTCCGCCGCGTCCGCTCTCGCGGGCGGCTTCAACTCCTCGCTCCGGGCGGCCGATGGGCTCGCCCCGTTCGACGACCTGCTCACGAAGTTCCTCGCCGACCACAAGCTGCCCGGCGCCGCGGCCGCGGTTACGCGCGGCGGGAAACTCGCTTACGCCCGCGGGTTCGGCCTCGCGGACGCGGAGACGAAGCGGCCGACGAAGGCGGACGCGCTCTTCCGCATCGCCAGCGTCTCCAAGCCGATCACCGGCGCCGCGGTGATGCTCCTGGTCGACCGCGGCAAGGTGAAGCTCGACGAGCCGGTAATGAGCTACCTGAAACTGAAGCCCGCGGTGCCCCCGGGCGAAACGTTCGACACCCGATGGGAGAAGGTGACCGTTCGGCAGTGCCTCCAGCACACCGGCGGCTGGGACCGCGACCGGAAGGGCGGGTTCGACCCGATCGGCATCCCCCAGCGCATCACCCGGGCGCTGCAACTCGACGGCCCGCCCTCGCCGGACGACGTGGTGCGTTACATGATGGGCCGGCCGCTCGACTTCGCCCCCGGCGCGCGAATGGCTTACTCGAACCTCGGTTACCTCGTGCTGGGCCGCGTGATCGAGGCGGCCACGGGCCAGCGGTACGAGCCGTGGGTGGTCGCGAACGTGCTCCGCCCGTGCGGCGCCGGCGGGATGCGGCTGGCGCGCGGGGTGCCGGAAAAGCGCGCGGCCGCGGAGGTGCGGTACCACGATTCGCAGAACCGAACGGGCCGGTGCCTGTACCCGCCGCGGGTCGGGCAGAAGGTGCCGCTACCGGACGGCGCGGAGAACGTCGAGGCGTTCGAGGCGCACGGCGGGTGGGTGTCGTCGGCGGTCGATCTGGTGCGGTTCGCGTCCGCGTTC
>JAFKJJ010000249.1 GCA_017306025.1 Planctomycetota bacterium
TCCGCACCAAGCTCCTCAACTGGTTCGACGGGCACCACCGCGACCTGCCGTGGCGCCGCGGCGCCGACGGCTCGGTCGGCCCGCCCCGCGACGCCTACCGCGTCTGGGTCAGCGAGGTGATGCTCCAGCAGACGACCGTGACCGCGGTGGTGCCGTACTTCGAGCGGTTCGTCGCGGCGCTCCCCGACGTCCGGGCGCTCGCAAACGCCGACGAGCAGCGCGTGTTGAAGTTGTGGGAGGGGCTAGGCTACTACCGCCGCGCCCGTCACCTGCACGCGGCCGCGAAGGCGCTCGTCGGGGAGCACGGCGGCACGCTCCCCGACGATCCGGAGGTGTGGGCCGCGCTGCCGGGCGTCGGCCGGTACATCCTCGGCGCCGTGTTGTCGCAGTCGTTCGACCGCCGCCTGCCGATCGTCGAGGCGAACAGCCTGCGCGTGCTGTCGCGGCTGTTCGGCTACCGCGGCGACCCGCGCGCGGGCGCGGGGAAGGCGTGGGTGTGGGCCGCGGCCGAAACGGTCCTCCCGGCGAAGCGGTGCGGCGACTTCAACCAGTCCTTGATGGAACTCGGCGCGCTCGTGTGTACGCCGATCGCGCCGGACTGCGAGGCGTGCCCGCTCACGGCCGACTGCGAGGCCAAGCGGCTCGGCCTTCAGGAACTGATCCCCCCGAAAAAGGCGCTCCCCGCGGTCACGAGCGTGAACGAGGTGGGCGTCGTGGTTCGTAGCGGGGGCAAGCTACTGCTGTGCCAGCGCCCGGCGAACGCGGGCCGGTGGCAGAACATGTGGGAGGTTCCGCACGCGCCGCGGGCCGACGGCGAGGACGTCACCGACGCCGCGGCGCGCGTGGCGAAGGAGCTGACGGGCTTCGACGTCGAACCGGGCGCGGAGGTGCTGACGATCAAGCACGGCGTGACGCGGTACGCGATCACGCTCGTGTGCGTGGAGTCGGCGCTCGCGGGCGGCGCGTTCGCGCCCGGCGCGTACGCGCGGGCCGAGTGGGTGGCGCCGGCCGAGCTGACCGAGTACCCCGTGAGTTCGCCGCAGCGGAAGCTGATGACCGCGCTGGCCGCCCCGAACCGTCAGGGCCGGCTGTTCTGAAGCGGCTTCAGAGTGGTCCGCTCGCTCCGCGAGCGGTGCGATGCGCGCGATTGAGCGACACGCAATCGGTAATCGCGTTACCCCGAACGAAGCGACCGCTCGCTCCGCGAGCGGACCACTCTAAAAGCCGGCGCCTCGCGCGGGTGATTCGCCTCTCCCCGGCTGGTATGATGTCGGCATGAGCGACTACTTCTTCTCGTCGCGGCCCGCGTTCCCGTGGTCGGTGTACCCGATCGGGCTGCCGGCGCTCGGCGTGGTCGCGGCGCTGCTCGTCCTCTTCACCGTCTGGACCTACCTCGGGCACCCGCAGGCCACCCGCAAGCGCGTGCTGATCGTCCTCGTCCTGCGCCTGGCGGCGCTCGCCGTCACGCTCCTGACCGCGGTTAGGCCGAGCGTCGGCGTCAACGAGAACCCGAAACAGCCGTCCGTGCTGCTCGTCGGCGTGGACGTGTCCGAGAGCATGACGGTGAAGGACGAGGTCGGCGGACAGGCGCGCATAGACGCGGTCCGCAAGACGCTCGAACGGTGCCAGCCGCTGTTCGACGACCTGCTCGCCGAGCACGGTATCAACGTCGTGCTCTACAAGTTCGGCCCGCCGGACTTCAACGAGGCCACCGGCCGGTGGGACCCGTCCGCCCCGGCCGACGCGAAGCGGTCCGACTACGGCGCGTACCTGTACCGCGTTTACGAGCGGTGGCAGGCCGAACAGCGCGTCCGCGGGCACCTCGTCATCGGCGACGGCGTGGACAACGGCGAAACCTTCGTCGCCGCGACCGAGGCGGCGCGGTTCGGCCGCCGCGGCGTGCCGGTCTCCACGTTCCTCGTCGGCACCGACACCTCCTCCGACTCGAAGGACATCGCGGTGGTCGGCGTGGAGTGCAACCCGTCGCCCGCGTTCATCAAGAACGACGTGCTCGTCACCGCCCGCGTCAACGCCTACAACTTCGCCGGCTCGCGCGTCACCGCCCGCGTCTCCATCAACGACGAGCCCAGGCACGTCGAGGAGTTCACGCTGGAGCGCGACAAGGGCAACGAGCTGAAGATGACGGTGAAGGCGCCCGACACGAAGGGCGAGTACAAGGTGAAGGTGGAGGTGGGGCTCGACAAGGACGGGAAGATCGTGCCCCTGCCGGGCGAGCTGTCCCCGCTGAACAACTGGTCCGAGACGTACCTCACGGTGAACAAGGAGGGCGTGCGCGTCCTGATCGTCGATCAGCTCCGGTGGGAAGAGACGTTCCTCCGCGACGCGCTGCGCCGCGAGAAGCGGTTCGACGTGTACGAGGTCTTCCGCCAAACCGACCTCGTCCCGACCGAGGGCGAGCGGGCGCTTCTGAACCTCGAAGCGAACGCCTACGACGTGGTCATCGTCGGCAACGTGAGCGCCGCTCACCTTCAGAAAGCCGCCCCGGACTTCCTGCCGAAGCTCGCGGAGCTGATCGCGAAAAAGGGCATCGGCGTGATGTTCCTCGGCGGCGAGTACGCGTTCCAGGGCATCCCGAAGGACGTCCTGCCGATCGCCGGCGGCCCCATCGTGGACGTCGTCGACGAAAAAACCGGCGAGGTGCGGCAGACGTACCCCGCGGTCCCCACCGGCCGCGGGCTGGAGAAGATGTTCCGCGTCTCCGGCAAGCCGGGCGAGGCGCCCAGGGCCGGCGAGTCCGAGGAGCTGTGGAACCGGATGAACAGTGGCCGCACCGGGATGCGGCTGAACGGTTACAACCGGCTCGACCTCACCGACCGCGAGCGGGCGCTCTACAGCGTGTTCGCGTGGACGACGCCCGACCCGGCCAACGGGGCCAACCCGACGTTCATCGCGGCCGGCGGCGACATCAAGCCGGGGGGCGAGCCGCTCTTGGTCGGCTCGCAGCGCGGCGACGCGACGAAGGGGCGGTGGCTCGCGTTCGGCGCGTTCGACACGTACCTGTGGCGCAGCCTCGGCCAGCTCGACTGGCCGAAGACCGACGACGGCATCAAGATGCACGAGCGGTTCTGGCGCCAGTGCGTGCTGTGGCTGGCGCACCAGGACGAGGAGGAGAGCCAGGTCTACGCGCGGCCGCAGTTCCGCCAACTGAAGATAACGAGCGAGCAGACGGTCCGCGTCGGGATGAAGAAGTCCGACGGCGGCGACGACCCGACCGCCCCGCTGACGGTCCGCATCGTTCCGCTGGCGCCGGGGCAGCCGGAGCCGAAACCGGAAGACGAGAAGAAGGCGCCGGCGCTGACGGTGCTGACGGACAAGGACGGGCGCAAGGTGCTGTTCCGCGCCCCGGCGCCGGGCGAGTACTTCGTTTCGGTGACCGCGCCCGCCCGGAAGCCCGACGGCGCGCCCGAACTCAACGCCGACGGCACCCCGAAGCTGATCCGCGGCACGGCGAAGTTCATCGCGGTGCCGGACGTGTCCGACGAGATGCTCCAGGTGAACGCGAACCCGCAGCTCATGGAGCGACTGTCGCTGCCGACCGGCGGCAAGGCGCTGCGGCTCGAAGACCTGCCGGGGTTCCTGAAGGAGCTGAAGGCGGAACCGCCGTCGGACGCGGGGAAGAAACCGCGGTACTACCCGGACTGGCACCGCAACCGGTCGCGGGGGTTCCTGCCGCTGTGGCTGGTGGTGTTCGCCCTTCTGCTGGGGGCCGAATGGGGCCTCCGTCGGCTCTTGGGTATGGTGTAACCCTCGCGCCGCTCATTTCTCGCGATTCCTCGAACGACGGTCTTGACGCCGATCGCGCGTTCGGGGCAGCTTTTCGCACACGTTCCCGACCTGCTCCGCCATCGTCTTTACGTTTCGCTGCCGGACTCTCCAGGAGACGCACATGCCCACTCCCAATCGGCGCGGCTTCACGCTCATTGAGTTGTTGGTGGTGATCGCGATCATCGCGATCCTCATCGGCCTCTTGTTGCCGGCGGTCCAGAAGGTGCGCGAGGCGGCCGCCCGAATGAGCTGTCAGAACAACCTCAAACAGATGGGGCTGGCCCTACACAACCGGCACGACCAGGTCGGGTCGCTGCCGGCGTGGGGGTTCAACTTCCCCAACCCTCCCACACCGGCCGGTGTTGACGGCGGGTATTACGGGCACACGCCGCTCGTCATGTGTCTGGAGTACATCGAACAGGGGAACTTCCTGTTCGTCACCGACCGGACGCTCCCGTCCACCCACACGAAGAACCTGCCGCCGCCCGTCGGGACCAGCACGGTCGCGGCCACCAACGTGAAGGTGTGGATTTGCCCGTCCACCCCCGGCGGCTCGGACCTGGCGGACCTGACGCCGATCGGCTACCCGATCAAGGTGGGGCGGACGGACTACTTCGCGTTCCGCGGGGTCTCGGCCCCGTTCCAGAGCGGTTGTGCGACCACCACCCCGGCGGGCTCGACCGACGCCGGGGCGCTGTCCACCTTCGGCGGAAAGCCGAAGCTGACCGACATGACGGACGGGACGAGCAACACGCTCATGCTGAGCGAGATCGCGGGCCGTCCGTTCCTGTACGCCAACGGCAAACAGGTGCCACTCGCGGACCCGTCGCCGCGCAGCAGCAGTTACATGGCCGTGCGGGCCGCCTGGGGGGACATCAACGCCGCCGCCACCCTGTACGGCTACACCGTCTCGGGAACCACGGTAACCGTCAGCGGGTGCAACGCGGTGAACGTGGCCAACTTGGATGGTCCGTACTCGTTCCACTCGGGCGGGGTGAACACGGTCCGTGGCGACGGGTCGGTGTACTTCTTGAAACAGAGCGTGAGCCCGGCCGCACTGGCCGCCTTCATCACGCGTTCCGGCGGCGAGGTGCTCTCGATCGACAACTGATCCGCGGTCCGAGACGTCCTAATGACGCGCCCCGCGGCGGAGAACCGCCGCGGGGCGCGTCGTTGAATCGGTTCTTCGTTCGCGACGGACCTCGCTCCTCACCCGTTCAAACCGACCGCACGTCCAGCGCGGCGAGCAGCCCGCGAATCGCCTCGGGCGATCTCGTGTCTTCCGGACAGACGAACGCGCCGCGCGGGAGCCGGAATCCGGCCCACTGCTCCCGTTTGAGTCGCGCGAGCGCGCCCGGTTGGTAGACGAGTTCGACGCGCCAGCCCGTCACCAGATTGGCTCTCACGACGCTGGCGATCCAATCGACCGACTTCCGGTGTCGGCCCACGACGCGAACCGTTTCGTACCGGTGTGCGGGTGTTGACGGGCCGGCGAGGAGCAGATACGCGTGCCGCAGGCTCGCGAGATAGACCTTCGCGTTCGGCTTGAAGAGTCGCGTGCCGCGGCGCGTTTCCGCGCCGCCTGGGCCGTACGGGCGTGCCTCAACAACGTTTCCGGCAAAGCACCAGACGGGACCGCCGAGCTGAACGAGCCACTTCGCCGGAGCGGCCTTCTCCAATTCGGCCAGCCGCTCGCGTGCGGCGAGTGTGTTCTCGTGCGGCGTTGCGATTTGAACCCGGAGGCGCAGGATTTCCGCCCGCGGGTCGGCCCGCTCGTCCAGCCAGTCGGCGTAGACCAGTTTCGTCGTCTGGTCGTCCGGGTTCGCCATGATCGCGGAGAGAAACGCTTGCTCCTCGGGCACGGCGACCTCTCGGTCAGTACAGCTTGTCGATCGGCATGATCCCGCCGGGCAGGATCGGGTTGGGGCGGTTCGACACGTCGTACACCATCGCGTGCGGGTCGATGCCCAGGTTCTTGTACACGGTCGCGAGCACGCTCGCGTACGGGATCGGGTCGTCCTTCGCCTCGCCCGCGGCGCTGTCGGTGCTGCCGATCACCTGCCCCGTCCTCATCCCGCCGCCCGACAGGAGCGCGAAGTTCACCCGCGACCAGTGGTCGCGGCCCGCGTCCTTGTTGATCTTCGGCGTGCGCCCGAACTCCCCCCACACGCAGACGGTCACGTCGTTCTCCAGGCCCCGCGCGTAGACGTCCTCGACCAGCGCGGAGACGCCGGTGTCGAACAGCGGCAGGTGGTCCTTCAGGTACCGGAAGTTGCCGCCGTGCGTGTCCCAGAACCCGTAGGCGACCGTGACGACCCGGCACCCGGCCTCGACCAGCCGGCGCGCCATCAGCAGTTGATCGTTCCACTGCGGGGCGCCGTCGCCCAGGTGCTTGGGCGAGCCCTTCCCGTACCGCTGCCGCGTGCGCTCCGGCTCCTTCGTCACGTCGAGCGCCTCGACGAGCTTGCTGGAGGTCAGCACGTCGAACGCCCGGTCGTGGAACGTGTCCGCGGGCACGGCGTTGGTCTGGCCGCTCGCCTTTCGGAACGCGTCGATGCGTTCGAGCAGGGCCTTGCGGTCTTGAAGCTGGTCCGGCGTGACCGCGAGGTCCTTCATGACCGCGAGTTCGTCGCCGTCGACCTTCGCGGGCGCCGCGGCGCGGCCCAGGTTGGCCGGGCCGGGCGAGTTGTACGGCTTGTGCTGCATCGTCGGCGACAGGTCGACGAACGCGGGCACGGTGACGTCGGTCTGGCCCTGCATCCGCGCGACCACGCTGCCGAAGTGCGGCTTGTTCTCGCGCTTCGCGGCGTCCATCGTCGTGCCGGTCGTGCTCTGCCACGAACTGTGCTCGTCGCGCTGACCGACCAGCGACCGGATCACCGCGAGCTTGTCGGCGCAGCGCGCGAGCTTCGGCACGTGTTCGCCGAACTGGACGCCGGTGACGTTGGTCGGGATCGGCTTGATCTCGCCCCGCAGTTCGGCCGGGCCGTTGGGCTTGAGGTCGAACGTGTCCTGGTGGGCCATCCCGCCGGACAGGTACACCATGATGACCGACTTGTGCGACCGCTTCCCGCTCGCGGCCTCGGCCCGCATGAGTTGTGGCAGCGTCAGCCCGCCGACGCCCAGCGCGCCGACCTTGAGGAACGACCGGCGCGACAGACCGTCGCAGTAGCGGGCGCGGGGGCCGAGCACGGTGAGCATGGAGCAGGACTCCGTTACGGAGCGAAGGCGGGAGGCGGTGGGGAGGCCATCTGAGAGTATAGCGTCGATCCGGGCGAGTGCAACGCGCGGCCGGCGCCGACTTCGCCTTGTCCGCCCGAACGGCCCCGCTATCCTCCGCGCCGGTTCCCTTCCCCGGCCGGAGGCTTCATGCGCGTTCACACGCTCTTCGCCGTCGCGCTCACCATGCTGGCGCCGCCCGTGGGCGCTGCGGAACCGCCCGCTCCCGCCCCGCCGCGCACGATGCCGACGCCGGTGGCCCCTGGCGCCGGCCGCACGAACGAAGATCCCGCCGAACCGGCCGTCTGCTTCGAGGTGCGCGCCCTCAAGGCGCCGGCCGGTTTCTGCGAGCGGATCGGGCTGAAGACCGCCGGCGACGCGGCGGTTCTGTCCGAGGCGCAACTCCGGCGGGCGCTCGAGGCCGCCGAGGGGCAGCGCGACGCGACGGTCACCCAACTCCCGAAAATCACCGTCGACGATGGACAGACCGCGCAGGTCCGGACCTGCGAGACCCGCGACTTCGTCACGGGCATCGAGGCGGTGAGCGTGAAGGGGGCGACGGTGCTCGTCCCGAAGAACAAATCGGTCGAACTGGGCGACAGCCTGGCGATCACCGGGCGCGTGTCGGCCGACGGCCGCAGCGTCCGCGTCGAGGGCGGTCTCACGCGCGTGCGGCTCGAAGGGAACGCGGAGCTGGTCCCGGTCGTCACGCAAATCACCCCGGTGTTCGAGGGCGGTTCGCAGGGGACGCCGATCCCGTTCACGCAGTACCTGCAAGTGCCGAACGTGCGGACGGAGAAGGCCGAAAAGGCCGCGACCGTCCACGCGGGCGGCACGCTCGTCCTCGGCGGCTGGACCGAGACCGAACCGGGCGCCGCGCAACCGAAGGGGAAGGGGCTGTTCAGGCGGGAGAAGAAGGAAAAGCCCGTAGAATATGAGGTGGTGGTGTTCGCGACCGTTCGCGTGTTCCGAACCGAACCCGCGTCGCGTTAGAGCGCGCTTCACGGTGCTTGGCGGTCTTTGTTGTGGGGCAGGCCGCCCGGCCTGCCCCACAACAAAGACACGCAACACGAACCCGAAGCGCGCTCCGGGCGGAAGCGGCGGCGCTCATTCCGCCGCGGTCTGCGCGTTGTACTCGCACGGCAGATCGGCCCCGCACCCGGCGCACTCGAACACACCGCACTTGACGAGGTTAAGCGCCCCGCACGCTTCACACCGTCGAAACTCGCACCGCGGGTCGAAGCCGTCGGGCGGTTCCAGCCCGGCCGCCCGGAGCGCCGCGGCGACGACCGCCCACGTCTCCGGCTCCGGGCAGTACCCGGTGGACTGGTTGCTCACCCGCGTCACGGTCACGCGCCCGCCTTCGAGCGCGAGGCACAACTCACCCGCGGCCCGCACCGGTCGGCCGCCGGCGCACGCGACGTGTTCCGAATGCCGGTCGGCGACGAGAAGCGCACCCTCCGCGGTCACCACGAACGTGACGGTGACTTCGGCGGGCGTTCGCGAACCGCCCGCGGACGTGATCCACTTCGCCGCGTCTGCGGGCGCGGTGACCGGGGTGCCGCGGACGTCCGAACCGCACCGGGCGATCCCGCACGACCCGACGTAGCGGTAGAGCACGCCACCTCCTCGCCGGACGTGCGACCGGCCCTCGGTCACTTCTGGTAGATGGGCAGGTAGTGCGTGGGGACGCTCAAGATCAGTACCGCGATGGACGTCTGGTAGGCGGGGCCGTAGGCGGACTCGCGCGCGTCCTGCCAGGCGCCGGTCGGCTGTTGCGTCCGCAGGAGGCTGTCGCGCATCCGCTTATAGTACTTCTCCCACAGTTCGCCGCCGATCTGGTTCATCGCGTGGCACGCGTAGTAGTGGCCGTACCAGTAGTGGCCGCGGTCGTCCTGGGTCTTTTCCAGGTACTCCACCGCCTGCTTGATGTCGTCGGCGTCGTACTCGCCGCACAACTGGAGCACGCACACCCCGGCCGCGGTGCGGGCGTAGCCGGCGCCGGCCGAGTACGGCTGGTACCGGTACCCGCCGCTGCGCTTGTCGAAGCACCGGTTCACGTACTTCAGCGCGTCCTTCATAACCTTGTCGGGCACGTGGATGCCCGCGTCCTTCGCGCCGCGCAGGGCCATCACCTGCATGATGGTCACGGAGATGTCCGCGCCGGTCGGGGAGGGGTCGTACCGCCACCCGCCCTCGTTGTTCTGGGTCTTGACGATCAGTTCGATGGCCCGCTTGGTGATCTTCTTCACGTCCTCGTCGCCGGTCATGCCGTAGGCCTGCGTGAGCGCCAGCGCCGCCATGCCGTGGCAGTACATGTTGCCGCCCCGCGCGCCCACGAGGTAGCCGTCGTCGCGGGCGGTGGAGCACAGGTAGCGGATGCCCTTGGCCACCACCTTGCCGTGATCGCCCTGGTTGGGCATGTGGCCGTTGGCCATGAACGCGAGCAGCGTGAAGCCGGTGATCGCGGTGTTGCCCCACGCGCCGTCGTTCTCCTGCTTGTTGGCGAGGTAGTTCAGCGCCTTGTCCACGGCCCTCTTGGTGGCCTCGTCCATCTTCACGTTGTCCCTGGGCACGACGCCGAGCGGTTTGGGCTCCTCTCTGGGCGGTTGGGGCACGGCCGGGGCCGCGAACACGCCGGCAAACGCCCCGGCGAGCGCGAACGTGAGAACGAGGCGCATGGCTCAACTCCTGCGGACGGTGCCTGCGAGCGGGGTCGGGGTGAGCAGAGGGCCGGTGAGCCGACGCGTTCGGCTCACCGGCCCTGGAGTTAGTTTACGGGAGCGAAGTCAACACCGGGTCACTTGCCGGGCGCCGGCGGGGTGCCGGCCGGCTTACCGTTCTTGATGTTGATGTTGTATTGCTTGATCAACTCGCGGAACTCGGCCGGGAACTGGGTGTCGCTGGTCTGCTGCACCCGGTCGCGGTCCTTGTTGCGCATCTTGATGAACGAGCCGTCGCCGGTCGCGTTGTTCCCGCTCGACCCGGCGTTCTTCAGTTTCTCGCCACCGGCCATGTCGCCTTCGCTCACGCCCATGTTCATACCCTGCTGGGCCATGCCCATGCCCATGCCCATCATGCCCATTCCCTGGCCCATCATGCCCATACCCATGCCCATGCCCATGCCTTGCCCCATGCCCATTCCCATCATACCCATGCCCATACCTTGGCCCATCCCCATGCCCATTCCGGCCATCGCCATCTGATCCATGCCGGGTTTGGCACCGGGTTGCCCCTGACCCATCGCGGCCTGGTTGAGAGCGTCGAGGGCTTGTTGCAGGTTCTGGGCGGCCTGCTGCTGACTCATCCCCGCCTGGCCGGGTTGCCCCTGCCCCAACTGCTGGCCCGCCTGCTGAAGTTGCTGACCGGCCTGCTGCAGTTGCTGCTGCACGGCCATCGGGGCATTCGCCTGGGCCTGTTGGAGCGCGGCCTGCGCGGCGGCGTTCGCCTGTTGCGACTCCTGTAGCGCCTTCGTTGCTTCGAGCACCTGCTGCTGCTGCTTGGCGAGATCGTTGTTGGGCATGCCCATGCCCATCATCCCGCCCATTCCCTTGTCGCCCATCATCCCCTTATCACCCATCCCCATCATTCCTTTGTCGCCCGGTTGCATCCCTTTATCACCGGGCTGCATCCCCTTGTCTCCCCTCATCCCCTTATCGCCGGGCTGCATGCCTTT
>JAFKJJ010000310.1 GCA_017306025.1 Planctomycetota bacterium
GCCTCGTGTTCGAGTTCCTTCACTTCGGCCCGCATCCGCAGGTAGACGATGTAACCGGTCAGGCCGATGAGCCATTCCACAAGCCGCAGCGAGAGCCTCGCGATGATGCCGCGCGTCTCCGGCCGGCCGGAGAGTCGGTACAGCCAAGCGAACACGCCCTCCGCCACGCCCACCCCGCCCGGCGAGATCGGCACCGCCTGCGCGATGAACCCGATCGGCGCGATAACCATGTGTTCGGAGAGGGTCGCGAGTTCGACTGTCGGGTTGGCGGGCGGGAACACGCGGGAGGCGCAGTGGAAGGCGAATACCAGCCCGAAGTGCGCCCCGGCCGACAGCGCCACGCCGAGCGCCACCACCTTCAACCGCTGCCGGTATTCCCACACCGTGTACCACAGTTCGGCCAGCGAGGTGCCGACCTTCGGTATCCACTTCAGCCGCCCGGCGAACCGGTCCACACGGCGCTGCGGGAGGAGCCCCAGGAGGAGGAACCCGAGCACACTGCCGGCGGCGATGCCGGCCATGAGCTTCACGATCCACTGGAGGTCGGGGTTGGCGACGATGCGGGCGTCGCCGGCGGCCCACGCGATCGAGCCGAGCACCGCGACGAACAGGATCAGGCCGAACAGGCCGAGTGCGCGGTCGGCGATGACCGACGCGACGGCCCGCGTCTTCCGCTCCGGGTGCGCGTGGGCGATGAACACCGCCTTGAGCAGATCGCCGCCGACGGAGCCGGGGAAGAACGTGTTGTAGAAGATGCCGACGAGGCTGAGCCGGTACGCGTCGCGGACCGCGATGGGCAGGTCGAGGGCGCGGACGAGCAGGTACCAACGGTAGATCTGAAGGGCGGCCGCGAGGGCCATGAGCAGCGCCGCGAGGGCGAGCCACTCGAACGCGATCGGCCCCTGGAGCAGCAGCCCGATGCCCGGCGCGCCGTTGGCGGGATTCGGACCCCAGTACTTGTAGATGACGTAGGCGAGCAGTCCGAACCCGACGCCGTACTTGAGGAAGGGAACGAGCCACTTCGCCGCGTGCTTCTTCACCACCGCCTCCTGGCCGGTTCGTCCCGCGTGCCGCGTCCCCCATCCGCCCGTGCGATCCTGGACCGCACGCAGAGGGTCGGTTCGCGAATGTGGAGATTGTGCGGTGAAGGAGCGTTCGCGTCCAGACGAACCGGCGCGGCATGACCTCGCCGCGAAGAGGTGTTCGCCGGTAGGGTTGACACTCGGCCGGGACGCCGCTACTTTTACTCTCACGAGGGGGTGTAGCTCAGTTGGTAGAGCGCTTGAATGGCATTCAAGAGGTCAGGAGTTCAACTCTCCTCACCTCCACCTCGCCAAAACCCCGCGAAACCATGTGGTTCCGCGGGGTTTGTCTTTTGGGGCGCATTGCCCCGCCCGCGTGGAATGCACTGAATCATGCACTGAATGCACGGATCGGTCGTAAGCGCCTTGTGAAGCACATGTCGGTGTTTGGCGAGGTTGAGCGCGAAGCTCAGGTGGTCGGCGTGGGGCGTTGACGTGCCCAGCGATCGGGCAGAAGTTCGTCGAGGCGCTCGGCAGGGAGAGACGGGAGTTGGGTGAACACGTC
>JAFKJJ010000250.1 GCA_017306025.1 Planctomycetota bacterium
GCCCTCGCCGTCGGCCGCGGCGCCCGCGTTGGTGCCGGCGCTCGTCTTGGCCGACGGCAGCGCCTGCGGCGCGCCCGGGCGCACCCCGCGGTCGTCCTTCGGCGGCTGGAGCACGCTCGTCGAGCCGGCACCGGTGCCGCTGTTGCGCTTCTTCTCGCGGATCGCGTGGATGCGGGTGTAGCACAGGTTCGCGATGTCGTGGTCGCCGCCGGTGCCGTTCATCTGCGCCGCCAGGTCGAAGTACGCCTTCTCCGCGTCCGCGAGCCGCCCCTCGCGCTCCGCGGTCTCCGCCTGCGTCCAGAGCGGGTGGTTCACGGCCGGCTTGCTCGCCGTCACGCCGGCCCCGGCCGGGGTCACGTTCCCCGGACCAGGGACCGTAACGAGCGGGGCACCTGCCGGCGGCGGCACCGGTGACGGCCCCGCCGCGAGCGCCGGCCCGGCCGGTTCGGTCACGCGGACGCTGAAGCCGTTGTTCGCGGGCTTCTCGATCTGCACCGCGGTCCTCGGCAGGTACCGCACGTCGCCGGCCGGCGGTGCGACCGGGTACCACGTCCGCTGGTTGAACGTCACCTTCGGCCCGAGCAACAGGAGGGCGGTGCCGTTGGGGACCTTCACGCGGCGGGCGTCGAGCGGCTGGGCCAGTCCGGCCTTCCCGGCCGCGAGCGTCACCTCGTCCTCGGTGCTCACGAACACGTTCTTGGGCGTCGGCCGGTCGGGCGCCGGGTCCTCGATGAACTGCGTCGCGATCCAGCTCACCGACCCGTAGGGGGCGGTGACCGCGAGCCACCCCCCGCTCTCTTCCTTCTCGACGATGACGAAGCTGCCGCGGCTCAGGGAGCCGGTCTCCGGGAACGCGTCGCTCGGTCCGGCGCGGAGCTTCACCTCGGTGTCGGTGACGACCGCCCGGTACGCCGTCGGTTCGGTCGCGGCGGCGCGCGACGCGAAGAGGAAGACGGCCAGCCCGGCGAGTGCGGCGGGGCGCATGTTAGGATCTCCGAAGGCGGGCTGAACGAGAGTGCCGCACGCATACCACGGCGCAAAATTGGGTCAAGTCCGGCTCGCGCCCGGCCGGGGGCGCTGGTGCTCGCGTTGGCGGTGTGGGAATTCCGTTCGACCACATTATGCCGGGCGGTGGCCGCGGACGATGTCGGTCGCGACGGGAACCGCAGAAAGTCAAGAAGTCGCGATTGGGAGTTGCCGATTACCCGGCTTTGGTCTTTCCTGTCCACTACCGCCCACCCCGAACCCAGGACCGTCTCCGAACCGAGGGAGCCATGCCGAATCCGACGATCGCCGAACTGGCCCGGATGTTCGACCACTCGCTGCTCCAACCGACCCTGACCGACGCGGACCTCGAACGCGGGTGCCTCCTGGCGCGCGAACTCGGTTGTGCGTCGGTGTGCATCAAACCGTATGGGGTGCGGCTCGCGGCGAAGCTGCTCGCGGGCAGTCCGGTGCAGGCGAGTACGGTAATCGGGTTTCCGCACGGCGGGCACCTGACCGGCGTGAAGGTGTTCGAGGCCGAGCGGGCGATGGACGACGGCGCGACCGAACTCGACATGGTGGTGAACGTCGGGAAGGTGCTGTCGGGGGAGTGGAACTACGTCGCTCACGACGTGGCGGCGGTGGTGGCGGCCGCCCACGCGCGGAACGCAAAGGTGAAGGTGATTTTTGAGAACGCGTACCTGAAGGACGAGCACAAGCGGGCGCTGTGTCAGATTTGCGGCGAGGTGCGCGCGGACTGGGTGAAGACGAGCACCGGTTACGCGGAGACGGGCGCCACGATCGAGGACCTTCGCCTGATGCGGGAGTGCAGTCCGGCGTGGGTACAGGTGAAGGCGGCGGGCGGGGTGCGCACGTTCGAGAAGCTGATGGAGGTGCGGGCGCTCGGCGTGACCCGCGTCGGCGCGACCGCGACGAAGGCCATTTTGGACGACGCGAAGGCGAAGCTGGGGACGTAAACGACGAAGCCCACCCGTCGGTAGAGCGTTTGTAAGCACCGCGTTCCCGAAAAAGCTGTCGTACCCCGACGGTCAGGCGCTGCGCCCGGTTCGGCACCTCAAGCACCGCGGTTTCACGAACCGCGAACACGCACACCTTTGCGGCACCGAGCCTGGCCGCGATGAACGGGTTCGCGATTGCATCGAGTTCCAAAAGAAGTACGGCGGGCCGCACGCGCGATCATGGATTTCGACCACATCGACGCGGTGGAGGAAATCCGGCGAGCGGATGCTATCGCGGTGGTCCCGGTCCGGCCTGTGGTTCGGCCGACGCTTTCGTCGGTTCCACCGGTCCGCCGGGGGTGGTGAGTTTCACGGAGAAGGTATTTGCTCCCGTCGTCAGTTCCACTTCCTTCGGCTCGTGGTTGGTTCCCGGCGGCGGGAACGCACGCATTTCATCCCCCAGGGCGAGCGGCGTCCCGGGCAGATTCACGGGAACTTTTTTGCCGGTCAGGCGGAATGCCGTCACCAGCACCTTCTTCTTGCCGGGAAGGCCTTTCACTTCGTAACGTCCGTTCGTGATCGGCCCGCCCATCGTCGGCCCGTCCCGGTCCGCGGGCTCGAAGGTAATCGTCCCGTTTTCGATGGGCGTTCCGTCGAGAATGACTTCACCACTCACGACGGCCACTCCGGACCCACAGCCGAGGCCGGCGAACAGCATCGCTGCGGAGAGAACGCCGGCGGCGTATACCCGCCGAGGAACCGACAACATCCAATGAAGCATTTGTTCACTCCAGGAAAACGGGTAGAGCAATGAGACCGTGCGTCGGAAATGCTTTGTTAAAATGATCTCGGGGACGGGTGCGGGACGTGCGGGGGTGGCTACCGGGGCGTTTTTCACCCCGGCACGTCCCTCCTATCTCCCATCCACGGATCACGTCAACGGAGCACGTCAGAAGTTGACATCCACGACTTCGCCGGGCTGGGCTCGCGGAGTGGAAAGCGCTTGCCAGACCGAGACGGAGACACTGTTCGGGCAGAATCGAACGGCGCCATCGCCCATGAGGACGTTCACGCCGCCGGTGTGTCGGCTCCGCGCGGTCTGGATGATTTGGCGGTTGTTCCAGGCGGTGTACGAGGTGGTACAGGGGGCCGCAGGGTCGGTGTTGACGCACTGACCCGATCGCAGTTGATCGGAGCCGCTGTTGGGTGTGTTGTTGTGCTGGTAAATCGGCCCCTCGGGGTAGTACCGAACCCCGCGCATGTCGTTGCCCTGCACGTTGAGAACTTCGGACATGAAGACCGTGTTGCTCGTACCGTCGGCGATTTGCCCCACACTCATTTTGCTGACGTTGTAAAAGACGCCCTGGACGGTGTGGTCGAGACCGCTGGCGGGATTGGGTGAGATCTGTGGGCCGATGCCGCCGTTGGCGACGTAGTTCCCGCGCACGAAGATGCCCCCGAACGCCAGTTGTGCGTTGGGGTCGTCGGAGGGGCAGGACATGATCGAGAACCGCGTCTTACAGACCGTATCGGTGTGGTTCGGACCCTGACCAAACGACTTGCCCTGAGACTTGAAGAGGCTGAGGTCTACGGTCTTGTACAGCGCGTCCTGTTCGATGTAGGGGAGGATGAAGAAGCCCCAGGTCGCTTCGCTGTAATCCGTCGCGCCGTTCCAGGTGGCGCCGTAGTGGATATAACCCGGCGGGAGCGACCCGAACGAGCTTTCATAGTTGTGGAATCCCAGCCCGTACTGCTTCAGGTTGTTCTGGCACTTCATGCGGGCCGCGGCTTCACGAACCTTCTGAACAGCGGGCAGCAGCAGCCCGATGAGGATCGCAATTATTGCGATCACGACCAACAACTAGATCAGTGTGAACCCGCGACGCGGCGGCTTGACGAACATGAATGAATCTCCGAAAACGCGAAACGACGACTCCCGACCAATAGCAGGTCGGAGGGAGGCAGAGGAGAAAGCAGGCCATTGGGGGAGGCTAAACGATAAAGCGAGAGCAAGTTACCACGGCAAGAATCGAAACGAAAGAAAAATGACCGCGGCCGAATGATGATGAGGGAAGAATGATAGGTCGTGCCGCGGTGCAGGTCGGTTCCGCATCCGTTCTCACTGCCCGTGCTCGCGGGCACGTTTCGTCAGTTCTTTTTTCGCGTCACCGTAAATGGCCGAGAGTTTGTTGGGCGGTACAACCATCCAGCTCGTACCTCACCGTCCGCCAGCAAGCGGCCGGCCGGCCGCTCGACGAACAGGGCGGCCCAGTTGGTCGCCGGGTTGGCGATACGGACGCGCGAGGTGATGGTGGCCGACCGGGCCGGCGCGGATCGGCCCGCGTGGAGGCGGGTTGCGGACCGACAGCGGCCACAGGTGCTCGGCCGGTGGCACCTCCGGGACGCAATTGGGCGGCCAATGCCGCACCACGTCGGGCGGAACCAGCACCTTCCGGCCGTTCGGATCGGCCGACTTCGCAGTAGGCCGATGCCGGCTCCATGTACTCCGCACTCGCCTTCGGAACGATCAACAACCGGTCGGCCCGCTTTTGGGGTGCGCGAACCCGTACACGAATATGTTCTCGAACTTGTGCCGCCCGTTACTCGTCGGCCGATTTCCGCTCCGCGCCCGCACCCACCGCGTGACCGGCTCGGGTCCGGGTCGAGCCTCATCCTCGCACCACCGCTCGATCTCCTCGAAGCTCGGGTGCTCAACAATCAGGTAGGTCGCTTCACGTCTCAACCTCCCATACTTGGAGAGGGTTACACATCGGCTGGATTCGGTATCACTTCTTGCCGAGCCACCACTTCATGAGGTGCCAGCCGGGGTCGAAGCTCAGACCGGTCGAGGCGGCGGTCGGCTCGTCGTAGCGGTCGGCGCCGTCGGGGCTGATGTCGGTGCCGCACGCGGCGAACGCGACCGGTCCGTGCGCGTGTGCCCGCGTGCGGATCGTCGTGCGGTGGTCCGGTTCGACGAGGATGCGGTAGTCGCCGAACCGCGGAAGGGCGCCGAGCAACGGGCCGACGATGTGCTCGTCGATGCGCTCCAGCGACTTCACCTTTTCGGCCGCCCTGCCCTCGTGCGACGCCTCGTCGGGCGCCTCGACGTGAACGCACACGAGGTCGAACGCGCCGAGGGCCTCGACCGCGTACTTCCCTTTATTCGCGTAATTGGTGTCCAGATAGCCGGTCGCGCCGGGCACGTCGATGCGGTGCCAGCCGAGCAGCACGCCCACCCCGCGGACCAGATCGACGGCCGAGATGATCGCGCCGCGGCCGCCGTACACCTCCGCGAACGGCTGCATCCGCGGCGCCTTGCCGTGGCCCCACAGCCAGATTTGCGTCGCGGGCTTCTTGCCCTCCGCGATCCGCTTTGCGTTCACCGGGTGCGCCGCGAGGATGGGCTTGCTCGCCTCCATGAGCGAGATGAGCACCTCGGCGCCGGGGCCTTTCGGCAGGTAGTCCGCGACCGGCTTGTCGGGGATGTCGTGCGGGGCCTGCGCGGTCGTTCCCTCCAGGATCGAGCCCTCGGAGTGCCCCCGCCAGACCAGGATGTTCCGGTACTGCACGCCGGGGTGAAACTCGATCGTGCCGCCGGCGATTTCTTTCCCGCCGAGTTCGTGCTGGAGCGCCTTGATGAGCGGCGCGCCGTCCTCGCTCGAAATGTGGCCCGCGGTGAAGTCCCGCATGTGCCCGTCGGGCACGTTGACGAGGTTACAGCGCACGGCCCAATCGTTGGGGCCGAGGTGGATGCCCATCGCGGCCGTTTCGAGCGGCGCGCGGCCGGTGTAGTATTTCAGCGGGTCGTAGCCGAACAGCGACAGCGTCGCGACGTCCGACGCGGGCGTCAGCGACGGCGGGACGTTGTTCGAAAGTCCGACGACGCCGGCCCCGGCGACGCGGTCCATGTTGGGCAGCTTCGCGGCCTGGAGCGGCGTGAGATTACCGAGTTCCGCGACCGGTTCGTCCGCGCAGCCGTCCGGAATGACGATGACGTATTTCATAACGCCGATTGTACCATCCGACCCGCGCGCGAACACGGGGCACCCGCCCGGTGCCACGGAGCACGGGGTTTCCCGCACAGGTTTTCCCGGTCACAGGCTTCCACCCTGTGACCGGTGGGCAGCGATGCGGGAGAATAACAAAATCCCGGACCCGTTCCGCCGCGAGACGGCATTACACACCGACGGCCGACGGAGATCGTGATGGCCCTGGCTCCGAGCGACGCGGTACGCAAGGTGTTCGACCGGGTTCGCGATTCCGCGGACCACGGCGACGGGGAGCTACTCGCGCGCTACCGGCACCATCGCGACCAGGACGCGTTTCGGTCGCTCGTGAGCCGGCACGGCCCGATGGTGCTCGGCGTCTGTCGGCGCGTGCTCCGCGATTTCCACGCCGCGGACGACGCGTTCCAGGCGACGTTTTTGGTGCTCGCGAAGAAGGCCGACGCGGTCCGTCCATCGGACCGGCTCGCGCCGTGGCTGTGCGGCGTCGCGTACCGCACCGCGATGAAGGCCCGCGGGCGCGCGTTCCGTCGGCAGCAGGTGGAACGAGCCTACGCGGCCGAGGCGCGCGAACGTACGGCGGCCCCGTCGGACGGGACCGCGGACCTGCTGCCGGTCATCGACGAGCAACTGAACGCGCTGCCCGAAAAGTACCGCATGCCGCTCGTGCTGTGCGGCGTGCAGGGGCTGAACAAGGCCGAAGCCGCGACGCGCCTCGGGCTGCCGGAAGGGACCGTATCGAGTCGGCTGGCCCGCGCGCGAGAGATGCTCCGCGACCGGCTCACGCGCCGCGGCTTGGTCGTGCCGGCCGCGTTACTCGGCGCGATTCTCACTCCGAACGCGCTCCACGCGACCGTTTCGCCGGCACTGGCCGCGTCTGCCGTCGAGGTGACCGGCGGGGTCGCGCCGGCTTCACCGACCGTTCTCGCACTCACACAAGAGGTCCTGCGTTCCATGAGCCTGCTCAAACTGAAGGCGCTGTGCGCCGTGGCGATGGCGGTCGGGCTGGCCGGCGGCGGCTTCGGGCTGTACGCCGTTCACGCCGATGAGAAGAAGCCGGGCGGCGAGAAGCCCGCGGTCGAGCCGGCAGAAAAGCCCGGTGAGAAACCGGCCGCGAAGCCCGACGGCGAAAAGCCCAAACCGGCCGCCTCGGACGGGGAGAAGAAGCCCGCGAAGCCCGACGGCGAGAAGAAGCCGGGTATGAAGTCCGGCGGGAAGGTCGCGAGCGTGGACGCGAAAGAGAGCACCATCGTGCTGGCGATCAAGGGCGACGGCGGCGTGGTGGAGAAACTGTTCCCGGTCGCTCCCGACGCGAAGGTGACCATCGACGGCAAGGACGCAAAGCTCGCCGACGTGCCGAAGAACGCGGCCGCGGCGTTCGTCGCCGCCCCGGGCAAGGAGGGGCAGTTGCCGCGCATCACCGAACTCCGCGTCACCGGCTCCGTCGTCGGCGGTGTCATCAAGGAGGTGACCGCGGGTGAGATCGCGCTGGAGAACGAAAAGAAGCCGCAGGCGTTCAAGGTCGCGGCCGACACGAAGGTGACGGTCAACGGCCGGGAGGCGAAGGTCACCGACCTCAAGGCCGGCGACAAGGTCGTCGTCACCCTCCGGGCCGACGAATCGACCGCGCTGTCGGTCGCCACCGGCGCGAAGGGTGACGGTGAGAAGCCGGGCGTCAAAAATCCGAAGCTCAGCGGAAAGGTGGCGGCCGTGGACGCGCCCGCACGCACGGTCACGCTGGCCGCGAAGGGGGAGGGCGGCAAGGTGATCGTCGTGAGGCTCACCGCCGACGCGAAAATCGTCGCGGACGGTAAGACCGCCAAGATCGGCGACATTCCGATCGGTGTGGTCGCGACCTTCTCGCTCGTCGCGGCGAAGGACGGACAACCGCGCGAGGCGAACGAGGTCGTGGTCGCCGGCCCGACGTTCGGCGGCACCGTCAAGCAGATCGACACGACCACCGTCACGGTCGGCACGGAGAAAAACGACCGCGTGCTGAAGCTCGCGGCCGGTGGGAAGGTGCTGATCGGTGAGAAGGAAGGGAAACTGGCCGACCTGAAGGTCGGCGACAAGGTCATCGTAACCCTCACCTCCGATGAATCGGCCGCGACGCAGATTCAGAGCGGCGGCAAGAAGCCGGTCGGCGACAAGCCGAGGCCCGAGAAGGAATGAAGAGGAATGAGCGCCGACAGGTTCCCCGCGAACCTGTCGGCGCTCGGGTCGCACTTCAGGTTCCCCACATTTCCCATCCGAACCGACCCGTCCTCCGGCGGGATAAAGTCACCGCGATTCGAACCGGCGCATCCGACACGTCCGCCCGGCCGCGCTAAGGTTGTCCTGTCGGATTTTCTCAAGTCCGCGGATCGACCCGCGGCACCAACGGCCCCCCGTCGCCCGATCACGGATTCTTCCAAACGGTCCTTTGACATCGACGCGCCGGGCGTTATTCTCAGCAGGATAGCCCGCCGTCGCCGGACTCGCGGCGGGGTTCCTCTCCCAGCCACTCACAGTCCCGACCCCACCACGTTCGGTGCGGGTTGAGCCCACGCCGGTTCTGCCCGGCGTCCTCTTCCGATCGCTCCGCTCATGTCTTTGTGGAGGTGAACGCGATGACTACGGTCGAACATGGCGAACTGCAGGTGGTCGTCCCGGTCGGGTTCCTGCTGGCCGAGGCCCAGGAAGTGACCGTGTCGGTGGACCGGCCGGGCGGCGCCCCGCTGCCGGTGCGCCTGCGGCTCATCCCGGCCCGCGCTGCCGAATCCGCGGAACCGCGCGACGAGCCGGTGTCGGTCTCGACCCCAACGCCGGTCCGTACGTACTGGCCCAAGCGCGCCGCGCTCGATGAGGACGCCTACGGCGAACCGGAGTACGGCGGCGGCGACTGACCGCGGTCCGCTTTCGCCCGCTTCTCCCGCCCGCTCGTCCGCGGGCGGCCCGTTCGTCGTTTCTCGTCGAGTCGCGATCGAGGGTCGCGGCGCGCTTTACGCGGGGCCACCGTCCCGGGTATCCTGTCGGGTGGCCCTTACGGAGACCCGCCATGCGCGTTCTCGTCCCCGGCCTGTTTGTGCTGTGCGTGTGCGTGCCCGTGTCCGGCGCGCCGGTACCGAAGGAGCGGGCCGAGGCCGAGAGGATCGTCGGCACCTGGAAGATGACGCTCGACTCGCAGGGCGGGACCGACGTCGACCTGGAGATCGAGTTCCAGCAGGGCGGCAAGATGGTCATCCGCCAGGTGATGCAGGGCGGGCAGGTTTCGGAGTTCGTCGGCACCTACCGCGTCGTCGGCAACGAACTGCCCTACGAGGTGAAGCAGGGCACGCGGCTGAAGGCGGAGACGCTCACCATCAAGAAGCTGACCGCTAACGAACTGATCGTCGTGGACTCGGACGGGTTGAAGGAAGAGTTCGCCCGGAAAGAGCCCCCGCAGAAGATCGACCCGGCGAAGCTGGTCGGCCGGTGGGAGCAGGTGCGGCCGAAGGTGGATGTCGCGTTCGTCGTCGAGTACGGGGCGGACGGCAAGGTGACCGGCGAGGCCGACGCCCCCGGGCGGGCGGTCAAGATCGCGGGGACCTACAAGCTCGACGGCAACAAGCTCCTCGTCACCTTGAAGGGCGCCGCCGACAAGGCCGAGACCTCGACCTCCGTCATCACGAAGCTGACCGACGACGAGATGGTGGGCGTCACCCCCGGCGGCGACAAGATGCTGATGAAGCGGGTGAAGGAGAAGGGCAAGAAGTAACGTCAGCCCGCCAGCGCGCGGATCGCCGCGGCCGCCTTCTCGCACTGCTCGCGCGACACGTCCAGGTGCGTCACGGCACGGACCACCCGCTCGCCGAGCGGTGCCACCAGCACACCGGCGCCTCTCAGGCGCTCGGCGACTTGCCGGGCGGTGCCGTGCCGCGCGTCTACCTCGAACCAGACCAGGTTCGTTTCCACTTCGGGCGGCGTCGGCGTGAAGCCGGGAACGTCTGCCACGGCCTTCGCGATGACCTGCGCGTTCTCGTGATCCTCCGCGAGCCGCTCGACGTGGTGGTCCAGCGCGTACGCGCACGCGGCCGCGAGGTAACCGACCTGCCGCATCGCCCCGCCGAACAGTTTCCGCACGCGGCGCCCGTGCGCGATCAAATCGCGCGGGCCGAGCAGCATCGACCCGACGGGCGTTCCCAGCCCTTTGCTGAAGCAAACGGCCACCGTGTCGAACGTGTCCGCCCACTTGTGCGCCGGGACGCCGGTCTTCACGATCGCGTTCCAGATGCGGGCGCCGTCGAGGTGCATCGCGAGCTTGTGGTGCCGCGACCACCGGGAAATGTCGTTGATCGCGTCCGGAGACGTGATCGTTCCGCCGCCCCGGTTGTGAGTGACCTCCAGCGCCACCAGCCGCGTGTTGACCGCGTGCATGTCGCCCGAGCGGATCTTGCCCGCAAAATCGCCGGCGCCGAGCCGCCCGTCGCCGGTGCGGCTGTCGATGGTTCGGCACGTGACGCCGCTGAGCGCCGCGGGACCGCCGGCCTCCCACAAATAGATGTGGCTGGTCGATTCGAGCAGGATCTCGTCCTGCGGCCGGCAGTGGACGCGCACCGCGATCTGGTTGGCCATCGTCCCGGTCGGGA
>JAFKJJ010000251.1 GCA_017306025.1 Planctomycetota bacterium
GTGGTGCGGGTGCGGCCGGTTCGCGCGTGGCGCGAACCGGCCGCACCCGCACCACGCCGTGTCGGCAACTTCGTCACTTCTTCGCGCGCCGGAACTCTTGATCGAGGAACTTCATCCCCTCTACCGTTCCGTTCGTGCCGAGCCGGAACGAGACCTCGAACGTGCTGCGGTCGAACGACACCACGTCCGCCTTCGGTTCCACCGGAACCGCGGTAAACGTGTCGAAGTGGTAGTGTTCGAGGCGGAACGTGAACTTGCCCCAACGAACCACGAGCCCTTCGCCCTCGGTTAACACCTCGGCCCGGCCGTAGGCGGACTCGTCGTAGGCGCCGGCGTACTCCTTCCGTTCGAGGCTCGGCTTCGTGTCCGGCTTGCGGTTCTCCTCCCGCTTCTTCCGCGCGGCCGCGACACCCGAGTCCAGAAGCGTGAGCTGAACCTTGTGGAACGCGACCCAGTCTTCGGCCGGCAGTCCCAAGAGCACGTCGATCGCGGTTTTCGCCACCGCTTCCGTGACGTAAGACGGGCGCAGGTTACACAGCACGAACACGCCGAGTTTCTTCTCCGGCACGAGCATGCACTGCGCGCGGAACCCGGTGAGCGTGCCGCCGTGCGACACACAGGTGACGCCGCGGTAGTCGTGAACGAACCAGCCGAGGCCGTAGCTGGTGAACCGCGTCGACTTTGCGGGGAAGTACACCGCGAACGGCCCTTCCGGCTTCACGAGCATCTGCGGCGTGTGTGTTTCTTTGAGCGCGTCTTCCGAGATGAGGCGCCGGCCGTCGAACTTGCCGCCGGCGAGTTGGAACCGCAGCCACGCGGCCATGTCGCGGGCGGTGCTGTTGACGCACCCGGCGCCCCCGGCGTGGTCGATCGGGTCCCACTCCACCGCGGCGACCGACTTGTCCCGCCCGAAGTAGTGCGGCGTCGCGTGGTTCGACTTCGCGACCCCCTCTTTCCAGGTGGCGCTCGTCGCGTCCATGCCGAGCGGCTTGAAGATGCGGTTCTTCACAACGCCGGCCCAGTCGGTCCCGTCGATCTTCCCCGCGATCACGCCCGCGGTCGTGAACGGCACGTTGGAATACTCCCACGTGCTGCGGAACGAGGTGGACGGCTTCCCCTTCCCCCACTGGCGGATGACGTCGGCGCTGTCGGCCGCGCGCCCGGACCAGAGCATGTCGTGTCGGGGCATCCCGGTGCGGTGGCTGAGCAGGTCGCGCAGGGTGACGTCGCGGTCGGCGAGTTCGTCGGAGAGGCGGAAGTAGTCGAGGTGGTCGCGAACCTTGTCGTCCCATTTGAGCTTCCCCTCGTCGGCGAGCATCGCGAGCGCGGTCGCGGTGAACGCCTTCGAGCACGACGCGATGGCGAACACGGTGTCCGGCGTGACCGGTTCCGGCTTGCCCTTCTCACGGACGCCGAAGCCCTTCAGGTAGACGATTTCGCCGTCGCGGACGATGACGACCGCCGCGCCCGGCGCCCGGAACTCCTTCAGCGCCTTTTCGACGACGTCGTCGATCGGCTTGGGGTCGAACTCGGCCGCCCGCGCCGGGGGCGCGGCGAACAGCAGCGCGAACAGGAGGGCGTATCGGCGCATGGGGTCTCCGGATTGATGTGGTCCGGTCACTCCGTGACCGGATCGCTTTTCCGGTCACGGAGTGACCGGACCACAGGAAGTCACTTCGCCGGCTTGAGGACGATCTGCCGCAGGTCCATCACCGCGACGCCGGGCTTGATCTTCGCCTTTACGGTGAGCGTGTGCTTCCCGGCCTTCTCGACCTTCAGCGTGCCGACCTCGCGGGCCTCGAAGTTCTGGAACCCGCCCGTGTCCTTCACGGTGAACGTCAGCTTCTCGTCCCCCACCGCGAGTTCGACCTCCGCGCCGCCGCTGCCCTTCCCGCAACCCTGTAGCACTTCGACCGTATAGGTACCGGGCTTGTCCGCGGTGAAATCGAAGGTGGCGTAGTCGTCCTTGTTGGTCCAGAAGCCGAGCGTGTTCTTGTGGGGCAGCGGCTCGAAGCGGAGCTGCGTGCCGTGAACGAGCGCGGTGCGCGCGTGCATCGTGATGACGCCGTCCTTGTTGGGCGGGTTGGGCCTGTAGTCGGGGTTCGGAGTGGGCATCTTCGCGCCGACCTCCTTGCGCCAGTCGCGGAGCATCCCGCTCATCGCCACGAACCCGAGCGCCTCCGAGTTGACCAGGTTCTTGGTCTCGGAGATGTCGTCCGTCAGGTTGAAGATCTCGTAGCGGTTGTCTTCGTAGTAATGGATCAGTTTGTAGTTCATGAACCGGACCGCGCCGCCCGGTCGGCTGCCCTGGTTCGCGTAGTGCGGGTAGTGCCAGAAGATCGGCCGCAACTTCACCTCCTCGCCCTTGAACGCGGGGACCAGTGAAACGCCGTCGCGCTTCGAGTCGCTCGTCGCGCCGGTCGCGCCGAGGATCGTGTCAAACAGGTCGATGCTGCACGCGACGTCTTTGCAGACCGTGCCGGCCTTGATCTTGCCCGGCCACTTCATGACGCACGCGACGCGCACGCCGCCCTCATAGAGGAAGCCCTTCCCCTCGCGCAGCGGGGCGTTGAAGGTGGCGCCGGTCGGACCACCCTCGGTGGTCGCGAGGCCGCCGTTGTCGCTGGTGAAGATCACGAGCGTGTTGTCGGACAGCTTGTGCGCGTCGAGGGCCTTCAGCACGCGCCCGACGGCCTCGTCCATGCTCTCGACCATCGCCGCGTACACCGGGTTGCTCTGGCTGCCGGCCCTCGGCGTCACCTTGTACTTGTCAATGGTCGCCTGCTTGGCACGGAGCGGCGTGTGGACCGCGTAGTGCGGCAGGTACAGGAAGAACGGCTTGTCCTTGTTCGCGCCGATGAACTTCTCGGCCTCCGCGGCGAGCCGGTCGGTGAGGTATTCGCCGTCCTCGGCTTTTTCGAGGCCGGGCATCTTGCCACCCTTGTTCTCGAAGGGCGCGAAGTAGCTGCGCGGGGTGCCGGTCTCGTCGCCGCCGATGTTGACGTCGAACCCGAACCTGGTCGGCTCGAACCCTTTGCCGCCGAGGTGCCACTTCCCCATGATCGCGGTGACGTACCCGCTCTTCTTGAGCGCCTGCGCGATGGTGACCTCTTCGAGCGGTAGTTCGTTGCGGATCTCGGGCCGCTTCAGTCGTTGGTCGGGCGAGTCCTTGCGGCCGGGAATCCAGTCGGTGATGTTCACGCGCTGCGGGTAGCGCCCGGTGAGGATGCTGGCCCGCGTGGGCGAGCAGACGGGGCACGCGGCGTAGAAGTCGGTAAAGCGGAGGCCGTCTTTGGCCATCTGGTCGACGTTAGGCGTCTTGTAGAACGTGCTCCCCTGGCAGCCGAGGTCGCGCCAGCCGAGATCGTCGGCCACGACGAGCACGACGTTGGGCTTGTCGGCCGCGAAGGCGGAAGGGGAGTAACCGCAGAGGCACAGAGAACACAGGGAGAGGCAGAAGAGACGCAACACGACGAGCCCCCGGCTTCAGGTTGACAGAGCAGCAGGGAAGAGTATCTCCGTCGCGAGGGAGGGACGCAAATGAAACGCGCCCGGCGTATTCTGTGCGGCGTTGCTCTGCTCGCGCCAGGCTCTATGGCCGGTTGTCTCCTCCCCTACGCCTACCCGAAGCTGGAATACGTTCCCGGGGCCGACTTCACCCCCGCCGAGCCCGACGTTCGCGCGTTCCGGGTTGATGTTGAGGCCGACCAGATCGACCTCGGCGAAAACAGCTCGTTCGAGCTGACCCCGATCGCACTGCGGCCCGACGGGCGCCTACCGGGGCAACTCGGGGTGTCACTCGAACGGGGTGTGTACATTGCAGGCGTGGCGGTCAACTATAACGTCGGACGGGTCCACACGACGCGGGTCCGCCTGTACCGGCCTGGGTATCAACTCGTCGAGATCGCACCGTGGGGTTCGTCGGGGCCAATTGTTTGGGCGCCCGCTGCGGATTGGGCCGCCCAGGAGAAGGCAATCGACGACCTCCTCCGCAGGCCCTTCGTGTCTTCAAGAGCCGCGGCGTTTGCGAAGAACAAAGGGGCGTTCTGGGGGGCCGGAACGAAAGCCGAAGAGCTACCGCCCCTCTCAAGCGAATCGGGGCAAGCGCCGCCGGCATTCGCATTCGCCGCGAGCGAATACGCGCGTGTGGCCAAGTTGGCGCCGACCCCCGAGGACGCGGCACGGCTCCGGGAGAAGGCTCGACTCCTAGCCGAGCACAGGCCGATCACCGAAATAATCTCCGCCAGCACGGCAGGTGAAGCGCCTACGCGATGATCTCCTTGATCGGCGCGCCGTGGTCGATGTCGAGCCGCTTCCGCCCCGGAATCTCCAGCTTGCGCGAGTCCAGCCCGAGCTGATGCAGGATGGTGGCGTGGACGTCGGTGACGTAGTGCCGGTTCTCGGTCGCGTGGAACCCGATCTCGTCCGTCGCCCCGTGAACGACGCCGCCCTTCAATCCGCCCCCGGCCATCCACACACTGAAGCCGTAGATGTGGTGGTCGCGGCCGTCACTCCCCTGCGTGCCCGGCGTGCGGCCGAACTCCGTACAGAACACCACGATCGTTTCGTTCAGGAGGCCCGTGCGCTTCAGATCCCTGAGCAGCCCGCCGATCGGCTGATCGACCGCGAGACAGTTCCGCGAGTGGTTGGCCTTCAGGCCGCCGTGCGCGTCCCACACGCCCGCGCCGCCCGCGCCGTGCTGGATCTGGATGAACCGCACGCCGCGTTCCACCAGCCGACGGGACGCGAGCAGTTGCTGCCCGAACGGCCGCGTCTCGTTCTTGTCGAGGCCGTAGAGCGTCTTCGTTTCTTCGGTTTCCTTGCTGAAGTCGAGCAACTCCGGCAGCGACTTCTGCATCCGAAACGCGAGTTCGTAGCTCTTGATGCGGGCGTCGAGTGCCGCGTCGCCGGGGTAATCCTTCTCGCGGAGCTTGTTCAGCTTGCCCGACAGCTCGAAGCCGGCTTTCTGCTCCGCGGGCGTTACGGGCACTTCCGGTTTGCCGTAGTCGAGCGGGTTGGCGGGGTCGACGCGGATCGGAACCGCGTCGTGGGCCGGCCCGAGGTAGTGGCCGTCCTTGAGGTTCCAGTACTCGCGGTTGCCCATCGAGACGAACTGCGGCAGGTTGTCGTTGAGCGTGCCGAGGCCGTAGTGGACCCACGCGCCGAGCGTCGGGAACTCGCCGTCGAGCATGTGCCGGCCGGTGTGGAACTGCGTCTGCGCGCCGTGGTTGTCGTCGGTCGTCCACATCGAGCGGATCACCGCCATGTCGTCGACGCACGCCCCCATGTGCGGGACCCAGTCGCTGAACTCGATGCCCGCCTTCCCGTACTTCTTGAAGCCGACCTGCAACGGGTAGAGCTTGTTCCGCTGCTGGCCGTTGGCGTCGTTGACGACCGTGACACGCGCGAGCGCGAGCTTCTTCGGATCTTGCGCGTCGGGCACCGGCCCTTCCGCGATGGTTTTGCCCGCGAACTTCGTGAGCGCCGGCTTGGGGTCGAACGTCTCCATGTGCGAGACGCCGCCATTCATAAAGAGCCAGATGACCGACTTCGCTTTCGGCGCGAAGTGCGGCTTGCCGTTCGGCGGCGACCACTTGTCCTCGGCGGAGTAGCCGTCACGGTGGAGCATGGCCGCGAGCGCGAGGCCCGAGAAGCCGCGGAACGAGTCGGCGAGGAACGAGCGGCGGTTCATAGAGGAACCAGGAAGAAAACGAGCCACGGATGAACACAGAAAACGCGGATCAGACGAAGACAGAAAACAGAATTCAGGCGCACCCAGGACGAACACGGCAAGGATTCCGTCCTCAACTCTTTTCTGCTCTGATCCGTGTTTTCTGTGTTCATCCGTGGCTCTTCTGCCTTCTCTTATCGCACGGTGACGAAGTCGTTGTGGTTGATGAGCGCCTGCACCACTTGCAGCCGCGCCCGCTTGCTCCTCTCCGGCTCCTTCACGTCCTTCAGTGCGCCGCGCAGTTCCGCGAGCGCCTCCAAGCACGTCACGAGTTCGTCCTTCGTGGGCGACGTGCCGAGCACCGCTTCGAACGCGGCCGTCACGAACTTCGCGTCGTCCGCGTCCGCGAGTTTCGCATGGAGGCGGTCGTTGATCTTCGCGGCGGCCGTTTGCGCGAGCTTGCTGTTCCACAGTGCCAGCGCCTGTTGCGGCACGATGCTTTCCGTTCGCCGGTAGCACTCCAGGACGTTCGCGTTGTCAAAAATGTCGAGCAACTTGTTGTGCTCGTTGTGCGAGTGGAAGAAGTACAGCGACCGCCGCCGCGACGCGTCCTGTTGCGCCAGCGGCACCGGCGGACCGCCCATCGCGAGGTCGAGGTCACCCGCGAGGTACAGCAAGCTGTCGCGGACCGTTTGCGCTTCCATCCGGACGGCGTTCATGCGCCACAGGTAGCGGTTCTCCGGGTCGATCTTCGCGCTCGTTTCGGCATTGGCGCTCGACGAGGAGAGGCGATAGGTCTGACTCGTCACGATGAGCTTGTGCAGGTGCTTGAAGCTCCACTTGTGCGCCGACAGTTCGGCCGCGAGCCAGTCGAGCAGCTCGGGGTGACTCGGCGCCGTGCCCTTGCGGCCGAACTCGAACACGTTCGCGACCAGCGGCTTGCCGAAGTGCCGCAGCCACACGTGGTTCACCGCAACGCGGGCCGTCAGCGGGTTGTCTTTCGAGGCGATCCAGTTCGCCAGCGCCGTACGGCGGCCGGTGCTCGTGTCGGGGAACGGGCCGGTCCTGCCGGCCGCGTCGAGGTTCGATTCCCGCGTTTTCAGCGCCCCTGGAATCGGCGTGTAGGTCTCGCCGGGGTTCTCCGCGGCCTTCTTTGCGGCGGAGAGGGCGGCTTCGGCGGCCTTCCGCTTCTGCACCGCGGCCGATTTCGCGGCCGGAGCGGCCTTCTTTACCTCGGCGTCGGCTTGCGCGAGTGCGAGTTCCGCGTTCGCCACCGCGACCCTCTTCTCTGCGATGGCCGCGGTCCTCGCGTCGTCCTTCGTACCGCTCGCATCGGCATTCGCGCGGGCCTCGATCGACGCGAGTTCGGCTTCCGCCGCCGCAACCGTCTTTTCCGCCGCGGTCACATTCAGCTCGGCAACTTCCGGAGTGAGAGCGACCTTCGGACCCCCCTTCCCCGGCCGGACGAGTTCGATTTCCTTCGGCAGTTCGCGGAGCGCGAAGCCGGTAAACTCGGCGGTCGCGGTGTAGGTGATGAGGTCGAGCTTGCCCGCCTTCCGCGGAACCGGCAGCGTGTACGCGAGCGTGTGTTCGCCGTTATACGAGACGTTCAGCACCGACCCGCGAACGCGCAGGTGCAGTTCCAACGGCTTGTTCACCGGAATCGGGATGTTGACCGCGCCGTCGGGCGGGTAGACGTAGCTCGCGCCGTTCTTGTACGCGGCCTGAAGTTTGTTCCCGCCGGCGCTCACGTACACGAGCACCTCGTTGCCATCGGCCACGTCGAACGAGACGCCCACCGACCGATACGGCATCCCGCCCGTGATGACGAAGTTGAACTTCGCCTCGAAGTCGGCCGGGTGCGCGGACGTCGTGCGGACGTGCGACCGGTCGCCGTCGGGTTTCAGTTGAAGCAGTTTGCCCTTCTCATGTTTCCACATGCCCGGCCCGACTTCCCACACGTCCGGGTTCGGCTTGGCGAAGTCGTCTTTGAGGATCAGCTTTCCGTCTGTGATTTTCGGCTTGTTCGGCGCGGGCGTTTCGGCCTTCGCGATCTTCTCGCGCTCCGCTCGGGCGTCCGCAAGCGCGGTCCTGGCGCCCGCCAGTTTCGCCTCGGCGGCCTTCTTGTGTGCCGCGACGACCTCGGGCCGCGCCCCGGGGCGGTACGCCAGCGCCGGCAACTTTACCGGCGTGACCTTCAGCCCGTCGGGAGCGAGAACGCGCGGCAGCCCCGGCACCACGACGCGGTCCTTATCGACGTTGCGCTCGTCGCCGCGGACGTGGAACGGCGTCTTCGCGTCGGGGTTCGCGTCGAACGCGCGCGGGATGCCGTCCTTCATCGCGTCGAGCTCGCCGCCGACGTAATCGGTGCGCAGTTGGTACGGCTCGAAGATCGCGCGGAAGCTGTAGTAATCGGCCTGTTTGATCGGGTCGTACTTGTGGTCGTGGCACTTCGAGCAGTTGAGCGTGAGCCCGAGGAACCCCTTCCCCGTGTGCTCCACGACCTCATCGAGCCACGTCGTGCGGTTGAAGAGGAAGTACGGGCGCGCGAGATAGCCGGTGGCGCGGAGCTTCTTCGCGTCGGTGGGGTACAGCTCGTCGGCGGCCAACATCTGCCGGATCATCTCAGCGTAGCCGAGATCGGCGTTGAACGCCTCGATCGTCCAGTCGCGCCAGTGCCAGATGTGCCGCTGGCTGTTGCGCAGCTCGGCGCCGAGGCCCCACCAGTCGGAGTAGCGCCAGACGTCGAGGAAGTGTCGCCCCCACCGCTCTCCGTACTGAGGCGACGCGAGCAGCGCATCCACCACCTTCTCGTAGGCGTCGGGCGCTTCGTCTTTCACAAACGCTTCGATTTGCTCCGGCGTGGGCGGCAGGCCGATGAGGTCGAGGTACACGCGCCGGACGAGCACGCGCTTGTCCGCGGGGCCGACCGGCGTCAGTCCCTTCTCGGCCCACTTCGCTCGAACGAAGGCGTCGATCGGGTTCGGGGCCTTCGGATCAGGCACGGCCGGGCGCACGACCGGGCGGAACGACCAGTGGTCGCGCGGGTCGGGTTCCTGCGCGTCGTCGGCGGGCACCTTCGCGCCCTGTTCGACCCACAACTTGATTTTTTCGATCTGCTCCGGCTTGAGCGGGTGCCCCTCCGGCGGCATCCGCGTCGCCTCGTTGTCGGACGACACGCGGAGCACGAGTTCGCTCTCACCCGGCTTGCCGGGTACGATCGTGCCGGCCTTGAGCATGTTCGCCCCGCTGTCGACGCGCAGCTTCCCCTTCTGCGCGAGCGCGCCGTGGCACGCATAGCACCGCTCTTGCAGGACCGGCTTCACGTCCTTGCGGTAATCGACCGGGTCCGCGGCGCGGGTGACGGTGGGAACGACCAACAGTGCCACGAGGGCCAGGCGGGCGGAACACATGAGAGACTGTTCCGGGAGGTAGGCGAAGAGGACACGGGCAGGATATCGGGTCGCGCGGGCTGTAACCGCGGCCGCGAGCAACCACCCGCCGGCCACAGGGTCGATCACAAAAAAACGACACGACCGCGTATGAGGACAAGGCTAATCGATCCGATCGCGCCCCGCAAGCGAACAGAACCGTTCGGTTCCTTTGAACCGTCCTTGGCGCGATCGGTCGGGTACGGTTCAATACGCACGCCGTAGCCTGATCGAACCGAACGCCACGCCGAAAGGGGTGCGATGTGCCCGTTGTCCCCTGTCCCCACTGCTCCAACCCGGTGACCCTGCCGCCGACCTGGGCGGGTTCAGCCTACACGTGTCCGCACTGCCGCCGGGTCGTGGGAACGTCCCCCCCGCCGCGCCCGCCCGCTCCTCCGCCACGGCCCCCGGCACCACCCCCGCGCGCCCCGGCTCCGCCACCAGCACCACCGCCCCCGCCCGCACTCTCCTTCGAGGACGACGAGTTCACCCCCGACCCCATGCCGCGTCGCCGCTCTCGGCCTTCCGGCAATCCGTTCTTGGATTTCCTCACGTTCCGGTTGATGATTACGCCCATCATCATCCAGATCGTGTTCTGGCTGGGCGTCGCGGCGTGCTTCGTACAAGGAGGGATGCTGATCGTCGGAAGCTTCGCTGTCCAGGCCGAGCGAACCCGCGCGTCACTGGACCGCGAAGAACGCGGCTCGACCGACACGGAAAAGAAAGCGAAAGCAGCCGCCGCGACATCGTTTTCGGCATTTACGTTCGCGGGCGGAGTGGCGATCATCGTCCTCGGACCGCTAATGATTCGGCTCTACTGCGAGTTACTCATCCTCCTGTTCAAGATCCACGAGGAACTGAAGGTCGCCAACGACCGCCGCGGCCGGACCTGACTGGCGGAACGGGCAATCCAACTGCGCGCCCGTTCCGGTTAGAGAAATTTCGCCGGCGCAAAAGGAATGAATTGACTCTACCCCCGCGTCCGTCTATCTTCTAGCTGCGAGAATGATCGCTGCCAGATCGTTCTCGCGACCCACCAACGCTGCCCGCCCTCCCCAGGCCGACGCCTGCGCCTGCCTTGCTAACGACACGCTGACCCCTGCCCCGAAACCTCACGCCCCTCCGCCCCAACAGGAGTCCTGCCGATGAATTTGCTGTCGCGTTGCATGGGTTCCCCGCTGAGCCGCCGCAACTTCCTGCACGTCGGGGCCATCGGTGCCCTCGGCCTCACCCTCGACCAGTACATGCGGCTCCAGGCCGCGGAGCCCGCCGGCAAGAAGAAGCCGAAGGCCGAGGCGTGCATCCACATTTTCTTGCCGGGCGGCGCCGCACACCAGGAGAGCTGGGACCCGAAGCCGTTCGCCCCGGTCGAGTACCGCGGGCAGATGGGCACGGTGAAGACGAAGATCGAGGGCGAGGTGTTCAACGAGTGCCTCGTGAAGACCGCGGC
>JAFKJJ010000311.1 GCA_017306025.1 Planctomycetota bacterium
CCGCCGCCGCGGGCGCCACGACTACCGGCGATCGCCGCGGGCGACGGCCTGAAGAACCTCGATCACCTCGACCGATCGCAAATTCCGGCAGGCGCCCTCCGCGCTGCGGGCGACGGCGATCCCAAACGGGCCGCGGAGGAAATCGTTGCGGTACTGGCAGCCTCGGGCACACCGGGGGCAGACGACGGCCATTCCGGGAGCGCCGAGGCGGTCGCGATCCACCCCAACGGCCGGTTGCTGGCGACCGGCGGTGCGGACACGACCGTCCGGTTGTGGGACCTGTCCGGATCACCACCGAAACAGACCGACGTTCTGCGGGAGCACAAGAAGGGTGTAACGGCTCTCGCCTTCACGAGCGACGGAAAGCGGCTCGTGAGTGGCGACGCCGGCGGCGAGGTGATCGTCCGGCCGATCGGATCGCAAGACCCGGTACAGCGGTTCGACGTGCGCGCGTGTGTGGCCGGACTGGCGGTGGGCCGAACGCGAAACGTCGTGGCCGTCGGCGCCGATGACGAAAAGGTTCGGGTGTTCGATCTGGACTCGAAGGGCGGCGACGCCGTCATCCCGGGTAACCGCGGCCCCTGCACCGGGCTGGCGTTTACCGACGGCGACCGGCACCTGACGGTCGGCTCGCTCGGGCTCCTGCGGTTCATCGACCTTACCGACGGCAACAAGGAACTCCGCAACCTACCCGAGTCGAAGGTGTGGTTCCGTGCCGTGGCCCTCGGTCCCGACGGGGGCAAGTTGCTCGCCAACGGCCGCGGGTTCGTCGCGGGCGAGCGCCCCGCCGACCTCCTGGCCGTCCTCGCCGGCTTCGGCAACAACACCGACCTGACGCGCCAGAACGCGGTTTCCGTCCGGGATCTGACGAACGAGCGAGTCACCCTCAAGACGCTCCCGCACGACGGCCGGGTGTGGCGGGCGGCGTTCGCGGGCGACGGCAAGCAGGCGGTGACGTTGACCGACGACTCGCGAGTCCACTTGTGGGACTGGGCCAAAGAAGCGCTGCTCAAGTCCGTATTGCTCGTCCACGAGCCCATGGCCAACACGCCCAACTGTCCCACGATGGTCGTTCACCCGGACGGACGGCACGCGATCGTGTGTCGGGTGAACGGCCAGGTGTACGTCGTGCGATTGAGCGAAACCCCGTGAGGATCAGTCCACTTCAGGAGACGCCCATGCGCCGGATTCGGATCGGTTTCACGCTGATCGAGTTGCTGGTAGTGATCGCGATCATCGCTGTCCTGATTGGGCTGCTGTTGCCGGCGGTGCAGAAGGTGCGCGAGGCCGCAAACCGCATCAAGTGCTCCAACAACCTCAAACAAATCGGCATCGCGACGCACAACTACCACGATTCGAACAATTGTCTCCCTCCGGGAACGAGTTCGTTGGGACCGACGCTTCAGGAATTTAGCGGTGGTTCGGTCGGGTACTGTACTTTCCGCGAAGTTATAGGTTTCACGCAGCGAGATCGAGGCAGCGTTGTGCGAGGTCGTGAATTCGTGCCGGGTCGTGGTGATTGCCCACAGCGGCTCGAATTTCCTCACCCAGCAACTCCCGCTGCCAAGCCCGGCGCTTGTC
>JAFKJJ010000252.1:0-18538 GCA_017306025.1 Planctomycetota bacterium
CTGCCGCGGACCTCGACCATCAGTGTGAACCCGCCGGTGGTCCCGAGCCCGTCCACCGGCGGCGCGCCGAACGCCGACACGACCGCGTCGCCCACCTCGCGCCGGCACCGCTTCTGGATGGCCGCGGCGATCGCGTCGGCGGTCCGGTCCGCGTCCGTGCGCTTGCCGAACTCGTCGAGCATCACGTACATCGAGCCCAGGTTCGGGGCGTTCGCGTTCAGGATGATCGACCGCCCCGAGATGCCCAGCGTGTGCTTGACCCCCGGCGTCTCGCGGGCGATCTCTTCGATGTCGGCCATGACCGCCTCGGTGCGCTCGACCGACGCGGAGTCCGGGAGCTGCACGTTGAGGATCAGGTACCCCTTGTCCTGCTGCGGGATGAAGCCCGTCGGCGTGCGGAGGAACTCGGTGTACGTCAGCACGAGGAGCCCGCCGTAGGCCAGCAGGACGATGGCGCTGAGCCGCAGCGTGCGGCCGACCGCGGCGCCGTAGACGTTGGTCACGCTGTCGAACAGCCAGTTGAACCCGCGGAAGAGCGCCCCGAGCGCCGCGTTCACGGGCTTGATCAGGAACCACCCCAAAAGGCCGCCGACCAGAACGCCCGGCGGGACGAACCACGCAACCTTCAACCCCCACGCGGCCCACGTCTCGCTACCGTGTTCGGGTCCCGGCGCGGGGGGCAGCCCGACCTGCGTGCCGTAGAGGTCCGGACCGAACTCGTAGGTCAGGATGCCGCCGACCACCGCGAAGATCCACCACGGCAGCGCCTCGCGTCGGTGCCCGTGCCCGGGGTTCTTGGCGTCGTTCTTGAAGATCAGCACGGCCCGCGACGGGGTCATGGTCAAAGCGTTGACCGCCGAGATCAGCGTCGAGACCGCGATCGTGACGGCGAACTGTCGGAAGAAGGAGCCCGTAAGCCCGCCGAGGAAGCAGCACGGAACGAACACCGCCGCCAGGACGAGCGTGATCGCCAGAACCGGCCCGGTGATCTCGTCCATCGCCTTGATCGTCGCGGCGCGGGCGTCCAGTCCGGTCGCCATCTGGCGCTCGATGTTCTCCAGCACCACGATCGCGTCATCAACCACGATCCCGATCGCCAGCACGAGCCCGAACAGCGTCAGGCTGTTCAGCGTGAACCCCATCTGCGACATGATCGCGAACGTGCCGATGAGCGACACGGGTACGTCGATCATGGGGAGGATCATCGCCCGCCAGTCTTGCAGGAACAGTAGCACGACGATGGCGACCAGGATGACCGCGTCGCGCAGGGTGTGAAACACCTCGTTCACCGATTCGCGGACGAACGGCGTCGTGTCGTAGACGATCTGGTAGTCGAGCCCCTCCGGGAACCGGGTCTTCAGCTCCCGCATCTTCTCGTAAACGCCGTCGGCCGTTTCGAGAGCGTTCGAGCCGGGCAGTTGGTAGACGCTGAGGGCGACCGAGGGGCGGCCGTTCAGGGTGCAGGACTGGTCGTACTGCTGCGCGCCGCGTTCGACGCGAGCCACGTCGCGGAGCCGGACGATCGCCGTCGCCGGCCCCGCGGACATCGCGCCGGCGCTTTGGGTGGTCGTGCCCGTCGTCCCGGTCGTGCCGGTGCCGCCCGAAGCGCTTGCGGTCGGCGCGCCGGTGGCGGTCATCGTCGCGGCCGCGGTGTCCTGTCCGCCCTTGATGATGATGTCGGCGAACTGCTCCGGCTCGACCAGCCGCCCCAGGGTGTTCACCGTGAGCTGGAACTGCTGCCCCTTCGGAACCGGGCGCTGGCCGATCTGCCCGGCCGCGACCTGCACGTTCTGCTGCGCGATGGCCGCGACCACGTCCATGCCGCTGATGTTCAGTGCCGACAGCTTGTCCGGGTCGACCCAGACGCGCAGGCTGTAGTCGCGCTGGCCGAGGTACGAGACGCCGCCCACGCCCGGCAGCCGGCCGATCTCGTCCTTCACGTCGATGGTCGCGTAGTTGCTCAGGAACAGGTCGTCGTACCGGCCGTCGATAGAGACCAGGTTCACGATCATCAGCGTGTTCGGCGACTGCTTCTTGACGCCGATGCCCTCGTTCTGCACGAGGGCCGGGATCACCGGCAGCGCGAGGCTCACGCGGTTCTGCACCAGCACCTGCGCCATGTCGGAATCGGTGCCGGGCTTGAACGTGACGGTCAGGACGTACGCGCCGTCGTTGGTGCAGCGCGACGACATGTACATCATCCCCTCGACGCCGCTGACCTGCTCCTCGATGGGCGCGGCCACGGTGTCGCGGACGGTGGACGCGTTCGCGCCGGGATAGAGCGCGGTGACCTGCACGGTCGCGGGCGTCACGTCCGGGTAGAGCGCGACGGGGAGCGTGAACACGGACACCCCGCCCGCCAGCATGATGACGAGCGAGATGACGGTCGCGAAGATCGGCCGGTCCACGAAGAAGCGCGCGATCACGAGGTCGGTTCTCCGTTCCGGGGATTGGGTTCGGTTCCGTTGCCGTTCCCGTTACCGTTGGACGCGAGGAGCGCCGCGAGCGATCCGAGGCGGGCGCGGAACCCGCGGACGCCGCGGATCAGCAGCACGCCCGCGCACCCGCCGACGATCGGCCCCCACGGCATGACGGCGGCGCCCAGGCGCGCGAGCAGGAAGCCGAGGGTCGCGCCGAGCGCGGCGCCGGCGGCGTACGACAGCACCGCCCGGAGCCGCCGCGAGCGGAACAGGAGGGCCTCGCTCGTGCCCTGGACGACGTAGAAGAACACCGGCGTCAGGAAGATGCCGAAGACCGTCACGCCGAGCATCCCGCTAAAAACCGCGACGCCCAGAGAGCGCCGCATCTCGGCCCCGGCCCCCGACGCGACCATCAGCGGAACCACGCCGAAGATGAACGCGAAGGACGTCATCACGATCGGCCGCAGCCGCAACTTGCTCGCCTCGCGCGTCGCGTCGTAGCACGACATGCCGCCCGCGGTGTACAGGTGCTTGGCGAACTCGACGATCAGGATGGCGTTCTTACACGCCAGCCCCACGAGTACCACGAGGCCGATCTGTACGAAGATGTTCACGTCGCGGTTGGTGAACAGCACGCCCGCGACCGAGCACAGGAGGCACAGCGGGACGACGAGGATCACCGCCAGGGGCAGCGACCAGGATTCGTACAGCGCCGAGAGGGCCAGGAACACGCTCACCACGGAGAGCAGGAACACGTAGATCGCGGTGTTGCCGGCGCGGAGCTGCATGAACATCAGCTCGGTCCACTCGACCCGCATCGACAGCGGCAGCGTGTCGTCGGCCTCCTTGTTGATGGCCTTGATCGCGTCGCCGTCGCTCACCCCGGGCAGCACGTTCCCGTTGATCGGCGCGGCGGTGTAGAGGTTGTACCGCGTGACCGTGATCGGCCCCGCGCGGTCGCGCACCTTCACCAGCGTGCTCAGCGGGATCATCTGGCCCGACTTGCTCCGCACCTGGAACAGGTGGATCTGCTCGGGCCGCCGGCGGAAGTCCCCCTCCGCCTGGACCGTGACCTGCCAGTGCCGGCCGAAGTCGTTGTAACTGTTCACGTACAGCGACCCGAGGTACATGCTGACGGTCTGGTTCAGATCCTGGAGCGAGACGCCCAGCGCCGCGGCCTTCGTGCGGTCCACTTCGAGGTACAGTTGCGGGATGCGCGAGCGGAACTGGGTCCGGGCGTCGGCCAGGTACGGCACCTTCTTGAACCGCTCGACCAGGTCGTCCATCCGGAGTTCGAGCGACCGTACCCCGAGCCCGCCGCGGTCCTCCACCATGAACTTGAACCCGCCGGCCGACCCCAGTCCCGGCACCGGCGCGGCCCCGAACACGGTGACCTGCGCGTCGGGTACCTCCTTGGCCCACCGCGCCCGCAACTTGGCCATGACGGCCGTGTCGCGCCGGTCGGGCGTTTGCCGCTGCGCGAACGGTTCGAGCACGACGAACATCGACGCGAAGTTGGGGCTGTTCGCCTGGAGCAGGAACGACATGCCGGAGTTGGTGACCGTGTGCGCGACGCCCGGCGTCTCGCGGGCGATCCGCTCGACCCGCAGCGCCGCCTCGTGCGTCCGCTCCAGCGAGGCGGCGTCGGGGAGCTGGATGTTGACGATGAGCCGGCCCTGGTCCTGCTGCGGGATGAAGCCCTTGGGCGCCTGCTCGAACGTCCACCCGGTGAGCACGAGCAGCCCGACGTAAACGAGCAGCACGAGGGCCGACAGCCGCATCAGCCGGCCGGTGAACCACGCGTACAGGGCGGTGCCGACACCCGAGCCCCGGTTGAACAGCCAGAAGAACCACCCGAAGGAGAACTTGAGCAGCCGGGCGAGGGCGTCGGGCCGCGCCGAGTGCGGCCGGAGCAGGAGCGCGGCCATCGCGGGGCTGAACGTGAGCGAGTTGACGGTCGAGATGACGGTGGAGACCGCGATCGTGATCGCGAACTGGCGGAAGAACTGCCCCGTGATCCCGCGGATGAACGCGCAGGGCACGAACACCGCGCACAGCACCAGCGCGACGGCGATGATCGGCCCGGTGACCTCCTCCATCGCCCTGTGGGTCGCCGCGCGCGGCGACAGCCCGCGGGCCATCCACCGCTCGACGTTCTCGACCACGACGATCGCGTCGTCGACCACGATGCCGATGGCGAGCACGAGCCCGAACAGCGAGATGTTGTTCAGGCTGAACCCCACCGCGGCCATGACCGCGAACGTGCCCAGCACCGCGACCGGGACCGCCAGGAGCGGGATGAGCGCGGCGCGCCAGCTCTGGAGGAACACCAGCACCACGAGCGCCACCAGCCCGACCGCTTCGAGCAGCGTGTGGACGACGTCCTGAACCGAGTCGCGGATGTACAGCGTGGTGTCGTAGGCGATCACGTAATCGACGCCGTCGGGGAAGCCCTTCTTGAGCTCCTCCATCTTGGCCCGCACGCGGTCGGCCACCTCGAGCGCGTTGGTGCCGGGCAGTTGGTACAGGCCGAGGCCGACGGCGGGCCGGCCGTCGAACGAGCAGATCGTGTTGTAGTTCTGGGCGCCCTGTTCGATCCGGGCGACGTCCCGGAGGCGCACCAGCGCGGTCGCGGGGTTCGGGCCGTCGCCCTCGAGCGCCCCGCCGCCCAGCGCGCCGGCGCCGACCGTCCCCCCGGCCGTCGTGCCGTTGGCCGCGAGCGCGGCCGACGCCCCCGCGCCCGCCGGCTCGGGCGCCGGCCCCGCGCTCTCGCCGTTTCCGGAATCGCCCTCGGCCGCGTCCAGGGGGCTCGCCTCCGGCGCCGCCGGGGCGGTCGGGGCCGCCCCCACGGCCGGGGCCGTCGGTAGCGCCGGGGCGCTCGCGACGGAACCGCCCGGCACGGGCGATTGGCCCCCGGGTGCAGGGCCGCTGTCGACCGGCGGCGGTGCGGCCGCGGGCTTCGACGGCGAGGGCCGGCGGGCCGGCTCGATGAGCCTGCCGCTGGGGGAGAGCGCCTGCGGCTGCCCGCCGGCCTTTACGACGATCCCGCCGAACTGCTCCTCTCCGGCGAGCCGGCCGAGCGTGTCGAGCGGAAATTGAAACGCCTGCCCGCGCGGCGCCGGGGGCTGGCCGATGCGCCCGGCCGGCGCGTCCACGTTCTGCGTGCGGATCGCGTTGGCCACGTCGATCGGGGTCATGTTGCGGGACGCGAGCCGCTGCGGGTCGAGCCACACCCGCATGCTGTAGTCGCGCTGCCCCTGGACGTTGATGTCGGAGATGCCGTCGACGCGGAGCAGCTCGTCCTTGACGTTGATGGTGGCGAAGTTGCTCAGGTACTTGTCGTCGTAGCGGCCGTCGGGCGAGACGAAGTTCACGATGAGCAGCATGTCCGGGGTGCGCTTGCGGATCGTGATCCCCTGGTTCTGCACCGCGCTGGGCAGTTGCGGCATCGCCAGCGCCACCCGGTTCTGGACCATCACGAGCGCCGAGTTGATGTCGGTGCCGACGTCGAACGTCACCGTCAGGCTGTAGCTGCCGTCGTTGCCGGAGTTGGAGGACATGTAGAGCATGCCCTCGACGCCGTTGACCTGCTGCTCGATCGGCGCCCCGACGGAGTCGGCCACCTCCTGCGCGCTGGCCCCGGGGTAGCTGATCGAGATGGACACGCCGGGCGGCGTGACCCGCGGGTACTGCGCCACCGGCAGGTACAGCAGCGAGATCGCCCCGGTGAGCCCCATCGCGATCGACAGGACGGTGGCGAAGATCGGTCGGTCGATGAAGTAGCGCGAGATCACGGCCGCCTCATGCCCGCGTATTAATTCAGGGCGTCGGTTGTCTTTGACCTTCCCGCTTGAGGGGAGGTCGCCGGAGACGCGCAGCGGCTGTGGCGGGCGGGGTGAGGGCGAGGAAGATCAACTTTGCGGCTCTGGCTCACCAGAAATAGCGCCTCTGAACCGCAGTGCCGCTCACCCCCACCCGTCGGAACCGTCTTCGGTTCCGACGACCTCCCCCTCAGGGGGGAGGTCAAAACGGAAGCAAGCGTTCCGGCTCACGGCTTCTTTCCGCCCGGCACCGGCCCGCGCGGGCGGCGCTGGGTCGGGTCGCCGCCCGGCAGCGTGGTGGGCATCGCCATCTGTTCCGGCTTGATCTCCAGCCGCGGGCGCAGCTGCGGGAGCCCTCCGACCACCACCCACTCGTCCGGCCGGACGCCCGACTCCGGCGCGTTGCCGTTGGCCGCCTTGTACGGCTCGATCACTCGCAGGCCGTCCTCCTGAAGCGCCCCCGTCGCCACCCGCCGGTACTGCACCTTGTTCTCCGCGTCGACCACGTACACGAACTTCAACCCCTGGTCGGACCCGATCGCCCGGTCGATCACCAGCGCCGCCTTGTACGGCGCGCCGAGGTCGAGCCGGACCCGGACGAACATCCCCGGCAGGAGCTTCCACAGCCCGCTCCTGGCCCGCTCGTTGTCGAAGACGGCCCGCAGGGCGATCGTGCCGGTGGACGGGTTGATCTGGTTGTTGATGAAGTTGAGCTTGCCGCGGTGGGGGTAGCCGGCCTCCCCCTCGATCGCCATCCGGACCGGCGCGAGCGGCCCCCCCGGGCCGCTCAGGAGCCGCTGGAAGGTGCGCTCCTCGACGTCGAAGTAGGCGTACATCTTCTCCATCGAGACGATCGTGGTGAGCAGCGTCTGGTTCTCGCTCACCAGGTTGCCGGGGGTGTAGTAGTACCGGCTGACGCGGCCGCCGATGGGCGCGCGGATCTCGGTGTACGCGAGGTTCAGCCGGGCGCTCTTGAGGCCCGCCTGTGCGGTCTTGATCCGGGCGTCGGCCGAGTCGATGTTGGCCTTGTCCTGGTTGATCGTGATCTGGCTGCCGGCGCCGGCGTCGTAGGCCTGCTTGTCCTGCGCGTAGGTCTGTTCGGCCAGCACCTTCTGGGCACGGGCCAGTTGGAGCTGCCCCTCCGCCTGCTCGACCAGCGCCTGGTACGGCTCCGGGTCGATGCGGAACAGCAGGTCACCCGGGGTCACCGTCCCGTCCGCGTTCTTGACCGGCCCGCGCACCTCGGCCCCCTCCGCGAACGGCACCGCCTTCAGTTCGCCCGTCACCCGCGCCCGGACGCTGACCGACTCGACCGCGTCGGTGCGGCCGGTGTACTCGGAGAAGTCCGTGACCTCGCGCTCGGCCGGGTGGCTGACGGGAATCGTCGGGGGCGGGGCGGGCGGGGCCTGGGGCGGCTTGCGCTGGCACCCGGCCAGCGCCCCCGCGAGCGCGCCGAGCAGAAGGACGCTGAAGGGGCGGAGGTGCGCTGGCCGAGGAAGAAACCCGCAGGGCATCATGACGTCCTTATGTGTGTTCCCCGAACCGTAACCCGCTTCTAATCAGCTCTCGCACACGAACCCAGCGGTTGTGTCGCATAGCTCGCGAGCCACGACCAGCCGCCCAAAAACCGGACACCGTTACCGGGTTCGCGTATCGGGAGCGTTTTCTGTCCGTGCAAAGCAATTATCGCGCCGACTCGTCGCGGCCCCGATCCCTCGGCTGCAAGTATTTAGGGGATAATAAGAAGAATCAAGCCGGCAGGACCGAAAACGAGGACATCGGCGGCGCCGGCACCGCCGGTACCGGCGTATTCTTGGTGCGTGGCGTTTTTTTCGCCATGAGGCGCGAGCCCGAACGCGCGTTCGGCTCGCGGGTCAATTACTCGGCCGGGCGTCGATGAAGACGTCCACGAGTTGACCGACCAGGACCTTTTTCTGCTGGACCAGCGGGTTCTCGGGGTCGACCGCGAAGATCACCTGGACCACGCGGGTATCGACCCGCTCGGTGTTGACGCCGGTGAGCGACGTCTTCGGAACGATGAACGGTTCGAGCCGCACGAAGGTCAACGGCACCTCCGTCTGGGCGAGGTCCCCGCGGATCTTGGCCCGCGCCGGCGCGGCCAGTTTCAGGCGAGGCAGATCCTCTTCGTCCACGTTCACCCGTACGTGGAGCGGCCGCAGGTTGCCCATCAGGACGAGCGACTGGCCGGCAACGGTCGCGACGTACTCTCCCGGCCGGACGTTGACCTGAATCACGGTGCCGTCCACCGGCGCCCGGATCTTCAGGATCTGAAGCTGCGTCAGGGACTGCGCGACCTGGGCGCGGGCCTGCTGGACGTTCGCCCGCGCCTGTGCCAGTTGTGCCCGCCCGGACTCGTGGGCCTGCTCCGCGGTGACGTAATCCTGTTCCGAACTGGCCCCGCCCGCGCGGGTCTGCTTGGCCCGCTCGTACGTGTCGAGCGCCGCCTTCAGGTTGGCCTCGGCCACGCGCACCTGTGCCTCGGTGACGGCCACGGTGGCCTCGCGGACCTTGAGTTCGGCCTCCGTCAGCCGGGCGTCCAGTTCGAAGAGCGGGTCGCCGGCCCGCACCTCCTGACCGACGCGGACCGCGACCCGGGTGACGGTACCGGCCAGTTGGGAGCCGACGGCGATGTTGCCGGTGCCGCTCGCCTCGGTGGACGGTTCGACCATCCCGGCGCCGGCCACCGTGTCGCCGAACGGACTTTGCGGGGGGGAGACGGGCGGCGGGGTCCGCGGCTCCGGGCGCTGGACCGATAGCGCGTGCGCCACGGAAAAGATCAGCATCCCCAGGGCGATCAGGGGGAGGACGTATTTGAGGGCAACGGTTCTGCGCGTCACGGCTCGCTCCTTATGCGGGCGCCGGTTGAGGGACCCCGGCCCCGTGGTCCGCGTGCCGGGACGCCGCGACGCGGCCGTCTTCCAGTTCGATGATCCGGTCCGCGAACCCGAACACGCGCGGGTCGTGGGTCACCACCACGGCCACCCGGTCCGGCTGTAGCGCCACCGCGCGGATCAGTTCCATGACGGCCTGGCCGGTCCGGGCGTCCACGGCCGAGGTCGGCTCGTCGGCGACGAGCACACGGGGCCGGTGGACCAGCGCCCGCGCGATCGCCACCCGCTGCTGCTGGCCGCCGGACAGTTGTGACGGCAGCGACCCGACCCGCTCGGCCAGCCCCACGGACTTCAGCACCTCGACGGCGCGGGCCAGAGCGGTCCCCCGCGAGACGCCGTTGATGACCAGCGGCACCGCGACGTTCTCCGCCGCGGTCAGCGCGGGCAAGAGGTTGAACTGCTGGAACACGAAGCCGACGTTCTTCGCCCGGAACGCCGTCCGCTCGCGCTTCGACAGCCGGTTCAGGTCGACCCCCAGAACGGACACCTCCCCGCTCGTCGGGTTGAGCGTGCCCGCGAGGATCGAGATCAGGGTGGTCTTGCCGCACCCGCTGGGGCCGACGAGGAGCGTCAGCTCGCCGGGGGCGATGTCGAGGTCCACGCCCCGCAGGGCCAGCACCCGCGAGTCGCCGCCCCCGTACTCCTTGACCAGGTTCCGGCAGCTCACGCCCTTCCCGGCCGGCGCGGTCGCGCTCATGCTCCCCCCTGAAACACGACGGCCGGTTCCAGCACCAGCGCCCGGCGGATGCTCAACAGGCTGGCGAGCACCACGATGACGACCGTGGCCGCCCCGGTCAGGGCGAGCACCTGCCACGGCAGGAAGAACGCCAGCAGCGGCATCGCGCGCTGCGCGAAGATGCCGTAGACCGTCGCCAGCCCGACCCCTATCCCGTACCCGATGCCGCCGACGACGAGCCCCTGCGTCAGGATCATCCCGACGACGCCGCGGTCGCTCAGCCCCATCGCCTTGAGGGTGCCGAACTGCTTGAGGTTCTCGACGGTGAACAGGTAGAACGTCTGGCCCGCGATCGCGGTCCCGACCAGGAACGCGAGGATCACCGTCGTCCCGAAGTTCAGCGGGATGCCCGTGTGCCCCAGGTAGTGGCCCATCGTCAGGTCGGCGAACCCCTCGTTGGTCAGCGCCTTCAAACCGGTCCGGTCCCGGATGCGCCGGGCCAGCTCCTCGGGGTCGACACCGGGCTTGGCCTTCGCCAGCACGAACGGGGTGAGCCGACCGGTCGGGGTGGGCGGGACGAACAGGGTGGCCTGGCTGAACCGGGTGTAGATGATCGGCAGGGTCATGAACGTCTGCGACGCCCGGTACACGCCCACTACCACGGCCCGGCGCTGGTGCGGAACGGCTCGCCCGGCCACATCTGGCGGTACCCGGCCTCGTCGACCAGGACCGCGTCGGGGATCTGGAGGTCGCCGATCCGCCCGACGAGCACGCGCGTCGGGGCGCCGGTCAAACTGGCGTCGTCCAGCCCCATCAGGATCACGCCCTGGTAGGTGCCGTCGGCCAGTTGCGCCTGCCCCTGCCCGCGGTAGAGGCTGACGGCCCAGTCCACGCCCGGGACGCTGCGCACGCGGTACAGGTCGTCGTCGGAGATGGCCTTCGTGTCGTCGACGTACCGGACGCCGGCGTTCATCACCCAGACGTCGGCCCCGTGGGTGTCGCGGATCTGGCTGGTGGTGCGGAGCATGACGCCGCAGAAGGTGGCGCTCTGTTCGGCGATGAGGAAGCAGGCGAAGCTGACGCCGAAGACGATGGCGAAGTACTTGCTCCGGTCCCCCATCAGCATCTTCAAGGCGACCCAGGTCATTTCCGTACGTGCCCCGGTGGCGGGACCGGCGCGGCCCGCCTTATAGATGGGGGCGACCGCAACTCACGGGCCAATCGGTCCGCGCCCCCCGACCGCCGGGGCGAAGGGCCGGAAAGTCCGGCGCCGGGCCGCCCCGGAGCGGCGCCCGCGGTTTACGGGTGAGCGGATGCGACACGGGGGTGTGCGGAACGGCCCACCGCGGGCCGCGCCGGGACCGGCCCGCCGGGGCCGAACCGCCGGGCGCGTGGACCGCGTCGGGCCATAAAAGCCAGCGGTTCCGGCCACTTCGTCGTGGCACGCGGCGCGCTCGTGCGCGGGCCGGTTCTGTGCCCTCGGTCTGGCGCGGGGGTTGCGATACGTCCGCCGGCCCCCAACGCCAGCCACCCCGAGCCGGTGAGACGTCCCATGTTCCGCTCCGTTCTGGTGCCCCTCGATCGGTCGTCGTTCTCCGAGGCGGCGCTGCCGCTGGCCCTCGCCGTCGCCCGCCGGGCCGGCGCCGGGTTGCACCTCGCGGAGATCCACGACCTGTACGAGCTGGGCGACCGTCACGCCGGCCGGGTCCCCTACGAGCCCGAGCGGGACGCCGAACTGCGGCACCGGGAGCGGCTCTACCTCGACGCCACCGCGCGGTGGCTCGCCCTGATGTCCCCCGTGGCGATCGACGCGGTCGCGCCGTCGGGCACGGCGGTGCTCCCCGAGACGGTGGCCGACGGCCTCCTGGAGCAGGCCCGCGGGGTCGGCGCGGACCTGATCGTGATGGCCACCCACGGCCGCGGCCCGCTGGGGCGGCTCGTGTCCGGCGGTATCGCCCACGACCTCGTCCGGAACGCCGGCGTGCCGGTCCTTCTGGTGCCGGGCGGGTCGACGGCCGGGCCGTTTCCGGAACCCGTGCCCGAGGAGGTCCTGATCCCCCTGGACGGCTCGCCCCTGGCCGAGCGGGTGCTGGAACCCGCCCTGGAGCTGGCCGGATTGATGGAGGCGCCGTGCGTCCTCCTGAGGGTCGTGCGGCGCGGGACGGCTTCCGACGAGGAGCAGGCGCGGGTGTACCTGGAGCGCGTCGCCCGCGGCGCGCGTCGAGAGGGGGCGGAGGTCCGAACGCGGGTCGTCGTCGCGCGTGACGTGGCCGCGGCCGTCGCGGCCGAGGCCGCGGGGCGGTCGGGGACCCTCGTCGCGATCGCCACGCACGGCCGCGGGCCGCTCGCCCGGCTCTTCCACGGGAGCGTGGCCGACGAGTTGGTCCGCCGGGCGAGCGGCCCGCTTCTGGTGTTTCACCCGGTCGCCTGAACCGCGCGACCGGCCCGCCCACAAGACGGCCGGACCGGGCGGACGCTCCGCCCGGTCGGCGGACGTTCGGGCGGGGCGTTGAGTTGCGGCTCGCGGATGAGGCCCGCTCGGGCGCGGGCGGATCGACCGGTTCAGGGGACGACTTCGCCGGCCTTCCTCGGCGGTCCCGTCATCCCCTTGGCCGCTTCTCCCGGCACCTCGACGTCCTTGGTCGATTTCTCCTTCGGTAACTCGGCCGGCACCTCGTACCGCGGGAACAAAACCTTCACCGCGACGTCCTCGGAGGTCTTGTCCTTCTTCTCCAGCGGGGCCGACGGGTCCTGGCCCTCGACCGCGATGATTACCGGGCCGGCGGGCGCGTGGCTGCCCCCGGGCGCGCCGGTGTCGTACTCGCCGTTTTTGATGTCGGCGTACCCGGTCGGCCCGGTGTTCCCCTTCGACCCGTCCGGGATGAAGTAGATCTTCCCGGCCGGCACCGGCTTGCCCTGGAAGGTCACCTTCCCCGAGACGCGGTACACGTTCCCGCCGCCGCAACCGGCACACAGCGCGCAGAGGAACACGGGGAGCAACAGAACGAGGCGCGCGGCGCGGGAGGTTCGCCGGTGCATGCGCAAGGTCTCCGTGGGGGTGTAGGAAAGCGACGGCGCCCGCCGGTCGGGACCGGGGGCGCCGGGTCGGTCGAACGGCGGCCGTCAGTTCAACGGGGCGAGTTCGCCCGAGTCGATGCTCGCGGCGGCCTTGTAGATCGAGATGTCGATGTTCTGGTTGATGAACCGCACCGACCCGTCGCCCAGGGCGAAGTTCGCGCCGCCCGAGTGGTTGCTGTAGAAGCTGACGTCGTTGAAGTTGCTGGAGCCGTTGTACACGGTCGAGTTGATCGGGTTGGTCACGTTCTTGGTGGTCCCGCACCCGCCGTTGTCGCCGCGGATGAAGGTCCGGTAGTAGTGGGTGCCCGTGTAACTCGGCGGCATGTTGATCGAGATCTCGCCCAGCATCAGCGTGTTCGTCAGCCCGTCGTTCACGTCGGTGAACTTGACCTGGCGGTTCTGCCGGACGGTGTTCGGGGAGTTCTCGACGTAGCTGGTCAGCATGCCGTGGCCCGAGTACGCGCCGTTGGTGCCGGGGCTCCCGACCGTGTAGTTGTAGGTCGCGCTGCCGATGGTGTTCGTCGTCGGGTTCGTGGCCCCGGCGGGTCCCATGACGCCGTAGTAGTGGGTCGTGTAGTTGCCCGTGGTCGGGCTGTTCGGGTCGGTGTACTTCTTCGGGTCCGGCCCCGACGGGCAGTACAGCGTCGGCACGAGGTTCATCCCGACCGCCGCGTTCGTGGTCGTGTTGTGCGCCTGGGTGAAGTCGTACATCCGGTAGATGTTGTCCTGCTCGATCTGCGGCAGGATCATCACGATCCAGCTCGTCCCGGAGGACAGCACCCCCGCGTTGCTGGGGTTCGGCTTCGGGTAGACGGTGGCCTGCGAGCCGGGCGGGAGCTTGCCGTTGGCGTCGTGGTAGTTGTGGAGCGCCAGCGCCAACTGCTTGAGCTTGTTCTGGCAGCTCATGCGGGCGGCCGCGTCGCGGACCTTCTGGACGGCCGGGAGGAGCAGCCCGATGAGGATCGCGATGATCGCGATCACCACCAACAGCTCGATCAGCGTGAACCCACGCCGGAGGGGGGAGGACCTCATGAGCGAGCAAGCCTCGGAAGTAAGGGAGAAGAGAAAGGAGAGTACGTTCGGCGAATATCTCCCTAAGTAAACGCGAAATGCACCGGGGAAACAACTACAATCGCGCGGCCTTCAGAGATTTCTCACACCCGCCTCGCACCAGTCCGGCGGACCGCCGAGCGAACATGAGGAACAGTAGCCCGCGACAGCGGCCGCGTGTGCGGGTCGTGCCCGCGGCCGTCCCTATCCGCCCGGCATCGCCCGCGCCCGGTTCTCGGTGAGGTCTCGGACTTCGACGCGCCTCACCGGCGAGGAACCCGCGCGGTGAGGTGCGTCCTCGTGTGACGCCGCTACGGGACGATCTGGTGGTTGTGCTCGTCGAACTTCTTGTGGCATGCGTTGCAGTGACCGACCATCGCCTCGTAGGCCTTCTTGGCCGCGGTGAAGTCCTTCGCCCGTGCGGCTTTGTACACCTCGGCCGCGGCGTCGCGGGACGCGACGCTGTACTTGCTCCACTCCTCCGCGTCCTTCTCCGGCTTCCGCAGGAGCAGCCCGTTGCTCCCTTCCGCGAGGGTCAGCGCCTCCGACCGGATCACCTTCCACCCCGCGTTGTCCTTCGGCTCGGCGGCCATCCCCGCCTTCAGCCGCCGCTGCGGCCCCTGGAACAGTGCCTCCATGAAGTCGTGCATGTTGGCCTTCACCGGTGCCGGGGCGTCGGCGGGCTTGTCGGCCGCGGCCGCGCGCTCGGGGCGCGGGCCGACGAGTGATGCCAGCAGACCGAGAATGACGATAGCACTGATCGCGAGGACCGTCCGGGCGCGCATTCGAGCCCCTCCCTTTGGGTAACCGGGGCGCGGGCCGTTGTCCCACGCCCCCGGAAAGATAACATTACGGAACCCTCGGCCGATATTTCCCGGACGGCTCGCGCCCCACGGTTGGACCCATGCGCCCACCTCGCACGGCCGATCCCCTGCCGGCCCCCTCACAACTCGCGGCGGACGTGGCCGTCGTCGGCGGCGGGCCGGTCGGGTGCGTCGCCGCGCTCGCGTTCGCGCGCGCCGGCGCCCGGGTGTGTCTGATCGACGCCGCGCAGTCGAGCCGGCTGGCGGGCGAGTGGCTCCACCCGACCGCGGCGGGTGCCCTGGCGGAACTGGGCGTGGAACTGCCGGCCGCGGGCGTCGAGCACGCGCCGGGCCGCGGGTTCGCGATCTTCCCGAAGGGCTGCGAGCCGATCGTTCTGCCGTACGTCGATGGCGAACTCGGCATCGGCTGCCAGCACCACCTGCTCGTCGGCGCGCTCCGGAACGCGATCGCGGCGCGGCCCGAAATCGCCGTACTTTCCGGCTGTCGGGCGGTCGAGGTCGCGCGCGGGCGCGTCACCGCCGTGACGGTCGACCGCGCGCGGACGGTCCGGGTCGCCGCGGAAACGATCGTGGGGGCCGACGGGCGGCAATCGGTGGTGCGGCAGGCGCTGGGCTATTCGGGCGCCGCGCGGCCGGTGTCGTACATGGTCGGCGTGCTGATCGAGCCCTCCGCCCTGCCGTTCGCGGAATACGGGAACGTGCTGCTCGGCGGCCCCGGTCCGGTTCTCGCGTTCCGCGTGGGTCCGAACCGGGCGCGCGTGTGCATCGACGTGCCCGCGGACCGCGTCGCGTGGGTGCGGAACCCGACCGAACTGCTCGCGGCGTACCGCCCCACGCTCCCCGCGGCCCTCGCCGACGCGATCGCCGACGCACTGGCCGCCGAACCGCCCTCCGTCGCGGCCAACCAGTTGCTGCGCCGCCGGCGGTACGGGCGCGCGGGCGTGGCGCTCGTCGGCGACGCGGTCGGGCACTGTCACCCGCTGTGCGCGGTCGGCATGTCGGTCGGGTTCCTCGACGCGGTCACGCTGGCCGGTTCGCGGTCGGTGGAGGAATACGCCGCGGCGCGGCGGCTCGCGGGGCGCGTGCCGGAACTGCTCTCGACCGGCCTGTACGACCTCTTCGCCCGGACCGACGCCGGCAGCACCGAACTCCGCGACGCGGTGTACCACCTGTGGCGCACGTCGGCCGCGGCCCGGCGCGACACGATGCGCCTCCTGGCCGTGCGCGAGACCCGGCGCTGTGCCCTCGGGGTGACGTTCGCCCGACTGCTCGCAGCCGCGTCGCGGCGGGTGGTCGCGGGCGTCTTCGACCGCCCGCTGTCGCGCACGGTCGCCACCGTCGCCGGGTTCGGGAGCTGGGCCGGCTGGTTCGCGCGCGAATCCCTCACCGACCGGGCACGATAACCTCATGTCCGTTGACGCCCCGCTCCTCCGCGCAACGCACGCGACCCGCGCCGCCGGGCACCTCGCCTCGCTCCGGAACGCGAACGGCTGCTGGGAAGGCGAGATGATCTGGTGCCCGGTGGTGACGGCACAGGTCGCGATCGCCCGGCACGTCGTCGGGCTGCCCTTCTCTGCTTCCGAAGCCGAACGCATCATCTTCCACTTCGAGCGAACGCAAACGCCCGATGGCGCGTTCGGGCTGCACCTGGAGCACCCCGGTTCGGTGTTCGTGACGAGCCTCGTTTACGTCGCGCTCCGCGTGCTCGGCGCCGGTCCGGAACACCCCGTCGCGAGCGCGGCCCGACGCTGGCTGCACGCGCGGCCCGGCGGGGTGCTCTCCGCGCCGACGTGGGGGAAGTTCTGGCTCGCGCTCCTCGGCCTCTACGGCCGCGACGGCCTCCGCCCGCTCGTGCCGGAACTCGCGCTGCTCCCGCGCGCGGTGCCGGTCCACCCCGTGCGGTTCTACTGCCACACGCGGTACGTCTACCTCGCGATGTCGGTGTTGCAGGGCGGCCACGCGAAGTTCGACCTCGGCGCGCTGGGCGAAGACCTGCACCGCGAACTCTACGGCCCGACCGGTCCGCCGACGGCGTTCCGTCCGCACCGGTACGACCTCGCCGAAGAGGACGCCTTCGAGCCGCCGGGACTTCTGGTGCGCGCCGCGGAGCGCGTGCTCGGCTGGTACGACCGCTTCCCGCTCCGGCGTTTGCGCGAAAAAGCTCTGAAGCGCTGCGAGGAACTCATCGCACGCGACCTCGCGGCCACCGGCCGCCTCACGCTCTCGCCGGTCAACGGCGTGCTGAACGCGCTCGCGCTCCGCGCCCGCGGCGCGGCCCCGGACGAAGTGGCCCGGTGCGTCGAGGGGTTCGAGTTCTACCGCTGGGAGGACGACGAGCGGGGCCTTCGCTACAGTGGCGGCCGGACGCGCGTCTGGGACACCGGGTTCGCGCTGGAAGCGCTCCTCGCGAGCCCGGGCGCCGCGCGCGAGCACCGCGACGCGATCGCGGCCGGGTACCGGTTCCTCGCCGCGCACCAGATGACGCGGTCGGTCGCGGCGCGCGACCCGATGTTCCCCGACACGGCCGAGGGCGGGTGGTGCCTGGGCGACGCGGCCCACGCGTGGCCGGTGAGCGACTGCACCGCCGAAGCGCTCTCCGCGGTCCTCGCGGCACACGCGCTGATCGCCCCGGACGATCGTATCCCGGGCGATCGGCTCGCCCGCGCGGCCGACTTCATCCTGTCGCGGCAGAACCGCGACGGCGGCTTCGGCTCCTACGAGCGGTCGCGCGCCCCGCTGTGGCTCGAACGGCTGAACCCGTCGGAGATGTACACGCGGTGCATGACGGACCAGTCTTACGTCGAATGCACCGGGTCGTGTCTCGTCGCACTGTCGCGGGTTCGCGCGGCGAACCCGACGTGCGCCCCGAAGCGCGTTTCGCGTGCGATCGCGCGGGGGGTGCGGTTCCTGCTGTCGCGCCAGCGCGCCGACGGCGCGTTCCCGGGTTCGTGGGGTGTTTATCTCACGTACGGCACGTTCCACGCGGTCCGCGGGCTGAGGGCCGCCGGCCTCTCGCCCGAGCACCCGGCACTGCGCCGCGCGGTGGAGTGGCTCGTGCGGCACCAGAAGCCGGACGGCGGTTGGGGCGAGCACTTTACTGGGTGTCTGCACCAGGAGTACGCCGAGCACCCGACCTCACAGGCGACGATGACGAGCTGGGCGGTGCTCGCGCTGGTCGAAGTGGTCGGCACGGACCACCCCGCGGTCCGGCGCGGCGCGGGGTGGCTCGCCGCGCACCAGCGGGCGGACGGTTCGTGGCCGCGGGAGGCGGTGAACGGGGTCTTCTTCGGAACCGCGATGCTCGACTACGATCTGTACCGGGCGTACTTCCCCGCGTGGGCGCTGGCCCGCGCCGGAGTGTGATCGGTCTTCTTCGTGGGGCAGGCCGCCTGGCCTGCCAAAGGTATGGCAGGCCAGGCGGCCTGCCCCACGACGAGAGGAACAACGTGGACGAGCGCGCGGTGATCGACGTGACCCGCCGGTGGATTTCGGCGGTGGTGATCGGGCTGAACCTCTGTCCGTTCGCGCGGCGCGTGTTCGCGGGCGAACTCATCCGCTACACCGTCTCGCCCGCGGCCGACGCCGAAGCGCTGCTCCGCGATCTCGCTTCCGAGTTAACTACGCTCGCGAACGCCCCGCGGTCGAGCGTGGAAACGGCGCTCCTGATCCACCCGAACGCGCTCGCCGACTTCCTCGACTACAACGACTTCCTGGCCGACGCCGACCGGCTCGTGGACGATCTCGGCCTTCGCGGCGT
>JAFKJJ010000252.1:18573-19548 GCA_017306025.1 Planctomycetota bacterium
GCGAGGAGAGCGTGTCCGAGGTGAACCACGACCCGGCCGTGATGGCCGGTATTCCCGAGCGCAACGTCGCGACGATGAAGGCGCTCGGCCGCTCGCGCGTCCTGGAGATGCTCAAGGCGGTGCGCGGCGGAGACGCCCGATAACGCGCGGGGGAATCGACCGTGGCAGACGCGCCCGCCCGAACGGCTCACGTGAGTCTGGCCGAAGCACTGGCGAAGGGACCGCCGCCCGCGGGGAACCTAGCGATCCCCGTGTTCGAACACGGGTCGCTCGAAGTGGAGCTGTACGCGCCGCGGGGGCACGACCCGCAGAAGCCACACGACTGCGACGAGGTGTACGTGGTCGCGCGGGGCCGCGGGGTGTTCTTCGACGGCACCGCGCGACACGCGGTCGAGGCGGGCGCGTTCCTGTTCGTTGCGGCCGGGCAAATTCACCGGTTCGAGGAGTTTTCGGACGACTTCGCGGTGTGGGTGTTCTTCTACGGCCCGCGGGGCGGCGAGGGGCGCGGGTAATCGCGATACCTCGGCGGAGCACGACGCGTGTTCGTGTCGCGTGTATTTGCGAGTCGCGCCCGCGAGGGAGCGGGCGACGCAAGTGAAGTCGCGCCCGCGGTTTTGAAGTGTGCCGCCCGCTCCCTCGCGGCTCATGATCCCCCACAATTGTGGAGTTCCCATCCGTCGATCATAGCTTGGAGTCGGGTCCAACCCCGGAGCAGCGTGAGCCAACCGGGGGAGCCCAGATGTTTCGCGTTGTGGTGACCGCCCAGACGCGCCAAAGCCCAAGTCCATTGCGTCACGGTTGTGAGTACCTCATCGGTGCCGTATCTCCATCGCGATAGCACCGCGACCCACGATGGCGGCACCCAATCCGCGATCCGTTGGCCCGCCGTGGTCGAATCGCGGGCCAATTCCCGAAGCATTACCAAACCCACCGCCACCACCGACAAGAGCGCGATCGCGTTCTGCAACCCCGCCT
>JAFKJJ010000312.1 GCA_017306025.1 Planctomycetota bacterium
CGCGGGAAGCCCCGCCCGCCCGAGGACGTGCGGTACAACCGGGCGTTCAGCCGGCGCCGGATCGTGGTCGAACACGCGCTGGCCCGGTTGCGCCGGTTCCGCGCCGTGACGGACGTGAACCGTCACCGGCGCAAGGGGCACGGCGCGCGGGTCCGGGCCTGCGCCGGGTTGGTCAACCGCATGCTCGACCACAAGAGCGCCTCCTGAACAACCAACGGGGAGGGGGAAGAACCCAACTCCCACTATCGTGAATGCGGTCTATTGGAACGCCGCCTGAACACCACCATCCATTACCGCACCCCGTGCTCGGCCGGCTCTTGAATCCGGTTGACACGGCCACCCGGGCCGGCGAACATCCGCCGCGCCCGTCTGCCGGAGATTTCCCGATGTCCGATGCCGATCGCGTTGACGGCCCCCGGCCGAGTTGCCACCCCTCGTCTGCGTGATCGGCCCCGGCGCGGCGTCGAGGGCCCTCGCGTCTTCCTTTGCGGCCGCGGGTATGCGGGCCGCCGTGTTCGACCCGCACGGACCGCCGGAGCCGTCCGATCGGAACGCACGTGAGGTGTTCACCGGGGGTGGGCACGGCCCCATGCTCGACCGACCCGCCGGAGCGGGCGCGGTCGTGATCGTCTCACCGGTCGCGCTCACACCGGCGCGGGGTGCGGACCTCGCGGTGCTCGACACGACGGCCCGGACGGTCGCCGAACACCTCGGCCGCGGCCAACTGGTCGTGTTGACCGGCCCGGTCCCGCCCGGGACGACACGCGACGTGCTCCTGCCGTGGTTGCGAACCCCCGACCGGGTCCCGGGCGCGATTTCCTTCTCGCGTACGGCGCCGTGCCGGACGCGGGCGATACCCGGCGCGTCGTCGGGGGATTCGACGAGTTGAGTACGCGAGCCGCGGCCGAACTGTTCACCCGCGCAGGGTTCGGCACCGTCAGCGTATCCTCGGTCGAAGCGGCCGAGGTGTGCGGCGCGCTCGGCGCGCTGTACCGGACCATCCAAGCGGCCGCGGCCAACGAGTTGAAGGTCGCGTGCGATCGGATGGGCGTTGACGCGTGGGAGGTGGTCGCGGCGGCCGGCGCCCTCTCGGCCGCGCCGACTCCGACCATCGACCCGGCCGCGCTCCTGTCATGGGGGGCACGCCGGTGGGGCGGGACGTTCCGATTGTTGGACGCGGCCGTTGAGATCAACGCCGCAATGCCGGACTACGTGATCGGGAAGGTGGCCGACGCGCTCAACGACGCCGGCAAGGCGGTCCGCGGGAGCAAGGTGGCGATCCTGGGGATGGCGTACAAGAAGGACGTGGACGACCCGCGCGAGTCGCCGAGCTTCGAGCTGCTCGACCACCTGCTGAAGAAGGGCGCGGCCGTCAGCTACAACGACCCGATGCACAGTCAGCCGCTCACGCCGGAGTACCTCGCGGCGCAGGACTGCGTGCTCATCGCCACCGACCACACCGCCTACGATTACGACTTCATCGTCCGGCACAGCAAGCTCGTCATCGACACCCGCAACGCCACCAAGGCCGTCACGAAGATCGTCCGGGTGTGAACCGCGTCGGTGCTCCGAGGTGGTCGACGTTCAATCACGCTCGACCTCCACGCCGCGGTCCGCTGCCTATCATCATTCCGTCGGCGCTTCCGCCATCGAGCGCGCGCTTGAGTGGTACGAAGGCATCGCTCCACGGAAGCATGCGGTTGCCCCGGCGTCACGGTCCGAGGTATGGCTTCATAACCTGGGTTGGTAAATCACCGTCCGTCAGCCGAGTTCGCGCATCCGCCTCCCGAAATCACGCCGGTGCGTCGAAGTTGTAGACCGCACCAGCGCGGCGCATGCCGCGGTGCCCGGCACCGACATGTGGTGTTTCATTTCGCCCTAAACTGCTTTGCAGTAAGTCGTTGGGCCTCAACAACGCCGCCAACGAATGTGGTCCGTTCTCGTCCGAGAGCGGCTCCCTTTCTTTCATCGCGTGATCGAAGAGATCGGCTTCCCACTTACAGCTTGAGATGAGATTCACCCGGTCAGAAGCGCACTCCTGATTGAGCTGGCACGTTGTGTGCGTAAATCACCTTTCCGTGCTGCTCTACGGTCGCACCCTCACGCTCCTCTTCACGGACGGGCCACTCGTCGATGAGGAGGGTGAGGACCAAGACTGACGCATCCGACCGAAGACGCGGCAGTGCCTCACCCAAGCAGGAGCCGACCTCAAACGTGGCGGCGCGGAAGCGTTCACCAACAGCGCTCAAGCTTACGCGATGGTGCGGCGTTTCGGCTTTGCGGACTCTTCCGCGTCGCCGCACGCCGGGCACCAGGTGCGGCCCGAGGCCGCATTGGCGGTCTTGGCGGGTGTCGTCGCCTCCGAAACCCGACCGGCGAGAATCTGTAAGACCTGCTCCTGACATTCCTCGACCGTCATGTGGTTCATGCCACCGCGGGCGCCCACGAACCCACAGTTCCACGCGGCGAGCGCCTGGCCGTACCGCAGTGCGGCCTCGACATCGGGCGGCTTCACCGCCCGGACTCCCTCGGCCCCTTCGCGTCCCAGCCGGTGAATGAGACCGGCGGTACACCAGTCGCCCGCCCCAGCCGTGTCGATCAGCGCCGGGGCCTTGAGCGCGTCGAGCGTCTTCCACGGCGATGTGGCCCGCTTCCCGAACTTGGCCCGGTATCGCAGCCCGTCTGCCCCGAGCGTCTCGACCTGCAGGAGCTGATTCGTCCCGAACTCCAGCGAGTCGGGGATGTCGGCGAGCCGCTCGTGCGAATACTTCACGACGTGCGACACGGACCACGCTTCCTTGAACAAAAGACTCGTTGCGCAATAGGCGTCGGTTCAGGCGCACCTCGGCCCCACGATCGTGTGTGGCCGTTACCCGTACATGCGGTTGTGGAGCCCGGCGACATTCTTCATCATGACCGTATGCCGACGGGGCGGGTTGCGATACCGCTCCGCGGC
>JAFKJJ010000253.1 GCA_017306025.1 Planctomycetota bacterium
ACCCGGGCGGGAACCGCGTCTACACCATGACGGCCGAAGAGGCCCGCGCGCTGGTCGCGACAGGCGACTCCGCGGCCGTCGCCCGGATCGACGGCGAGTTCGCGCTCGTCGGCCAGCGCGGAAAGAGCATCTGCCTTGCGCGTACCATCGGCCGGCTGCTGCGGTACTTCATCGCGAAGTGGACCGACGGGCCGATACTGATCGTCGCCGACCGCATCGACGCGATCCGCGATCAACTCGAAGCGCTCGGGCTGGCGGACCAGTTCCACCCGTCTTACACCCGGATGGTGCCGGCACACCACGTGACGCGGATCGAGTTGGTCGGCTGCCCCGACCCGAACCCCACGTACTCGCGATTCTTTACCCCGACCCGGAACGCGCTCACGGCCGACCCGGAGGCGATCGGCGAGCGTTACATCGGCGCCGCGTTCAACGAGATCGTCCGCTGGGTCGACCGCGTTCCGCCGCGCGAACCCGTCGGCGTCTGCTTCTCCGGCGGAATCGACAGCGGCGCGGTCTTCCTGCTCGCCTACCACGCCCTCCTGCGTCGCGGCGACAGCCCGGCGCGGCTCAAGGCGTTCACGCTCGCGGTGGACGGCGACGGTCCGGATCTGGAGCAGGCGCGCGCGTTCCTCTCGCGGCTCGGGTTGGAACTGTTCCTCGAACCGATCCCGGTCCGCTCTGCTGACGTAAGGGTCGAAGAGGCGATTCGCGTGATCGAGGACTACAAGCCGCTCGACGTGCAGTCCGGTGCGATGGCCCTCGCGCTGTGCCGCGGTGTCCGGGCACGGTACCCGGAGTGGAGGTACCTGCTCGACGGCGACGGCGGCGACGAGAACCTGAAGGACTACCCGATCGAGGACAACCCGGAACTGACGATCCGCAGCGTGCTTAACAACACGATGCTCTACCAGGAGGGGTGGGGCGTCCAGGCGATCAAGCACTCGCTGACGTACAGCGGCGGGCAGAGCCGCGGCTACGCCCGGACGTACGCGCCGCTCGCGGTGACCGGGTTCACGGGACTGAGTCCGTTCGTCTGTCCGCCGGTGATCGCGGTGGCCGAGGGGATTCCGTTTATCGAACTGACCGACTGGAACCACGACAAGCTGTATGCGCTGAAGGGGAGGGTGGTCGCGGCCGGGGTGAAGGCGGTGACCGGGCTCGACATGCCGGTGTTTCCGAAGCGCCGGTTCCAGCACGGCGCCGCGCGTCGGCCGGACGAGTTGTTCCCATCCCGACAGATCGAGTACCGCCGGATCTATCAGAGGATTTATGAAGCCGGTGCCGCTGCTCACGGATGACTGGGTGCTGGCGCAGCGGCCGGCGCGCAATTCGCTGTCGGCGGACCGGCCGTACGCGCACCTCGTCGAACCGGAGCCCGCAGCCGACGGCCGACTCGTGGATGTCGCGACGCTGTTCCTGACCAACCGCGAGTGCCCGTTCCGCTGCCTGATGTGCGACCTGTGGAAGAACACGCTCGCGGAATCGGTCGCGCCGGGGCAGATTCCGGAACAGATCCGCTGGGCGCTCGGACAACTTCCGCCCGCAAAGCACCTGAAGCTCTACAACGCGGGCAGCTTCTTCGACCCGCGCGCGATCCCGCCGGAGGACTATGCCGAGGTCGCGCGGCTCTGTGAGCCGTTCGAGCGGGTTGTTGTCGAGTGCCACCCGCGGCTGGCCGGGCGTCGCTGTCGCGAGTTCCGCGCGATGCTCGCCGGCGAGTTGGAAGTTGCGATGGGGCTGGAAACGGTTCACCCCGACGTGTTGCCGCGACTGAACAAGCGGATGACGCTCGACGACTTCGCCCGCGCCGCGCACGACCTGCGCGCCGACGGCATCGCGATCCGCGCCTTTATCCTGGTGCGCCCGCCGTTCCTGACGGACGAGGAGGGGGTGGAGTGGGCGAAGCGGTCGCTCGATTACGCGTTTGCTCGGGGGGCGGAGTGCTGTAGCCTGATCCCGACTCGCGACGGCAACGGGGCGATGGAAGAACTCGCGCGACGGGGACATTTCGCCCCGCCGTCGCTCGACGCGCTGGAAGTCGCGATGGAGTACGGTCTGTCGCTCCGCGCCGGGCGCGTCTTCCTCGACTTGTGGGACATCGGGCACGTTTCGCCCGACGCGCCGAACCGGTCGGCGCGGGTGGCACGCCTCGCGCGCATGAACCTGTCGCAGCAATTGGAGGGCGCGGAGCGCGGAGTGCGGAACGCGGAGTGAAAAACCAGCAACAAGACGACTTTCTTCGGTTTTCAATTCCGCGCTCCGCGTTCCGCACTCTGCGCTGATTTGGGGGCACCGTGACCCGCTTCGACTGCGACCTCGCGATCCTCGGCTCCGGGTTCGGTGGCACACTCTTGGCCGTCATCGCCCGGAAGCTCGGGTACTCGGTCGCGTTGCTCGAACGCGGCCGGCACCCGCGGTTCGCGATCGGAGAATCCTCGACGCCGCTCTCGAACTTCAAGCTCGCGCGGATCGCGGATCATTTCGGTTTGGACTGGCTGCGGCCGTTCGCGAAATACGGCACCTGGAAGGCGACGTACCCCGACATCACCTGCGGTCTCAAACGCGGGTTCGGCTTCTTCCGACACGAACGCGGCCGGCCGTTCGGCGCACGAGACGACAACGCCAACGCGCTGCTCGTGGCGGCCAGCCCGGACGATTCGGTTTCGGACACGCAATGGCTCCGTGCCGAGTTCGACGCGTACGTCGTGGCCCGCGCGGTCGAAGCCGGCGTCCCGTACCTCGACGAGTGTGAGATCCGCGACGTCCGGCACGATTCCCGCGGATGGGAACTGAACGGTACGCGGCCCGACGGGGCGGTTCAAGCTCGCGCGAAGTTGCTCGTGGACGCGAGCGGCACCGGGCAGGTGTTGGCCGACGCGCTGGGAATCGGGCAGACCGATCCTTCGGCACTGAAGGTGCGGTCGCGGGCGCTGTACTCGCACTTCACCGGCGTCGCGCGATGGCAGGATCTACTCGAAGGCGAGTTCGGACGCTCGGCCACGACCGGGCACCCGTTCCGGTGCGACGACTCGACGATTCACCAGATCATCGACGGCGGCTGGATGTGGATCATCCGCTTCGACAACGGCGTGACGAGCGCCGGGTTCTCGCTCGACCCCGACGTTCACCCGCTGCGGCCCGACGAGACGGCCGAAGACGAGTGGCGCCGGTTGCTGAACACCTATCCGTCGCTCGCGCGGCAGTTCGCGAGCGCAACACCCGTCAGGCCGTTCGTTCGCACCGGCCGGTTGCAGCGCCGGCTTACGCAGGCGGCCGGTCCGGACTGGGCGATGCTCCCACACACCGCGGGGTTCCTCGACGCGTGGCTCAGTCCCGGCATCGCGCAGACGCTGTTCGCGGTGAGCCGGCTGGGATACATTCTGGCCGAGGAACGCACCGAACGCGGCCGCGAGCGCCGGTTGCTCGAATACAACCGAACCGTGCTCCGCGAACTCGCCTGGGTGGACGAGATCACCGGGACGTGCTTCGCCTGCTTCGACCGCTTTCCGGTTCTCGCAACCGCGTCGATGCTGTACTTCGTGGCCGCGATCTACTGTGAGGAGCGCGAACGGAACGGCGAGGCCGGGCCGGACGACGCGTTCCTGCTCGCCGATCACGGGGCGTTCCGCGACCTCGCCTGGGACATCTTCCGGCGAGCCGTGCGCACCCCCGCCGAAGACGCGGAGCGGTTCGCCGAGGGAGTTCGCGACCGGATCGCGCCCTATAACCTCGGCGGACTGTGCGACCCGGCCCGGCGCAACATGTACCCGTTCATCACCGGCCCCGCCCCACAGAAGGCGTGAGGGCCACCTTCTCCCGCCCGCGGACGTGTCATGCTCTCCTACATTCGCCGGCACAAGTACCGCGTTCTCGTCGCGGCCGTTCTCCTCCTGGCAGCCGGGGCGGTGGCAATCGCCTACCGGTGGAAGCGCCCCGCACAACAACTCCCCGGACCGGGCGATCCCACTTACGAGCAGTACGTCGAGGCGTTTGACCTCGGCGTAGCGGCGCTTGACGTGGACGTCTGGAACGTCGCGGAGGAGAACTTTAACCGCGCGATCGGGCTGATTCCGCAGGAGCCGGCCGCGTGGACGAATCGGGCGCTGCTCAACCTGCGGACCAACCGACAGGCCGAGGCCGAGCGCGATCTCAACGAGGCGGACCGACTCGCCCCGGACGATCCCGACGTCGCGAAACTGCGCGCGGTGCTCGAAGAGCGGCGCGGGCGGTTCGCGGAAGCGGTATCGCTCCTGCGCCGGGCCGTTGAAAAGGACCCGAGCGACGTCGAGACGGTGTACTTCCTTGCTCAACTCGTCGGCAAGGAACAGAACGCCGAGAGCGAGGCCGAGTACCAGCGGTTGATGGAACAGATCCTCGCCGTTCGCCCCGATAACCGGCACGTCCGCTTGCAGCGCTTGCGAACCGCGATCCGCAGGGCCGACCGCGCCGCCGTCAACGACACGCTCGCGCGGCTGCGCGCGGAGGCACCGGGCTGGGCGCGCGACGAGACCCGTACCCTCTTCGCGGAACTCGAAAAGGCCGCCGCCGGACCCCTCGGCGAACCGGCCCTCGACGCCTTTTTCCCCTTCGCGAACCTGTACCAGGCCGAACCGGGGTACCCGCGGACCGCCGACGAGGTGACCCACAGCGGTGGCTATCGGGGGAACCCGGTGCGGACCTTCCGCAAGCTCGCACCACCGCGCCACGAGCCCGCCGCGCCCGACACCGAACTGGCGTTTACTCCAACTCCACTCGCGGACGCGCCCGCGGGGCGCTGGGACGTCGCGGTTCCCGTCTGGCTCACCGGCCAGGGGAAGCCGGCCGTGTTTCTGGCGAACGCGAAGGAACTGCGCCGCGTGGGAAGTCCGGCGGTGCTTCCGTCACGCGGGCTCGCGCCCGACGGGCTCGTGCCGCTCGATTGGAACAACGACTTCCGCACCGACCTGCTTGTCGTCGGACCGGAGGGGCTCTTGTTCTACCAACAGGGACCCGACGGGAACTTCACCGATACGACCGGAAACGCGCTGCCGCCCGACGTACTCAAGGGCGACTACCCCGCGGCGCTGGCCGCCGACGTCGATCTGGACGGCGACCTCGATATTCTCCTCGCCCGGCGCACAGGTTTACCGATCTGGTTGCGGAACAACTTCGACGGGACGTTCACCGCTCAACCGATCTTCCCCGGTGTGACCGGCGCACGGGGCTTCGCGTGGGCGGACCTCGACGCCGACGGCGCCCCCGACGCCGTGGTCCTCGACGAACAGGGCCGGTTGCACGCATTCGCCAATGAGCGCTCCGGGAGGTTCGTCCCGTGGCCCGTGGCGCTCCCGGACGGGAGGTTCCTTGCGGTGGCGATTACCGATGCTGATGACGACGGCGTTCTGGACCTCGTCGCCCTGCGCGCCGACGGCGCGCTCCTCCGCTTCGCGGCGCGAAACAAGCGCGGCGGCTGGGACGGCGCCGAACTGGGCCGCTGGGAGGCTCCCGCCGGTGCGGAACCGGGTTCCGTCCGCCTGCTGACGGGCGATCTCGACAACAACGGGGTTCCAGACTTGGTTGTGTCCGGTTCTACTGGCGGCGCGGCGTGGATGGGGGCGGGCAGCGGGAAGTTCGAACGCCTCCCGGCCGCGCTTCCGCCGCGCGTGTACGCGGCCGCGGACCTCGCCGATAGCGGAAAGCTGGACCTGCTGGGCGTTGACGCGGAGGGCCGGCCCTTCGTGGCCCGCGGCGCCGGCAAGAAGAGCTACCACTGGCAAACGGTCCGCTTCCGCGCCGCACAAGGCGCCATCGAGGGCGACAACCGCATCAACTCGTTCGGCATCGGCGGGGAACTGGAGTTCCGCACCGGAACGCACGTCGTGAAGCGGCCGATCACGGCGCCGGTCGTCCACTTCGGCCTCGGCGAGCGGTCGCGGTGCGACATCCTCCGCGTCGTGTGGCCCAACGGCAGCCCACAAACCGAGTTCGCGCCCCCGGTGGATCAGACCGTCGTGGCCGAACAGCGCCTCAAGGGGTCGTGCCCGTTCCTGTTCGCCTGGAACGGCGAGCGGTTCGTCTTCGTTACCGATTTCATGTGGAGCACCCCGCTCGGCATGTACATCAACGCACAAGATCAGGGCGGGTTCCTCCAGACGAGCGAGTGGGTACGGGTTCGCGGCGATCAACTCGTTCCGCGCGACGGACACTACGAGGTCCGCGTCAACGCGAACCTGTGGGAGACGCACTACTTCGACCACCTCGCGCTGCGCGTGGTCGACCACCCGGCCGACACGGAGGTGTTCGCCGACGAGCGGTTCATGCTGGTGCCCTCAAAGCCCGTCTACCACCTGACGGGGCCGACACGGCCCGTGGCCCGTGCGCTGGACCACCGCGGCGCGGACGTCACCGAGATCGTCCGCGCCGCTGACGGCAAGTACCTCGACCGCGCCGGCCGCGGCCGTTACCAGGGCATCACGAACGACCACTGGGTCGAGGTCGATCTGGGCGACGACGCGCCGAAGGGAGGGCCGGTCTGGCTCGTCGCCAACGGGTGGCTGCACCCGACCGACAGCTCGGTGAACTACGCCATCGAACAGGGGCAGCACACTCGCCCGCGCGCGCTCGTGCTGGAAGTGCCGGACGGGAAAGGCGGCTGGAAAGTGGCTCGGGATAGGATCGGTTTCCCCGCGGGGAAGCACAAGACGATCACGCTCCGGCTCGACGGGCTAGACGGCCCGGGCGTTGCTCGGAGGTTCCGGCTCCGCACGAACATGGAGATCTACTGGGACGCGCTGCACTACGCGCGCGGGCGCGACGACGCGCCCCGGAGCGAGAAGGAACTGCTTCCCCTTGTCGCGGACCTGCATTTCCGTGGTATCCTGGCAATGTCGCAGGCCGACAAGAGCTCCCCCGAACTGCCCGACTACGACCGCGTCGTATCCACGCGGCAGGTGTGGCGCGACCTGATCGGCTATCACACGCGCTATGGCGACGTCCGCGAACTCCTGGAGAAGATCGACGACCGGTACGCGATCGTGACGGCCGGCGACGAGATCACCCTGAAGTTCGCGGTCCCGCCCGGTCCGCCGCCGGGCTGGACGCGGGACTTCGTCTGGGCCAGCGACGGGTGGGTGAAGGACGGCGACCTGAACACGCGATTCGGCAAGACCGTCTTGCCGCTCCCGGCGCACGACATGGCGAACTACACCGTGCCGCCGACACGTCTGGAGGCCGACCCGGTGTTTCGCAGGCACCCGAAGGACTGGGACGTGTTCCACACGCGGTACGTGACGCCGGACGGCTTCGAGCGGGGTTTGCGGAACTTCAAGCGGGGCGCGAAGACACCATGATCGCCGCGATCAAGCAGATCCTCGTGACGCTCGTCTTCGTCGCACTCCTGGTGCTGGTGGTGGTGCTCGACCGCGCCGACCGGCCCGCCGAGGGGAACATCGCCGCGGAAGAATCGCTCAAGCGGTACGGGTTCTACCTCACGGAGTCGGCCGGTGCGTGCGGGATCGACTTCCTTCATGGCTCGCCGGTTCTGGACGCGAAGCTGAGCCACATCATGCCGGTCGTGGCCGCGATGAGCGCGTCCGTCTCGGTCGTCGACTTCAACGGCGACGGGCTGCTTGATCTCTACGTCATCGACAGCAAAGAGGGCGGCCAGAATTGCCTTTACCGCAACCGCGGCGACGGCACGTTCGAGGACGTGGCCGCCGCGATGGGCGTCGCGAACCTGAACCGGCACGGTACCGGCGCCTGCACGGGAGCGATCTGGGCCGACTACGACAACGACGGCTTCCCCGACCTGTTCGTTTACAGGTGGGGGCGGCCGGAACTCTTCCACAACCAGCAGGGGAGGGGCTTCGAGCGGGTCACCGAGCGGGCCAACCTGCCGGCGCGGGTGAACGCCAACGCGGCCTGCTGGCTCGACTACGACCGCGACGGCCGGCTCGACCTGTTCATCGCCGGCTACTGGCCCGAGTCACTCGACCTGTGGAACCTCTCGACGTCCCAGGTGATGCCCGAGTCGTTCGAGTACGCCAAGAACGGCGGGCGCAAGTATCTGTTGCGCAACCGCGGGGACGGCACGTTCGAGGACGTCACCGAGAAAGTCGGCATCAAGAGCACGCGCTGGACGCTCGGCGTGGTCGCCGCGGACCTGTGCGGGACGGGTTATCCCGACATCGTGCTGGCGAACGATTACGGCGTGTCCGAGTTCTACGCCAACAAGAACGGCGAGCGGTTCGAGGAGGTCGGGCAGGAGGTCGGCATCGGCGTGACGCCCAAGAGCGGCATGAACGCGAGCCTGGGCGACGTGCTCAACCGCGGGCAGCTTGCGATTTACGTGTCGAACATCACTGAAGGCGGGAACCTCGTGCAGGGGAACAACCTGTGGGTCCCGACCGGTAAGACGCGCAACGGCTACCCGCGGTATCTGAACCAGGCCGGTACGCTCAACGTCGAGCGCGGGGGCTGGAGTTGGGGCACGAGGTTCGGCGACCTGAACAACGACGGCCGGCTCGACCTCTACCTCACCAACGGCTACATCTCCGCGGCCCGGAACAAGAGCTACTGGTACGACTACGGCAAGATCGCCGGCGGCCTGAAGGGGCTGATCCGCGATGCGAAGTACTGGCCGCCCATCGGCGATCAGAGCCTCGCGGGTTATCAGCCGAAGTGCCTCTGGCTCAACCGCGGCGGCGACTTTTCCGACGTGGCCGCCGCGGTCGGCGTGGCGGACACCTTCGACGGCCGGGCGGTCGTCCTGGGCGACCTGTTCAACCGCGGCGTACTCGACGCGGTCGTTGCGAACCAGAACGGGCCGCTGCTCCTTTACAAGAACACGGTCGCGGCCGGCCGCGACTGGGTCCAATTTGAGCTGACCGGCGGCGCGCGGCCGGGGCACGAGCGCGGGTGGAGCAACCGCAGCGCCGTGGGGGCACAAGTGCGCCTGACGTGGCGGCAGGGTGCCGACGGGGCACCACTGGAGCAACTCCAGACGATCACCGCGGGCGACGGCTACGCCTCGCAGAACCCGTTCCGCTTACACTTCGGCCTCGGTGCCGACGCGCGCGTCGAGAAGGCCGTTATCACCTGGCCCTCGGGCCGGACGCAGACGATTTCATCCCCGAAGACCGGTATCGTTCATCGCGTCGAGGAACCCGGTTCATGACCCCGCCGCCCTCTCCGTCCGGCGACCTTTCCCGGTCCGATCTCCTGATCCGCGCCGTCGCGACCGCACTCGTGATCGGGGGCTTTTACGCGGTCCGTGGCACGCTCCTCGCGTGGTCTACCGGGTCGCTCGACCCCGCATCGGCCCGTGTGATCGCCGTTACCGTCGTGCTGGGCGCGCTCCTGGGCGTCTGGTGGAAGGTCGTTAGCCGCGACCCGCGGTTGCACGCGCCGATCCTCATCACCGCGATCCTCGCCCTCAGCGACGCCTCGTTCGGCATCCTGGAGAACCACCCCGCGCCGCCGTGGCTCGTGTCACTCAGCGGCGGGTTGGTGATGGAGTACACGCCGACGTTCGCGACGATGGCGATCACGCTACTCACGGAGATCGTCGTCGGCCGGTTCTACTGGGGTCGGTGGCCGAACCTCGCCAGCGCCTACATCTCCGGCATCAGCGCCGGCATCCTGATGAAGTCGTCGGTGTTCTGGCCGTTCGCGCTTTGTGGGATCATTTCGATCCTCTCGAAGTACGTCCTGCGCACCGGCGAGCGGCACCTGTGGAACCCGACGAACTTCGGCATGACGGTGATGCTGTTCCTGGCCCCGCTGCACGCCGCGAGCCTGAGCGTCCAGGCCGGCAACAACGGCTGGGCCGTGGTGACGATCTGGATACTCGGCGGCCTGATCATGTACAACCTGGGGCGGTTCCACATGCCCCTGGCGTTCGTCGCGGTGTTCGTCCCGCTGGCGTTCCTCCGCAGCGCCGTGACCGGGCACCCCTGGCAGACGGAACTGGCCCCGATCACTAGCCCGATGTTCCAGCTCTACATCTTCTTCATGATTACAGACCCAAAGACGACGGTCCGCGGGCGGTGGAATCAGATCCTGTTCGTCGTCGTCGTGGCGATTGCGGAGACGGTCTTCCGGCTGGCGCTCAAGGACGTTCACTCGCTCTATCACGCCCTGTTCGTCGTCGGCCCCGTGGCGAACGTGATCGAACTCGTGGCGATCCGACTCCGCGCGAGAGCGGCGCTGCGCGAGCCGGGGCCGACCGGGGCGGTCGAACCCGCGCCCGGCCCGGCCCCCGTGGCCGCCGCGGCCGCTTCGGAGAACGCGCCCGGGGGCGCCGGTTGACGTCTTCCGGTTCCGAAACGGTGTTGTGGCGTGGAACGGAGTTTCTGGCCGATTTCTTGCGCCAATTCGGTTGCAGCACCGGCACCTCGTGGAATAGAATCGCACATCTCTCGCGTTGGTGGTTGAATGTCCCAATCTCCCTCACTGCTTCGCGGTTGGCGGGCCGCTCTGCTGCTCGTCGCGGCCGCGTGCGCG
>JAFKJJ010000254.1 GCA_017306025.1 Planctomycetota bacterium
GGCACGTGCGACCCCACCACGGCCAGTTCGATGCACCCCGGCGTCGTTCTGGTGGCGCTCGGCAACGGCAGCGTTCGCGGCGTATCCCCGTCGATCACGCTGCGCACCGGGAACGCCACACTCACGCCCACCGGCGGCGAGATCCTCGGTAGTGACTGGTGACGGCCGGACTTGTCAGAACGCGGTGACGGCCCGAACGCGGCCGAGCAGCCACGGCAAGAGCGTACCCTCCTGCCACCGGCGCAGCGCCTTGCCCGCCAGCACCGCGGCGTGTCGCGGCAGCGCTCGCACCAGGCGCCGCCCGCGAACGTTTCGCCAGAACACCCGCTCCTCGTTACACGACTGCCGCTCCAGGGTCCGGCGCGACGGCGTGCGGCCGTAGCTGCCGGAGACGCGGTGCCACACCACCGACGCCGGCTCGTACACGATCTCAAGACCGAGCCGTCGGAGCCGGAACGACAGGTCCACGTCCTCGAAGTACGCGCCGAAGTGTTCGGGGAACCCGCCCGCGGCCAGCAGCGCGGCGCGCCGGTAGAACGCGGCGCACGCGGAGGCGCCCCACACGTAGTGAGCGGTGGGCGAGGGGCAGTGGACAGAGGGCGGGCCGGAAACCGGTTCTTCCGCCTTCCGCTGTTCACCGCCCGCCGCCCACTGCCGTCCGTGCCCGCGCTTCCGCGCGAAGCCGCCGAGGTCGTACTCGTCGCCGGCCGTGTCGACGAGCGGCGGGAGGCCGCGGGCGCGGCGCGCCGGGTCGTTTTGGAGCACCAGCGGCGCGACGGCCGCGATCCGCCCGTTCGCGAACCACGCCAGAGCCGCGTCGGCCCAACCCGCGGTCACCTCCGCGTCGTCGTTCAACAGTTCCACGACCGGCGCGGCCGCGGCCGAGATTCCCGCGTTGGCCGCGGCGCAGAACCCGCCGGCCCGCGGTCGGCGCACCACCTTTACCCCGGCGAACTCTTCGGCCGCACGAGACACGCTCGCGCCGCGCGACCCGTCGTCCACGACGATCACTTCGGTACCGGCCGGGGCGAAGCGCGAGACGCTCGCGAGGCACAACCGGAGGAGGTCCGGGCGGGAGTGGGAGGGGATAACGACAGACAGTGGGCAGCGGGCAGCGGGCGGTGGGCAGTAAAGAGAAGAAGTCGGTGAACGAACCGGTTCCGACGGGAGTTCGATTTCTGGCCTTCGCTGCTCACTGCCCACTGCCCACCGCCCACTTCAAGAGGTGCGCCCGTCTTGCTCGGCGGCGATCGGGTGGAGGAAGCCGGCGGCGAAGCGGATGCGGTCGGCGGCCTCGTCGTCGCGGCCGCCGGCCACGTCCGCGACCAGTTTCCGCAGGTGTCCGAAGCACCGCGCCGCGACGGTCCGCCCGCGGGCCGCGGCCCACAACTGCCGCACCCCGGCCTCGGCCCATACCACCCCGTTCAACGCGCGCGACTGCCAGCGGGGCCAGTGCCGGCGGGCGTAGGTCAAAAGCGCGTGGCGCGTGATGAGCCGCAGAGGGGGCGGCACCGGCCGGGCGTGCAGCGGCCAGTGGTGCGTGACCTCCAGCGACGGGTCGAACCACACGGCCCACCCGCTCGCCGCGGCACGGCGGCAGAAGTCCACGTCCTCGTAGTAAAGGAAGAACGACTCGTCGAGGCCGCCGAGCTGCTCGAAGCACTCCCGGCGCACCAGGAGGCAACCGCCGGTGGCCCACTCGACCTCGCGGCGCGCGTCGCCGTGGTTGGCCTGGCACTTCCGGCGCGCCCGCGGGAGGAACAGCCCGGCCAGCGTGCGGGCGAACGTCGGGAACGGCCCGGCCGACGGCTGCGGCGTCCCGTCGCGGTTGAGGAGCCGAAAGCCGATCACCCCGACTTCGGACGAAACGTCGGATTTCGCCAGCCGGGCGAGGACGTCGTCGAGGAACCCGTCGGGGACGGTGACGTCGGGGTTGAGCAAGAGCACCCACGGACCGGCGGCGAGCCGGCACCCGCGGTTGACCGCGGCCGCGAAGCCCAGGTTGCGGTCGAACCGCCGAACCGATACGCCGCGGAGGCGGTCGACGCGGGCCGCGAGCGGGTGCGCGGGCGAGCCGTTGTCGACGATGCGAATTTCGGCGGCCCCCGAGCGGACCGCGACGGACCGGCGCAGTTGTCGCACGAGCCGGGCGGTGTTCTTCCACTGGCAGAAGTTGACGACGACGACGGCCAGTTCGGCGGCCGGCGGGGCGGCAGTTCGGCGGTGGTGCGGCGGCGCGAGCGCGAGTTCGGGGCCGGGTTCGGCCACGGACGTGTGCGGCGGGGTGCCGTCTGGCGGGTGAGCCAGGGCCATGCGGGTTCCTTCCCAGTGCCGGCCGCGGGTCCGCCCGCGGTTCGCAAATCATACGCACAGCGCGAAACGTGATGCAACCGCAACTTGCGCGGCTCCGATTACGGCAGCAAATCGGCCACACGGATCGTCGCGGCGGGCGCGGCGAACGGCGAAACGGTGTCGTTCGGGTCGAGGACGGCGTGCGTGCGGTACGCCGTCGCCGCGAGGTCCGTCGGCAGCGGGAGCGGTTGCGGGTCGCGGAAGACGTGAAGCTGACGCGAGTTGAGGTCGAGCACCCAGTATTCGGGCACACCGGCCTCGGCATAGAGTTCGGCCTTGGTGGTCGTGTCGTAGAAGAGTGTCGAGTCGGCGACCTCAACGAGCAGAGCCGCTTGTGTCGGGTGCGCGCTGGTTGAGCGGCGCGAACCGGGAATTACGGAAACGTCGGGCTGCGGTTCGGAGCCGGGCGCGGCGCCGGGTACCACGAACGGTTGCTGCACGTTGATGAAATAGCCGAGGGCAAACACGACCGTGAGCGCGTCTGTGACGAACCCGACGCCGTTCGCGTGGGCGATGTTGATCGGGCTCATCTCGATCACCTCGCCGCGGATGAGTTCGACCCGCTTGCCGTCGAAGAAGCCGAGTTCGCCGAGCCGGTAGTACTCGTCGCGCGTGACGCGCCACCGACGCGGGCCGGCGTTCGGTGGCGGAGCTGTGGTACCGATCGGAGCGGGTGGCGTCGTGATCGCGGACATGGTTCACCTCCGCCGTTCAGCGTAGCGTCACTCCTTGCCGAGCACGAGGTCAGCCGCCCAGCACCCGCGGACGTGCGTCTGCCCTGGATCGCGGCAGTGGTTGAGGATGGCGGGTTCGTCGCAGCCGGCGTCTTGGAGGGCGTCGGCCAAGATCGGCATGCCGCTGAAATCGCGCGAGGCGTACATCTGACGCGCGAGGGTGAGGACGGTGTCGGTGCGCCACTCCCGGGAGAACGCAACGGGGCGAAACGGGTTGCCGAAGATGTCACGGAGAAGTTCGCACATCAGGGCGTTGGCTTCCTCGGGGCTTCCGCGATGTCCGGCGAGAGGAAGCGAGTATGCGGTCATACTGAACGCGGCCGAATACGGTTTCACGTGCGTGGTCGAAACGACCAGCGCGACAACGGTATTGATCTGGGCGTCCGGATCGTCGTCCGAGAAGCCGCGCGAATTTCTCGCGATCGTTGTGTGCGCGGCGGCCCCCGCGACGTCCAATTCGGTCGCAGTGGCTTCTCCGTCCGCGAACCGCTCCGCCACCTCCACGGCCCCTCGCAACCGCACATCCGCGAGGTGCGGCCAGATGAGTCGGCAGCAACCACAGGAGAAGAGCCGCAACTTTCGCCGGCCGCTCTTGGTCCGCGTCACCGGTGTACCCTTGAGGTGCCACACCATCCCCTGCGGATGGACCCGCTCCTCCAGCCACGCCCGGTCCGTCATCACTTCTCCTCCGTCGAGATCGCTTTAAACGCACGCGGCCGGGACTTCCGCCCCGGCCGCGCGTCCGCTTCCGCTTTGCCCCTCCGTTCACTCGTGGCCGGCGTTCTTCTTCGCCTTCGACGGGCCGAGCACCTCCATCAGCACCACCGCCATCGCGGCGCCCTGTCCGGAGCCGAGCAGCGCCGCCAGGTTCTTACCGAAGTTGGTCCGGTCCGCCGGACGCGCCCGCGGGCCGAACCGCGTCACCTTCGTCGCCGGCGCGCCGGTCGAAGAGGTCGTTTTCAGCACCTGCGCGACCGGCAATTGTTCCACCTGCCCGCCGACCGGAGCCACGCGCGTCGGGGCCTGTGGGCTGGTGCCGAAGCTCGGCGCGCTCGACGGGAGCGGTGGCGGCACCGGCGCCGTCGGGGTCGGTTCGGCGAGTTCCGCGACCACGCGCGGGCGCGGGCGATCGGTCGCGGACGGCTTGATCGGCTGGACCACCGGCGCGATCGGCGCCGCCGAACCGGGCGCGGCCGCGGGGGGCTCGGGGTTGGCCGCCGCCTTGCGCCGGAGCCGGTCGATCTCCGCGAGGAACCGGTCCATCTCCGAGTTCGCGGGCCGGACGTTTCCGCCGGTGTGCGTCTCGGGCGAGGCCGGCGCGGCGGGCCGACTCGGCCGCTCGGCGCGCTCGTCCTCCGCGGCGCGGGCGCGGGCCGCCGCCCGCTCCATCCGCTCGGCACGGGCGCGGCGCTCGTCCTCGGCGCGGCGGTTCGCGTTGGCCTCGGCCAGGTTGTTCAGCATCTTCGCGACCGCCCCCACCACCGTGGAGATGACCGCGAGGACGAGCACCATCAGAATGACGGCCTGGATGTTCATGACCGGCCTCACCGGGGTCGTGGCGATCCGGTCGCGGAGCGACCGGGAGAAAGACATCCGGTCGCGGAGCGACCGGACCACGCGGAACAGGCACTCAGCGCCCCGAGCCGGACTGTCCCTCGGCGCCGCCGGTCATCGTCGCGATGTTGTTCCGCATCAGCGTGTCGGACTGTACGTTCTTGATGTTGTAAAAGTCCATCACGCCCAAGTTGCCCTTTTCGAAGGCACCGGCGATCGCCTGCGGCACCTGCGCTTCGGCCTCGACCACCTTCGCGCGGTTCTCTTCGACGAGCGCCCGCATCTCCTGTTCGCGGGCCACCGCCGCGGCCCGGCGCTTCTCGGCCTCGGCCTGCGCCACGCGGAGGTCGGCCGCCGCCTGCTCGGCCTGGAGCTTCGCGCCGATGTTCTCGCCCACTTCGATGTGCGCGATGTCGATCGAGACGATCTCGTAGGCGGTCTGCGCGTCGAGCGCGTTATGGAGCACCGTCTGCGAGATCATGCCCGGGTTGGCCAGCACCTCCTTGTGGTCATGGGCCGACCCGATCGCCTTCACGATGCCCTCGCCGACGCGGGCGATGATGGTCTCTTCCGTCGCGCCGCCGACGAGCCGTTCGAGCTTCGTGCGCACCGTCACCCGCGCCTTCGCCAGGAGCTGAATGCCGTTGCGGCACACCGCGTCGAGGAACTGCTTGCCCTTGCCGGGGTCCGGGCAGTCGATCACCTTCGGGTTCACGCTCGTGCGGACCGCTTCGAGCACGTCGCGGCCCGCGAGGTCGATCGCCGCGGCCGTGCGCCACGGCAGGTCGAGCCCGGCTTTGTGCGCCGCGATGACGGCCGTCGCGGTCTTCGGCACGTTGCCGCGGGCCAGGAAGTGCGACTCCAGTTCGCCCGTCGTCACGCGGACGCCGGCCTGTACGAGCGCGATCTTCTGGCGGACGATCATCGCGTAATCGACGTTCCGCAGCTTCATCCCGATCAGGCTGCCGATGCCGATGTCGGCCTTCGTCAGGAGGGCCTGAATCCACAGCCGGATGAAGCTGAAGAACAAAAAGAGGAAGACGACGAAGATGAGCACCGCGACCAGCGCGATCACGATGATGATCACACTGGCGGTGCTCACGTTTGCCCCAGGATCTCCGCCCTTGTCCTTGCCGATCTGGGCGAGCAGGGCCATTGCGGTCGAAAGCGTCACGGTGGCGGTCCTTTACTGGTGACTCGTGTTTGGCGCTCGGTGCTTCGTATTTTGTGTCTTGCCCTCGGGACCGCAACCGGTGCGGTCCGCCGTCGAACGCCAGGCGCGAGCGGAACTCAGGTCTTGTCCAAACCGATGTCGAAATCGTCGAAGTCGTCCCGCGGTTTCTTCGGCTCGTCCCTGCCGGTTTCTTCGCCCGCCGGGGGGGCGGCTTTCGGCGCGGCCCGCGGCGGGGCCACCTCCGGGGCGTCGGACGGCTCCTCCATCCGGCGGACGATCACCTGCCCGCGCCGCACGTCCACGCACCGCACCCACACGCCGGCGTCGAGCATCGTGCCCTCGGTCATCGCGTCCACGCGCTTGCCGTCGAACTCCACGGTTCCCGACGGCCGCATCGGCGAGACCGTCTTGCCGGTGCGGCCCTTCAGGACGTCGGTTTCGGAGGCCGCCGGCACCGCGGGCGCGGCGGCCGGTTCGTCGAGGACCGTGTCCAGCGACATCCGCCGCCACGCCAGTACGGCCGCGTACCCGGCCGCGGGTAGCCCGACCGCCAGCCCGACGATCGCGACGACCGCCTCGGTCGTGGTGCCATAGTACAGGATGATACCGACGGCGAACGCGAAGAAAAACAACGCGGCCACCACCAGGACGCCGCCGGTCGGGACCAGGATCTCCGCCAGGAGCAGGAAGACCCCGATGCCGATCAGGATGAGGGCGATGGTCAGGTAGTCCATAGTTTTCGGCGCCGGGAACTTCGGAAGTGCTGAGTTCTAAGTGCGGGGTGCTGAGGAAGAGGAGCGCCCTCCTGCCTTCTCCCAGCACCCCGCACTTAGAACTCAGCACTTCTAGACTTCTTTGACCACGATCCGGGTCCCCTCGACCGCGATCACCTGCACGCGGCTGCCCGACGGGATGAACCCGCCGTCGGACACGACGTCCACGAACTTGTCGCCGAACCGCACCACCCCGGCCGGGCGCAGCGCGGTGGTCGAGGTGCCGATCGCGCCGAGCAGTTCCAGCGCCTCGCTGGCGCCCGGCAGCACCGGCTCGGACGCGTTCGGGTGGTCCGCCGGCGGGGCCAGCAGCAGCCGGTTGGCGTAGGGCACCTGCGGCAGGAACTTGGCGATCACGAACGCCGCGCCCATCGCGCCCATCAGCGCGAACAGGTAGTAGGACACCCGCTCCCCGAAGCCCACCCAGTCGGCCGTGTTCTGCGGCACCTTCTCCAGCGTCACCAGCCCCAGCCCCGCGAGCATGAACAGGATACCGCAGATCCCGCACACCCCGAAACCGGGCAGGACGAAGATTTCCAGCCCCACCAGCACCAGCCCCAGGATGAACAGCAAGAGCGCCAGCACGAACATCTCGCCGCTGAACCGCGACTGCGACCAGAACACGAGGATGAAGCACAGCGCCGCGATGATCCCGGGCACCGTCAGGCCGGGCACCTTCAGTTCGAGGATCAGCCCGATGAAGCCCATCATCACCAGGATGATCGTGACGGCGGGGATGCGGAGGAACTCGGCGAACTTGTCGAGCCAGCCCGGGTCGGGGTTCTGCGCGTCGGGCACGCCGTAGATCGCGCACACGTCCTTGACGCTCGTCGACGGCACGGTGAACCGGGCCAGGCCGAGTTCGACCGCCAGCGTCGCGTTCGGGTGGAACGGCACGTCCTTCGGCTTGACGGTCTTCTCGACCGCCCACGCGGGCGCCCGCTTCTGCTGTTCCGCCTGTTGTAGCTCCGCCTGGAACTCGGAGCGGGTCATCAGCCGCGTCTTGTTCCGGTTGTTGTCGGTGCCCTTGACGCGGAGGATCTCCAGCGAGCGCTCGAACATCCCGTCGATCAGGACGCCGGAATAGCCTTGTTGTTCGGCGAGCTCGCGGATGCTCTTGCGCTGGGCGTCGATCGCCCCGGGCTTGGCCGACTTCAGGTACCGCTCGAAGTTGCCGAACTCGGCCTCCTTCGCCTCGCCGTCGGCGCCGGCCTTCGGGCGGGTCATCACGATCTCGGAGCACCCCAGCGCGACGACCGCGGCCGCGTCCGGCGCGCTCTCCGGCACGAACGCGATCACCTCGACCGGTTCGTTGTCGGCGCGCGCCTTGATCAGGTCTTCCGCGAGCCCGCGGGCCGCGTCGAGGTCGGTGCCGCCGCACTCCTTCAGCACCAGGATGAGGAAGTTCCCCTTCCGCTTGCGCACGTCGCGGATGACGCGGCCCACCGACTCGCGCATGGCCCCGTCCACGTCGCCCTTGAGCTGCCACTGGAACACCGCGGGGTTGCGCCCCTGGAGCGGGTCGTCGCGGAGCGGCGGCAGGCCGTACAGTTCGGCCAGTTCGCGGCGGTTGTCGGCCAGCCCGCGGGCCAGTTCGACCTCACGGGCCACCTTCGCCGGGTAGCTCGCGAGCTGCCCGTCCTGCACGCCGGGGACCGGGACCGGGTTGCCCGCGATCCGCCCGACCGCCTCCGCGTTGTTCGCGTCGGCGTACACCGTACCGGCCCCGGCGCGGGACGGCCCCTTCACGAGCCGCACGTTCGCGTCGAACATCTTCTGCACGATCGGCCAGCGCTCGTCGCGGTTGAACTTCTCGCGGTACGCGGCCACCCGGACCGCGTTGAGCGGGGGCACGCCCTCCGTCACGATCGGACCGATCGCGCCGGCCTTGCCCATTACGACCTCTTTGCACGCCAGCACCGGCAGAACCGTGTGGCCGGTCGCTGGCGCGTGGACGAACGCGATTGTGTTGAGCTGCTTCAAACTGCCGATGAACTCGGCGAGGTCGAAGCACGGGCCGAAGTCGGCGGTCGAGGCCGGCTTGTCGTCGGGGTTGAAGTCGAACACGACGTGCGTCAGCGGCGGGCGCGACTGGTTCTCGCCGTGCAGCCGGGCGTTGATCTGGTTCTTGATGCGCGTGAACGCGTCGCTGGTGATCGGGTTCTGTACGGTGACGGCCATCGCGTCGCCGGCGTCTTGGGCCGGCGCGGCGGTGACGGAGGAGAGCAGACAGGTGATCGCGGCGGCGAACGGGCCGAACGAGCGGCGGACGCGCGACAGGAGCATCGGTGGTCGTTCCTTCGGGGTGCGGGCGCGGGTTCTCCCGCTCCGCCCGCCTGTTCAGATTATAACGGTGCGACGAACCGGGGCAAAAGAACGTTCCCCCCGACCCGCCCCATCCAAAGGTTCGCCCGGCACGCGGTTCGCATTTTGATTCGCCGCCGCGCTCCGTTGTACCGGCCCCGTCGGACGATATCCGAGCGGCCTCCGTTCGCCCGTGGCCCGAGCTTGAGCCGAACTTCACATTTGGGCGCCTCGGGAACGTCACGACGAAAGATCGGTCCGATTGTGCCGAGTTTAGCGAGTTAGTCTGCGTAAGGTGCGTGGGATAATTGGATTCGGCACCAAACAGGGGATTGAAGGAAACAATCGGCCAGATTAGCTTTAAGGAAGATGGTGAAGATGGGGGAGTCAAGTAAGGTGGCAAGTGGGCGGCGCAACTTCATTCCGGTGTCGTGTGCGGGTGCGTGATTGCAGACAAGGTGTCCGACACGGCAGATGAGGTTCTGAAACCGGGAACGGGGTCGCTCGTGTCGGCGTGACGTGCCGCCCTCTTCAGGGACGAGGGCCAGGGGCGGCCGATCGGGGTAACGTCATGCGCAGGGTGGTGATAACGGGGCTCGGGGTGGTCGCGCCCAACGGCGTGGGCAAAGATGCGTTCTGGCAGGCGTGCGTGGACGGGCACAGCGGCGTCGGCCCGATCCGCTCGTTCGACGCGTCCAACCACCCGATCCGTGTGGCCGGCGAGGTGCTCGACTTCGACCCCGAGCCCTTCATCCCGGTCAAGTTCCGCAAGTCGGTGAAGGTGATGGGGCGGGCGGCGAAGTTCGGCATCGGCGCGGCCGGGCTGGCGATCGCCGACAGCGGGCTCGATACGGCCAACACGGACCCGACGCGGTTCGGGGTGGTGATGGGCACGGGCCTCGTGCCGATGGACCTGGGCGAACTGGCCCCGCTCCTGGCGCGGGCGTGTCAGGACGGCGGGGAGTTCGACGAGACGAAGCTCCCCGACCCGTCGCGCACCGATTCGCCGCTGTTTCCACTTTGGCTCCTGAAGTACCTGCCGAACATGGCGGCGGCGCACATCTCGATGGCGTTCAACTGCCAGGGGCCGAACAACACGGTGGTGACGGCGTGCGTCGCGGGGACGCAGGCGGTGGGAGAGGGCTACCGGCTGGTCTCACGCGGCGACGCGGACGTGATGCTCTGCGGCGGCGCCGACAGCCGCATCGACCCGCTCATGCTCTTGGCCTACACCGCGCTGGGGACGCTCAGCAAGAGCGACGGGCGGGCGCCGGAGGAGCGGTCGCGGCCGTTCGACCGGCTCCGCGACGGGTTCGTCATCAGCGAGGGCTCCGCGGTGCTCGTTCTGGAGGACTACGAGCGCGCGAAGGCCCGCAACGCGCCGATCTACGCCGAGGTGAAGGGCTGGGGGAGCACGTTCGACGCTTACTCCGTCACGAAGCCCGACCCGGAGGGGCGGGGCGGCGCGCGGGCGATCCAGGCGGCACTGAGCGAGGCCGAGGTGGACTTCCGCGACGTGGGCTACATCAACGCGCACGGCACGAGCACGAAGCTGAACGACGCGATGGAGACGGCGGCCGTCAA
>JAFKJJ010000255.1 GCA_017306025.1 Planctomycetota bacterium
AGAATGAACGCGAAGGACGTCATCAGGATCGGCCGCAGCCGCTGGCCGGCGGCCTCGATCGCCGCCTCGCGCCGCTCCGCACCGGCCTCCCGCTTCTGCTTCGCGAACTCGACGATCAGGATCGCGTTCTTCGTCGCCAGGCCGACCAGCACCACCAGCCCGATCTGACTGAAGACGTTGAGGTCGAGGAACGTCACCAGGAGCCCGATCACGGCGCACAGGAGGCACATCGGCACGATGAGCACGATCGCCAGCGGCAACAGCCAGCTCTCGTAGAGCGCCGCGAGCACCAGGAACGCGACCAGCACGCTCAGCCCGAACACCAGGAGCGTCGTGTCGCCGCGGAACTCGAACACGCCGGGGATCTCGACGCGCGTGTTCGCGGCCTCCTGCTGCTGGTAGGCCATGTCGGTCCACTCGTAACTCAGCACGGGTACATCTGGTACCGGTTCACCATCGTCGGCCCCTGGTACGGCGCGGTGGTGATGAGCCCGGCGATCGGGATCATCTCGCCGCCGGGGCCGCGCACCTTGATCTTGCTCAGGTCGTCGATCGAGCGGCGGTACGGCCCGTCCGCCTGTACGGTCACCTGCCAGTTGCGGTTGTCGAGCGTGATGTCGTTGACGTACACCTGCCCCATGTACGACTGGAGCGCGTCGTTGACCGCCTGCACCGACACGCCCATCTGCTGGATGCGGTCGCGGTCGATACGCAGGAACACCTGCGGGTTGTTCGACCGGAACGAGCTGAACGCCGCGGGGATGCCCTCGCGGGGGTTCTTGCTGGCCTCGGCGGCCAGCGCCCACGTCATCCCCTCCAGCACCTCCGGCCCCAGGTTGCCCTTGTCCTGGATCTGCATCTTGAACCCGCCCGCGTTGCCCAAACCGAGGATCGGCGGCGCGCCGAACGCGGTGGCGGTCCCGCTGCGGACGGTCGCGAACCTGGCGTTCAGGTCGCGCAGGATCGCCTCCGCGGACCGCCCCTTGCGCTCCTCGAACGGCTTCAGCGTGACGTAGATGCCGCCGTTGTTGGGGACGTTCGCGCGGGTGAGGATCGAGTACCCGCTGATCTGCACCGTGTACGCCACCCCGTCGGTCGCCAGGCACGCGTCGGCCACCTCCCGCATCACCGCGTCCGTCCGCTCGACCGACGCCCCCGGCGGCAGCTCCAGGTTCACGACGAGGTAGCCCTGGTCCTGTTGCGGGATGAACCCGCCGGGCACCGTGCGGAAGCCGAGGCCGGTGAGCGCGAGCAGCCCGACGTAGACGACGAGCACCACCGCCGCGAGCCGGATCAGCCACCCGACCGCGCGGGCGTAGAGCCGCGTGCCGCGGTCGAACGTCCAGTTGAACCCGCGGAACAGCCACCAGCCGAGCAGGTAGTGCAGCGCCTTGTCGACGACGTCCCGGCCCGCGTGGTGGCCCCGCAGCAGCAGGGGGCACAGCGCCGGGCTGAGGGTGAGCGAGTTGAACGCCGAGATCACCGTGCTGACCGCGATCGTCACCGCGAACTGCTTGAAGAACTGGCCGGTCAGCCCGGGGACCACCGCGGCCGGCACGAACACCGCGCACAGCACCGCCGACACGCCGACGATCGCCATCCCGACCTCCGACATGGCTTTTTTCGTCGCGTCGAGCGGCGACAGCCCGCGGGCCATGTGCGCCTCCACGGCCTCGACCACCACGATCGCGTCGTCCACGACGATGCCGATGGCCAGCACCATGCCGAAGAGCGTGAGGTTGTTGATCGAGTACCCGAGCGCGAACATCACCGCGAGCGTGCCGACCAGCGACACCGGCACCGCGATCATGGGGATGAGCGCCGCGCGCCAGTTCTGGAGGAACACGAGCACCACGACGAACACGAGGACGATCGCCTCGAACAGCGTGTGGACCACCTCGTTCACGCTGGCCCGCACGAAGTCGGTCGGGTTGTACACGATCTTGTAGTCGATGCCGTCGGGCCAGTCGGGCGACGCGCGGAGCTGGCGCATCTTCTCCTGGATGTCGCGCGCGGTGCTGAACGCGTTGCCGCCGGGCAACTGGAACACCGGGATGCCGACCGCGGGGCTGTTGTTCAGCGCGCTCGACGAGTCGTAGTTCTTCGCGCCGAGTTCGACGCGGGCCACGTCGCCCAGGCGCACCAGCGCTTCCCCCTGGGGGCCGGTCTTGACCACGATGTCCTTGAACTGCTGTTCGGTGCGCAGCCGCCCCTGCGTGTTCACCACCAGTTGCCGGTCCTGGCCGCGGGGCACCGGGGGCTGGCCGATCTGGCCGGCCGCGACCTGCACGTTCTGCTTGCGGATCGCGTCCACCACCTCGGACGGAACGAGGTTCACGTCGGTCATCTTGTCCGGGTCGAGCCAGACGCGCATCGCGTAGTCGCGGTTGCCGAACATGGCCACGTCGCCCACCCCGTTGAGGCGCGCCAGTTCGTCCTTGACCACGAGGTTCGCCAGCCGGCTCACCGCGAGCTGCTGCTCGAACACCTCGGCGTCGGTCTTGGCCTCCCGGGTCGAGAACATGTTGACCACGAGCAGGATCGCGCTGGACTGCTTTTTCGTGACCACGCCGAGCCGGCGCACGTCCTCGGGCAGTTGGGGCAGGGCGATGTTCACGCGGTTCTGGACGAGCACCTGCGCCGTGTCCGGGTTGGTGCCGTGCTTGAAGGTGACCGTCAGGCGCACGACGCCGTCGTTGGTCGCCTGCGACTCCATGTAGATCATCCCCTCGACGCCGTTGACCTGCTGCTCGATGGGCGCCGCGACGGTCTCGGACACGGTGCGCGCGTCGGCGCCCGGGTAGCTGGCGGTGACGACCACCTGCGGCGGGACCACGTCCGGGTACTGCGCGATGGGCAGTTGCGTGAGCGCGAGCAGCCCCGCGAGGGTGATGAGCACCGAGAGCACCATCGCGAAGACGGGCCTCGTGATGAAGAACTGCATGGGTCGGTTGTTGTGGGTGAGCGGGGGACGGGTCGGGACCGCCGCGCGGCTACTTGACCGTGACGGGAACGCCCGGGCGCACCCGGAGCAGGTTGTCGGCGATGACGGTGTCGCTCTCGTCGAGGCCGGTCGGCGCGGCCGGGGACGCGCGGCGGTTCACCTCGGTCGTCCCGTCGATCGTGGCGCCCGGCTCGACCTCGCGCAGCTGCGCCTTGCCGTCCGCGACCACGTAGACGTACTGCTTCCGCTGCTGGGTGAAGACGACGGTTTCCGGGACGGTGAGCACCGGGCGCGGGGCGCCCGAGAACAGGCGCACGCGCACCGAGTCGCCCGCCGAGAGCAGGCGCGGGAGGGGTCGGCCGGTCTTGTCCTTGAGCAGCGGGTTCTGGAAGGTCGCGCGGAGCGTGCGCGTGCCCGTCTGGCGCACGATCTCGGGGTCGATGACGTCCACCACGCTGTGCCGGCTCTTGTCCGCCGCGTCGGTGCTGAACTGCTTCTCGTCCTTCAGCCGGATGACGACGCGGATCGCCGTGGCCGGGGCGTGCGGGTCGCCGAACGCCCCGGACTTGATCTGCTCGCGGTACCAGAGGGAGGTCTGCTCGTCCACCTCCCACTCCGCGTAGAGCTCGTCGACCGGGTAGATCGTGACCAGCTCGGTCTTGTACGCGTCGACCAGGTTGTTGGGCGCGACCGGCGACCGGCCGGCGACGCCCGTCGTCGGGGCGTAGATGGTGCAGTACTTGAGGTTCTCCTCGGCCTTCACCAGCGCCGACTCGGCCGCGGCCTTGGCGGCCTTCGAGACGTCGATCTGGGCCTCGGACACCTTCACGCTCGCGAGCGCCTTGTCGAGATCGAATTTCGACCCGGCGCCGGCGTCACTCTGCTGCTTCTGGCGCGCGTACTCGGCCTTGTCGCGGTCGGTCTGGGCCGTCCAGTTCGCGATGTCGGCCTTCGCCCGGGCGATGTCGGCCTTCGCCTTGTCCACGTCCGCCCGGAACAGCACCGGGTCGATGTGGTAGAGGACCGTCTTGCCCGCCTCGACGGGCTTGCCCTCGTCGAAGTCGCGCGACAGCAGCCGGCCGCTCACCTGCGGCGTCACCTTCACCGGCTCCTTCGTGACCAGCCGGCCGGTGAACTCTTTTATCGCCTGCAGCGGGACGGTGCGCGGCTTCACCGTCGCGACCGTCGGCGGTTCCGGCGGGGGCAGTTGTGGGGGTCCCTTCCCGCACCCGGCGGCGCCCCCGAGTGCGAGCGCGAGTACCGTAACGGCGAACCGGCGCGAACGGCGCATCAGCGGCTCCGTGTGGACGCGGTCGGAGAGGTGTGAGTGCAAGGAGATGATAGTTATACCGCCGTCGTCGCCTAACGCGAAAAACGGCAATGCGGCGCCCGCGGGCGAGACGTTCTCGGTTGCGAACGGGCAAAACCGCTCGGTTCGGGCCGCCGGAGGCGGCCGGCGGGCTTCTGGGCCGCGGCCCGCGCCCGCGCGGGCGGCTCCTGCGTCACCGCGTCGGCGCGTCGCCCCTCGTACGGGGGAGGCGCGGGCCGTTTCGGTTGCGGCGCGGGCGCGGGGCGCGATCGCCGATCGGGGAAGGAAACGGCGGGTCGGTGATCCAGAGCCACAGTTCGCCCTGCGCCCCCGCCCCGGCGAGGACGGTCCCGTCGCGGCTGAATGCCAGCGCCCGCGCCTCGCCCCCGTGGCCGTGCAGGGCGAACGCCTCGCGGCAGGTGCCCGGGTCGAACAGCTTGATCGTGCGATCCGGGCACCCGACCGCCAGCCGGCGCCCGTCGGGGCTGAACGCCGGACGGAAGAACACGTCGGACCCCTCGGCCTCGGCCCGCCCGAGCTGCCGCCCGCTCTCCAGGTCCCACACCCGGACGACCCGGTCGAGGGAGGTCGCGGTCACCTGGCGCCCGTCGGGGCTGACGGCCACTCCCCAGACGGGGTTCGAGAACCCCTTCTGGGACCAGAGCTCCTGTCCGGTGTCCGCGTCCCACACGCGGAGGGCGCGGTCGGCGCCGCCCGACGCGACCCGGCGCCCGGCCCGGGCGACGCACGTCGCCCCGCCCTCGTGCGCCGGGATCGACCGCCGTTCCTCCCCGGTCGCCACGCCCCAGAGCCGCACCGTGCCGGCCGAACGCCACCGCTCGCACCCGCCCCGCGTGCCCGCGCAGGGCGAACAGCTCTCTCGCGCGCCCCAGGTCCCACACCCGCCCGACGCCGTCCGCGCCGACGGTCGCGAGCCGCCCGCCCGCCGGGTCGAAGGCCGCCCCTTCGATCGCGCCGGCGTGGGCGGCGAGCGACGCTTCCGGAGCCGCCCCGGCGGGCGCTCGGGACGACCACACGCGGACCCGGCCGTCGCCGCCGCCCGCCGCGACCCGCCCGTCCGGCGCGACCGCGAGCGCGGCGGAGTCGACCGGGTTCCCCGAGAGGGGCGAGCTGTCCTGGCGCTCGTGGCCGTCCCACACCATCACCCGCCCGTCCTGCCCGGCGGTCGCCAGCCACCGCCCGTCCGGGTGGACCGCGACCCAACTGACGGCGTCGTGGTGCCCGCGGTAGGCGGCCTCCTCGCGCCCGCGGGCGACGTTCCAGACGCGCGCCGCCCCGTCGTGCCCGGCGGTGGCCAGGAGCCGGCCGGACCGGTCGAACCCGACCCCGACCACGTCCCGCTGGTGGCCGACGAGCACCGCCCGCAACTGGCCGCTCGGGACGTCCCACAGCTTCACCGTCTGGTCGGCACTGGTGGACGCCAGACTTCGACCGTCGGGCGCGGCCGCCAGTCCCCACACGCCGCCCCGGTGGCCCGAGGTCGTCGCGACCGCCTTGCCGGTGGCCGCGTCGAACAGTTCGAGCCGCCCGTCGGCGCCGCCGACCGCCAGTCGGCCGGCGACGAACGCGACCGCCGTGACGGCAGCGGGGAAGGGGACCGCGAGCCGCTCGCGCCCGTCGGCGACCGCCCACACGCGGACGACGCGGTCCTCGCCGCCGGACGCGACGGTCGCGCCGTCCGGAGAAAGCGCGACCGCCCGCACGATCTTCTCGTGCCCGCGGAACTCGGCGACCGTCCGCCCGGTGTGCAGGTCCCACACCCGCACCGTTCCGTCGGCGGACGCCGTGGCCGCTTGGCCCGCCGCCCCGCCCGGCCCGGTCGCCACCCGGACCACGCGGTCCGTGTGCCCGGCGAGGGTGTGGAGCGGCGCCCAGCCGTCGGAGTCCCACACCCGGACCAGCCGGTCGGCCCCCGTCGCAACGAGCCGGCGCCCGTCGGGGCTGAACGCGGCGGCGTAGAAGCTCGCCCCGGTCTCGACGAGCACCCGCGCCGGCGGCCGGGACCGGCGCTTCAGGTACGACCACTCCCAGCACCGGTACTCCTCCGGGCAACTGTCGAGCAGCTCGCCCGCGCGGACGACGCGCCCGGCCCTCCATTCGTGATCGGCCAGCGTGACCGCGTGGCCGGCCTGAACCCGCCGCGCGACCGCCAGCGCGTGCCGCGTCCGTTCCGACTGTTCGGCCTCGCTCCGGCGCGCCGACTCGGCCGCGTCGAGGGCGGCCGCGGCGCGCCGCCACTGCGTCACCACGCCGACCGCGCCGGCCGCGGCGAGCAGCAGCACGGCGACGGCCAGCGCGGCGATCGCGGGGTGCCGCCGGGCCCACTTCCGCGCCCGCCCGAGCGGCCCGACCGGACGGGCCAGGATCGCCTCGCCGCGGCCCCAGCGGTCGAGGTCGTCGGCCAGCGCCGCGGCGCTGGCGTACCGGCGGTGCGGCTCGCGTTCGAGGCACCGGAGCGCGATCACCTCCAGGTCGCGCGGAACGTTCCGGTTCACCGCGCGCGGCCGCGCCGGGTCGCCCAGCATCATCTGAACGAGTGCCCCGACCGGACGGTCCGCCGGGTACGGCGGGCGCCCGGCGAGCAGCTCGTAGAGGATCGCGCCGAGCGCGTACACGTCGACCGCGGTGGTCGGGTGGGCGCCGCCCGCGGCCAGTTCGGGGGCCATGTAGCCGGGCGTGCCGAACGCGGTGCCCGGGCGGGTCAGGTCGGGGCACGGGGTGCCGCCCGCGGCGTCCCACTTGGCCAGCCCGAAGTCGCCGACCGCCGGGGCGCCGTCCGCCGCGAGGAACACGTTCGAGGGCTTGAGGTCCCGGTGGATGACGCCGCGCTGGTGGGCGTGGTGGACGGCGCGGGCGAGGTCGGCGACGAGGCGGGCGGCCCCCGCGAACCGGCCGGCGAACCGGCCGCGGGCCTCGCGGAGCGTGCCGCCCGGGAACCACTTCATCGCGAAGAACGGGCACCCGTCGGGCGCGGCGCCGGCCTCGTACACTGGAACGATGTTCGGGTGGTCGAGCCGGGCGATCGCCTCGACCTCGCGGCGGAACCGCTCCAACTCGGCGCGGCCCGCGTGACCGGGGGCCAGGACCATCTTCAGCGCGACGAGGCGGTTCAGCTTGAGGTGCCGGGCCCGGTAGACGACGCCCATCCCCCCGCGCCCCACCTCGGCGAGCAGCTCGTAGTCGCCCAGCGGGCGGGGGTACGCGGGTGCGTCGGGCGCCGGCCGGGCGGGGCCGGCCGGCCCGCCGGTGAACCGGTCGAGGGAGTCGCACCCGTCGAAGTACTCGCGGAGCGCGTCCGCCCACTGCGGGTGCTCCGCGACGAACGCGGTCCGGTCGACGGGCTCGCCGCGGTCGAGGCGGAGCATGTACTCGGCGAGTACGTCGTCGAGGTCCGGCGGGGTCATGCGGTCGGTGGGTCGGCGGTCAGGGTTTCGACTTCAGGTCGAAGCTGACCTCGTTCCGGTCGCCGGGCTTGATGTCCGCGGTCAGCTTGCTCTGGACGTTGTACGCGGCCGGGATGAACGAGTACTCCTCGGCCTCCCTGGTGAGCGGGTCGACCGTCTTGGACCGCCGCGACGCGTTGATCGCCACCTTCTTCGCGCCGGGCCGGGTGCGCGTCTCGTAGCGGCCGTTCTCGATCGGCGCGGCGGCGGGCGCCGCGCTGCCGTCGGGGGCGGTGAAGATGATCTCGCCCTTCTCCAACGGTTGGCCGTCGAACGTGACCGTTCCGGCGACGGACACGGACGGGTCGCCGGCGCACCCGGCCAGGGCGATCAGCGCGGCCCCGACGGCCAGCGTGGCACCGTAACGCATCTCGGTCTTCGCTCCGGAGGGGAATGGCGGTCGGGAGGGCGCTCCCGCCGACGGCGGAAGGAACGGCGCGACGGATTAATAGTCGCCCGGCAGATCGCCGTCGGCGCGGGTGCCGAGCGCCGACCAGGTGTTCGGGGCGATCGCGTCCGGCACGAACCGGACGCTGCCGTCGGCCAGGACCGCGTTCACCCCGCCGCTGTGGTTGCTCCGGGCGAGTACGTACGTGTTGTCCTGCGACTGCGTGCCGCACGGGGCCTTCGGGACGCTGTTCACGCAGAAGTCGGACCGGCCGACGTTGTCGCCGACCGTCGAGTTCGGCGGGTAGATGGTGGTGAACGTCATCCCGTGGACCCCGTTGTGCATCCGCCCGCGGGCGTCGTACTTGTTCGACGCCTGGTCCGGGACGACCAGCAGTTCGCTCGCCATCAGCGTGTTGCTGGTGCCGTCGGTGATGTCGGTGATGCGGACGTTCGACTTGCCGAAGAACAGCCCCTTGAGGGGCGCGTCGCCGAGGTTCGGGGTGGCGCTGCCGGGGCCGGCCCGGACGGTCGCGTACCCGTTGCCGTTGAGCCCGACGTAGTTGGTGTGGAACCCCTGGGTGTTGCCGGAGTTGCCCGGCGTCGGGTTGGTCTTCGGGCCGTTCGGGTCGGACGGGCACAGGAGCACGGGGACGACCGCGGTCGAGAACGGGGCGTAGCAGGTGTACGTGGTCGGCGCGAGCATGAACGCCTCGTACTGGGACGACAGGGCGGTCTGCTCGAAGTACGGCAGCGCGAAGCGGAGCCAGCAGCTCCGGTCGTAGGTGGCCGGGGCGGCGGCGTTGAACCCCTGCGACGCGTAGAACCCGGCCGGCACCCCCGTCGGGAGCCGGCTGTTGGTGTCGTGGTAGTTGTGGAGGGCCAGTCCGATCTGCTTGAGGTTGTTGGAGCACTTCATGCGGGCGGCGGCCTCCCGCACCTTCTGGACGGCGGGCAACAGCAGCCCGATGAGGACGGCAATGATCGCGATCACCACCAACAACTCGATGAGCGTGAAGGCATCCGGCCTGCGGCGATTCATGGGCACTCCCGGATCAAGGGCGGCCGGCGCGGGCGCCGGCGAACGAAACGGTCACCGGAGATAATGGGGCGGCCGGATTCAGCCGCCCGGTTCTTCCTTGTCGGCGTCGTCCTTCCGGAGCGCCCCGCGGAGCGCCTGCATGCCGCGCTTGATCAGCCCGGCGGTCGCGGCGAGGGTGCGGTCGAGGCGCTCGGCGATGGCGGTGAGGGGCCACCCCTCCAGGTGGCGGAGCCGGACCGCCTCGCGCTGGTCGTCGGGGAGTGCGGCCAGCGCCCGGACCAGACGCTCCACGTCCTCGGCGCGCATCGCCCGCTGGCTCGGGCTGGTCAACGGACCCGGCAAGGGGGCGGCCGGGGCCGCGGTCGGCGGCGAATCGATCGACCGCTCCCGGCCGACGGCGCGCTTCTTCACCTGTGTGTGGTCGCGGATCAGTCCCGCCACGTTGTTCTGAAGGATGGCGTCGAGCCAGCCGGCGAACTCCCCCTCGCTGTGCCCCGCGAACCGCGGGAACGCGGCGTGGGCTTCGAGAAACGTCTGCTGAACCGCGTCCGCCGCGTCGGCGCGCGTGGGTATCCGGCCGGCCAACAGGGCCTCCGCCTTCCGGGTCAGGTGGGCGCGGAACAGTTCCAACAGTTCGCCCAGCGCGGCACCGGCCACCCGGGCGCGTTCGAGCAACTCCGCGAACCCGTCCGGGCCGGCGTTCATCACCACCCCACACCTTCTCAGGCACGAATCGGATGCGAGTTAGGCGCGCGGGACCGAAAATAATTGTGCCGCCCGGCGGGATCGTGGGAAAGGCCCTGGTATTGTGGTGCCCACCCGCCTGGAGTTGATGCGGAACGCCCTCCCGCTCAGCCGACGACGAGAACGCGAACGGGCCGCGGAAGTACTTCCGCGGCCCGCGTCGTCGAGAGTGGACCACACCGAAGTCACCTCGCAGCACCGAAAACGCGCTCGATTCGCGTCACGTTGCCCTGCTCGTCCTTCACACTCACCGTGAGCGTGCCGCGGGGCGCCGTCAGCGACTCCTCGAAGCTCAGTTCGTACACCCCGCCCCCGAGCGCCGCGAATTTGGGCGCGAGGTTCTCCCCGGCTGCGATCCCGTTCACCGCGAAGTCGGCCACCACCCGGAAGCTCGAAGCGTCGAGGCCGGTGCCGTAGTCGTACATTCCGACCAGGATTCGCTCCACCGGCAGATTCGATCCGGCCTTCGGCGAGGTGAGCGCGAGCGTCGGCCGCTGGTCGTCGAGCATCCAGCCGAAACCGGGTTTTGTCGGATTCTTCGGGTCGAACGTGAGGTCGATCGGGCAGCCCAGATCGACCCACCGGACCAGCGTGAGCCGGTCCTCGTCCGAGAGCGGCGCGACCTTGCCGGCCTTCACCGCGTCCGGGGGCGGCATGGCGCTTCCGGTGAAGTCGAGGTCGGCGCGGTTGCGGTTCGCGGGCGTGTTCGCGACCGGTTCGCCCTTCAGGGCTAGTGTCCGCGGGTCGCCGGGCGTCGTTTCGGTGGGGAAGTCGTCGTTCGACCAGCCGTCGAGCCGGGCGCCGAACACCTTCCAGATCAGCAGACTGCGCCGCGACTGGAACATGCGGACGTAGCGGCTCGCGTTCGCCCCGCGCCAGCCGCCGACGAGCGGCTTGTGTCCGAAGCGGCCCGCGGAGTCCATTGCGAGGCGGTAGTACGTGCCCGGCACGTCGTCGTTGTCGGGCAGGTTCACCGTCTTGTCGTCGTCGAGGACGAGGTTCCCGGCCGGCCTCGCGCCACCTTTCTGCGTGTGGCAGGCGACGCAGCTGCGATCGAGGATCGGCTTCACGTCGCGGAAGTACTCGACGTTCTTCACCCCCTCGTTGAAGCGCAGGCCCGTTTCGTTCTTCCCGTCCCACACGCCCTTCGATTCGTCGCGCGCCTTCGACGTCAGCAGCGGCGTCTTCTGCGTCAGATCGAAGACGGCGTACTCGGGCTTCGCGGCCGCGGTCAGGTTGAAGTCGGTCGGCTTCTGGCTGTGCGCGTGACAGCCGCCGCAGTCGTGGCGTACCTCGCCCGGGCGGAGCTGGTGCCACGTCTGGGCCATGTTCAGCACCATCCCGTTCTTGTCGAGCGTCTGGAACGTGAAGCCGACGTCCGCGGGGATCTTCGCGAGGAAGCTCGTGTCCGGGTTGCCGTCCGGGTCGAGCGGTTCTTTTCCGTTCGCGAACTTGCGCAGCGGGATCTCGCCGAGGACGCGGAGCCGCTCGTTCGCGTGGCTGCGGAACGTGCGGCCGGAGTTGGGGCCTTTATTGCGGTCGGTCGTCGGCTCCATCGCGAGGATGCGGACCGCGTGGATGTCGTCGTTCGAGTAGCGGCCCGCGTCCGCACCCTGGTTGAACCAGTTCAGCGAGACGCCGTCGGCCGCGGTGTTGAAGGGGTCCAGGTCCTGATAGCCGGTGGCGTCGGCGCCGCCGGCGAAGGTCGCGGTGACGGCCCCCGGCTTCACGAGGCCGTTGGGGTAGCTCTCGCGCTTGTAGAAACTCGACGTGCCAACGAGCCCGAACGGCGTGCCCGCGGGCAGGTGCTTCGAGAGGGAGCCGTCGTTGGCGAGCACCGGCAACTTCTTGGGCTCGTCGATGCCGTGAACCCGCTTGTACGGTACGAGCGCCCGCGGCCACTGCTCGTTGTAATTCGGGTCGTTCTTGATGAGGAGCATCTGCCCCGGTTCGTCGATCGCCTTCCCCTGTTTGATGAGGTAGAGGCCGCCATCGACCGCGGGTCGGTGGACCGTGTAGCCGCCGTTGACCGGTCCGGGTGACCACACGACGAGCAGGTGATTGTCCGGCGCGGCCGAGGGGTGCGTCACCTTCCCGACCCGCGGCGCGGTTTCGCGTTGTCCGCGGAGCGGCGGTCGGGCGCTGCGGTCCGCGTAGTCGGCCGGCCCCTCGTCGGAGCGCGCGAATCGCGTGATCGACTCGATCCCGAACGGGCTGAACGGCAGGCGCCGGACGCGGGCCTTGCCGTCGTCGGTGCGGCCGTGGCGGAGCGGCGGGTTGCGCGGATCGTCCGCGAAGCCGGGGCCGAACTGCCGGCCCTCCGGCGCCCTCAACGGAAACTTCACGAGGCTGCCGAACCCGCTCGACGTCTGGTTGTAATACTCCTCGGCGACGATCGAGCCGTCGCTCAGTTGCGTCTGGAAGTGCCACGCGCTCGGGCTGTAGCCCGGCAGGAACGCGCTGGCGATCGGCCCCCAGCCGGTGCCGTCCGGGTTGATGTTCCACAGCCCCCACAGCGTCGACGTGCGCAGCCCCTGCGATTCCAGCGAACTGAACAGCACCCGGCCGTCGGCGAGCACGGTCGGGTGCAGGGCCATGCCGAGGTTCAGGTGCCCGACGCACTCGACGTTGGCGCCGTCATCGTCCATCACGAACAGTTGGAGCACGTGCGGGACGCGCTTCGGCGGCTTGAAGCCGTTGCGGTTGCTCGCGAACATCACCTTGCCGCCCGGCAGCGGGCAAGGGCCCATGTTGAACACGCCGTACTCGAAGTAATCCTTGCCCGCCTCGGGTGAGCGGAAGTCCTTGCTCCAGTTGCCGGCGCCGGTGTTCGGGGTGAATTCCTGCTTTGTCAGCCGAACGGTTTTCTTTGATTTGACGTGGATCTTGTAGATGTCCGCGCCGGCCGGCGGCCCTTGCGACACGCTCCCGCCCTTCATGTCGTGGAACAGCGAGTAGTACACCCACTCCCCGTCGAACGACACCACCGGGTCCGTCACCGAACCGGCCCCGCCCTTCACGAGAACCTCTTCGGTGCCGTCGGGGCGGAGGAGCATGAGGTCGGCGCCGGGGTCCATGAACACCGGGTTGGAGATCTCGGGCCAGTTGGTGCCGACGTTGTCGCCCTTCCGCGGCGCGCGGACGTAGACGATGTCGTAATCGAGCTTCACGCCCGCGTCGGACGCGACCGGCTTGGGGGTGACGTTGACGGGGCCGCCGGCGTCGGGCTGCGCCGAGGCGAGCGACACAACGAGCAGCGGGAACGCGGCGACGAGGAGGCGGACGGACACGGATGGGTCCTCGCGGCGGGCGGTAGTGGGAAGGCAGAGGAGATATGGTACCTGAAGCGACCAGGGGTTGAAACCCGGGTATCCTCCGCGATGCGGGAACACCTGTGTTTCAACCCCTGGCGCGTTCGAGCGGATCGCTTACTTCACAGCCGCTTCGGCGGCTTCGGCGATCTCCTTGGCCTTGTCCGCGGCTTCCTTGGTCGTCTTGAACGCGAAGTTCTTCGCGATCGAGCCGTCCTTCTTGTAGACCAGAACGGTCATCTGGGCGTCCTTGTTCAGCTTGTACTTCTCCGGGCCGTCCTTGTCGACCGCCACCGTCAGCGGGGTGGTCAGCTTGTGCGTGGTCTGGATCTTCTCGAAGTCGGACGCCGCGACGCCGCTCACGCCGACCACGAAGGTGCCCAACTTCTCGTTCGACTTCTGCACCGCGTCCACCGCCTTGACGACGGTGACCATGTTGTCGTCGGCCTTCTGGGTGAAGATCATCACCACGGCCGGGCGCTGCTGGCCGTTGTACTGGCAGAAGTAGCACAGGGTCTTGCCGGCCTTGTCGCCGGTGATCGCCTTCACGTCGAACGGGCCGGCGATCTTCTTGTCCGGGCCGGACTTGAGGTCGTCGGCGGTGGCGAAGGACACCGACAGGGCGAGAGCCAGACCGAGTGTAAACAGAACGCGCATGATGCACTCCTTCTGTGGGGCCGGTACGGGAACCGCTCCCGCGCCGGCGGAAAGGCCGAAGAGATAGTAAGCCCGTCGCGTCGGAAGGCAAGAGCCGGAACACGATCGGCGGGCGGGCGAACTCGGCGAGCGGTCGAGCGCACAGACGTGCCCGGCCCTCACTTTATTCACCTCGCGCAGAAAAAAGCGGAACCGGTCGGGGCGGCCATCTCGTGCCCCGTGCGGCACACGAAATGCCCGCGCACAGCGGTCGGCCGCTCAACACAACGCAATGTTGTTTTTGATTCCGAATTCGCAACATTCTGTTGGCGACGGCTCCGGGTACAGTGCTCCCGACGCCGCTCTGCGGCCGACCGCCTTTCCCCGAAGGAGACGTGCCGTGCGTGCTTTCCTCGTCGCTCTGGTCGCGGCCGCCGCTGTCGCGGGCGGCTACCTGCTCGTCCCCGACTCCGCGGCCCGTTCCGCCGCACCCGAACCCGCCGCGGCGCCCGCGGCACCGGTCCCGCTCCCTGCGCCACCGGCGCGCCTCGTCGCGCACGAGTGGGGCACGTTCACCAGCTTCTCCGGCTCCGACGGCGTGCCGGTCGCGTTCCAACCGAACAACACCGACCTGCCGAACTTCGTCTACTTCCAGGGCAACCCGGACTCGAAGGCCGGGCGGCTCCGCGGCGGCGGGCTCGTCAGCATGGAAACGCCGGTGATCTACTTCTACACCGACCGCGAGACGAAGCTGTCGGTGAACGTGGACTTCCCGCGGGGCTGGATCACCGAGTGGTACCCGTTCGCGCACGCCGCGCCCGCGCTCACCCCGGCCAACCAGAGGGCGGGCGGCCAGAGCATCCGGTGGAACGTGCGGCTCACGCCCGGCGAGCCGGATCGGTTCCCGGTCGAGAGGAACAACCCCGCCAACCACTACTACGCGGCCCGCGAGACCGACTCCGTCCCGCTGCAAACCGAGGTCGCCCCGCGCAAGGACAACGATGACGACTACTTCCGCTACGCCGAACGCGGGCTGCGCGGCGGTACGATCGTGCAGCGCGAGAAGCTCCTGTTCTACCGCGGCGTGGGCACGTTCCCGCCGCCGGTCGCGGTCCGCGCGCTCGGCGGCGATCGGGTGAGCGTCGTCAACAAGTCGGGCGGACGCGCGACGGGGCTGGTGTTGGTCACGGTGCGCGACGGGAAGATCGGTTTCCGGCCGGTGGCCGAACTCGAATCTGGGTCGTCGGCCGACGCGCAACTCCCGCCCGCCGACGGCAGCCGCACCGCGCTGGCAGATCATCTCGTGAAGGAACTGACGGCCGCGGGCCTTTACGAGAAGGAAGCGAAGGCGATGGTGAAGACGTGGGACTCGGCTTGGTTCGGCGAGGAGGGCACGCGGCTCCTGTACCTCGTCCCGCGTGCGAAGACCGATGAGCTTTTGCCGCTGACGATGGACCCCAAACCGACGGAGTTGGTTCGCGTGCTGGTCGGGCGGCACGACTTCCTGACCCCCGAGGCGGAGGCGGTCGCGGATCGTGAGCTTCAGCGGCTCCGGGCAGCCGAAAAGGAAGTAGACGCGGCGCGCGCGGCGCTGCGGAAGATCGGCCGGTTCAGTGGCGAGGCTCAGCAACAGGCCGA
>JAFKJJ010000256.1 GCA_017306025.1 Planctomycetota bacterium
GATCCGACTACGTTTGCGGCGCGCGGAGGTTCTGACTCCCCCCTCCTTGAAGGGAAGGGGGGGGCGGGGGGGGTAGGTTCTCCGCACAGCGACTCAAGTAACGCCCTCGTAACATCCAGCGCCTGCAGCGCCAGCCAGTGCGACGCCTCCTCACCCAATTCGTGCACACGATCCCATTCGCGCACAGCATCCGCGGCCGGCCCGCCACCGGCAACGAGCAGTACCTCCGCCGGGGCGAACGATTCGACGTAGCGGCGCAGCCCCGGCCCGAGTTTCGGATGGTCGAATAAGCTCCCGCCGACCTTCACAACGATCATGCGGGCCGCTCCGTCGCGAGCACCGCGACCGCGTGCGCTGGCGCGCACGCCGAAACTTCGGGGCCGAGTTCGTGAGTGAGGGAGATCGCGTTGGGGCACTCTTGGCGAGTGAGGAACTCGCCGGAGCCGGAAACGATGAACCGAATTTGCAACTTGATGAAATGGCTTCGCATTTCTGGGTCGAACTCGACCATTCGTTTGATCTCTTCGTCGGGAGGCACCCAGGGCACGACCGAGGTCATGTCCGCGAGGCGGTCGCCGATACGGCTGAGATTTTGGCTCAGCCGGCCGCGCTGTCGCCAGTGGCACTCTTCGGCGAGTTGTTGCACGCGCTCCTCCGACACGGTCTCGCTGTCCCCGCCGATCATCCGACTGAGGCGCGCGCGTGCGTACTTTCGGGTCGCGGGTCTGCCGTCGGCGGTGTCGCAGTCGTCCCGATCTTCGGGAATCATTCCGAGTGCGAGGTAGACGTCGAGCGCCGTGGCGAACAGTTCGGCCGCCCCATCGAGTCCCAGTATCGCGCAGACCGGCGTGCGGCGGACGCCGGCGTAGATCAGTTCTCGGGTCGTCAGACGGTCGAAGTCCGTCTTTCCTTGCGGGACCGGCTCGCCATCGAGAATCGGAATTACGTCCGTCGTCGTGGAGCCGACGTCGACCAGAATTGCCCGCCCCTCTGGCACGTACCGCCCCGCGAACGTCGCCAGCGCGTGCCAGTTCGCCGCGGCGACTCGCAAGTGATTTGCTTTCGCCTGCTCCGAATCCACGAACGCGCCGTCGGTGCTCCACACGCGAATGCGCCGGCCGCCGCTCGCGAACCGCACTGCCTTGATGATCGCATGGACGCCGTCGCGCTTCGTCTCGAAGCAGTCGCACAACTCGCCGGTCATCGTGACGGCCAACTCCTCTGCGTCGGGAAATTGCGCCACCAGCTCCGCGAGAGCCGGCGGGAGCTTGTCCGGTTGTTTCCACAGCGGGAACGGCACCGAAACGGCCCGCTTGTCCGGCGTCGCGGCCTTGAGGTTCGCCCCGCCGATGTCCAGTCCTAAAATCGTTTGTGCCATACCCGGCAGAATACAGTCGAAAGTCGTAAGGTCCCGAAATCCCGGCCTGCGTTTCCTGACCTTACGACTTCCGACCTTACGACTTTCGACTCACCGACACGACCTTCGACTATGTCACGCTACCTCGTCGGAATCGACCTCGGCACCACGAACATCGCGGTCGCGTACGTGGACGCTGCCAGCAGGGCCGTCGGCGGGCCGCGGCTGCACACGTTCCACATCCCGCAGGTCGTCGCGGCCGGTCAGGTGCAGGAACACGACCTTCTGCCGTCGTTTCTGTACATCCCCGGTCCGCACGACCTCGCGCCCGGTGCGATCGACCTGCCGTGGAAGAAGAACCCGCCCGACACGGCCGGGGTGTTCGCCCGTAACCACGGGGCGAAGGTGCCCGGACGCCAGGTGTCGAGCGCGAAGTCGTGGCTGTGCCACCCCGGCGTCGACCGCACCGCGCCGCTCCTGCCGTGGGCCGGCCCGCCGGACGTCCCGCGACTGTCACCGCTCGAAGTCAGCGCGAAGTACCTCAAGCACATCGTCGAAGCCTGGAACGCGGTTCCGGGCCGCAAGGATGCCGACAAGCTCGAAGAGCAAACGGTAGTGGTCACGGTGCCCGCGTCGTTCGACGACGTCGCGCGGAACCTCACCGCGGAGGCCGCGAAGCAAGCCGGTCTGAAGAACGTCACCCTGCTGGAAGAGCCGCAGGCGGCGTTTTACGCGTGGCTCGGAACGCACTCGCCGCAAGAGGCCGGGATGCTCAAGCCCGGGATGCGGTGCCTCGTCGTTGACGTCGGCGGCGGCACGAGCGACTTCAGCCTGATCCGCGCCGGCGAGGAGAAGGGCGAACTCACGTTCATTCGCGACGCGGTCGGCGATCACCTGCTGCTCGGCGGCGACAACATGGACCTCGCGCTCGCGAAGGCCGTCGAGACGAAACTGCCGGGCGGACGACTCGACGCGGCGCAGTTCGGATCGCTCGTTCAGGCGTGTCGCGGCGCGAAGGAGGCGCTTCTGTCGAATCCGCCCCCGCCGACCTATCCGGTTACGGTGATGGGGAAGGGCCGGTCGGTCGTCGGCGGCACGGTTTCGGTCAACATCAAGCCCGAGGACGTGGCGAACGCGCTGTTCGAGGGCTTCTTCCCGCACGCACCGTTCGACTCCGAACCCGCAAAGGGGGTTCGTACCGGTCTGCAAGAGATGGGCCTCCCATACGTGTCCGATCCGGCCGTGAGCAAGCACCTCGCGGCCTTCATCCGGCAGCACGTCCCGGCCAGCGAAGGTGTTGATGCGATCCTCTTCAACGGCGGCGTGTTTCAGCCGGATGTGCTGCGCCAGCGCGTCATCGACGTCATGCGGCCGTGGTTTGAAGCGCCGAAGAAGGCGTGGGAGCCGCTCGTACTCACGAGCCCCTCGCTCGACTTGGCGGTGGCGTGGGGAGCGGCGTACTTCGCGTGGCTCAAGCACTCCGGCGGCCGCCGCATCGGTGGCGGCATTCCGCGTTCGTATTACGTCGCGGTCGAGACCGACGCGCCCGGCCGCGGGATTCACGCGCACGGCATTCCGGTCTTGTGTGTCGTCCCCCGGCGCATGCAGGAGGGCGAAGAGGTCCACATGCCCGAACCGGTGCTGGAACTGGCGCTCGGTGAACCGGTTCTGTTCCCGCTGTACACGTCCACCGTGCGCGGCGACGACAAACCGGGTCAGGTGCTGCGGTTGCCGGAAGAGTCGCTGATGCAACTCCCGCCGCTGCACACGATCCTTCGCGGCGGCAAACGCGCCGGCGCGAAGCGCGTACCGGTTACACTCGCCGCGAAATGCACCGAAATCGGCACGCTGGAACTGTACTGCGAGTCCAAAGAGGGCAACCGCTGGCGGCTGGAGTTCAACGTCCGCGACGTGCTCCGCGAGCCCTCGAAGGAGGACGAGGAGGACGAGGCGAAGGCCCGCGTGATCGACGTCTTCCCGGAGGAAAAGGTGCAGGCGGCCGGGGCGCTGGTTGGGGCCGTCTTCGGCGACCCCGGGACCGCGGGCGTCCCGCCCGCTCCGCCGACGGAAACGGGCGGGACGCCCGCGGTCCCGGGGGTGACCACCTCCGATCTCCCGAAGCTGCTGGAAACGGCGCTCGAATCGCCACGAAACGACTGGCCCACCGGGCTCTGTCGGCGGCTGTGGGATTTTCTCGAAGCCAACGCGGCCGGGCGCGGGAAGTCTCCCGGACACCTGTCGCGGTGGTACAACCTGACCGGCTTCGTGCTCCGGCCCGGTTTCGGTGACCCGGTGGACCGTTACCGGGTTGAGGCGCTCTGGAAGCTCATCACCGCGGCCGCGAGCGGCACCGGCCCGAAGAAGGCCGCCGTCCCCGAGGGCGGCGCCGACTACTGGATCATGTGGCGGCGCGTCAGCGGCGGTTTGAACGCGGCGCTTCAACAAGCACTGTTCACGCGCCTGAAGCCGGCGCTACTGCCGGTTAAAGGCAAGCAGTATTCGAGGCCGCCGGCGAACGAGTTCGCGGAGATGTGGCGCGCCGCGGCCAGCCTGGAGCGGCTCGACGCCAAGACGAAGGAGGCGCTCGGGGCCGCGGTCGTCCGAGAATGCAAGAAATCGCCGGTGCCGACGTATGCCTTCTGGGCGCTGACGCGGTTCGGCGCCCGCGTGCAACTGTACGGCCCGCTCAACTCGGTAGTTCACCCCGAAATCGTCGAACAATGGATCGAGGAACTGCTCCCGTTCCAGCCGGCCAACGACAGCGAGAAGAACGGCTGGCTGTTCTGCCTGTCGCAACTCGCCCGGCTGAGCGGGCTGCGCGCGGTGGACGTGAGCGATTCGACGCGGCTCCGCGTGCTGAGCGTGCTGCGGACGCACCCGTGCCCCGGGGCGTGGAAGCGGGTCGTAGAGGAGGTGGTGGCTCCGGAAGGTGAAGAACGTTCGCGGATGTTCGGCGAAAGCCTGCCGATTGGGTTACGATTGTCGGGCGGGTGAGCGGAAACCCGCCCCGCTCGCTGCCCCTCCCCCTTGGGGGAGAGGGGCGAAAGACCGAAGAAGGCTCTTGCTCCCCCTTCCTTCTTAGGGAAGGGGGTTGGGGGGTTAGGTTTCAGAGCTACTCCCATGCTCACGCTCACGATCGCCAACAAGCTCGAAACGCAGCAGCTCACGCACAACGCGGGGCCGCTGGAGATCGGCCGCGGGCCGGCCCGCACCGGCGCCGCCCGCGTCGTCGTGAAGGACGCGTTCGTCTCCCGCGACCACATCCGCATCGAGGAGGCGCCCGGGCGCAAGGTCCGGGTCGTGAACCTCAGCACCAAGGCCGAGGTCACGGTGGACGGGCACGCGGTACTCGCGCCCGGCGCCGACTGCGAGTACGTGCTGCCGGTCCGGTTGGAGGTCGGCAACAAGACGACGGTGGACGTGGACAGCGGCGACGCCGAGCCGCTGTCGGTGAACAACCTGCGGACCATCGCGGCGCCGGTTCGCGAGACGGGCGGCAAAACGGTGGTCGCCCCGCCGCTCATCGAGCGCGAGGCCGCCAAGCCCGAGGAGGTCGTCGAGTGGCTCGAAACGGTCGTCAACGTGCAGAAGGCCGGCGACCGCGAGGCGTTCTACAAGCAGACGGCCGAGGCGCTGGTCGAGAAAGTGGGGCTGGACAGCGGCCTCGTGCTCGTCAAGGACGGCGACGCGTGGCGGGTGGTGGCGCAGGCGGTCCGCGGCGAGCAACCGGGCCGGGTGTTCAGTCACGCGATCCTAGCCCAGGCGCTGACGAGCAAGCGCACGGTGTACGTCGGGGCGGCCGGGGCGGGCGGGGGCGAGAGCCTCGTGGGCGTTCAGGGCGTCGTGGTGTCGCCGTTCTTCGACGCGAAGGGGCAGGTCAACGGGGTGGTGTACGGCACGCGGCTCCAGCGCGCGAAGGGGCGCGAGATCGGGCCGCTCGAAGCGCAGGTCGCACAGCTCCTCGCCACCGCCGTCGGCACCGGACTCCAGCGGATCGAGCGCGACGAGGAAACGAACCGCCTGCGGGTCGCGAAGGAGGCCGCGGAGGAGGCCGATCGCACCAAAAGTCAGTTCCTGGCGATGGTCAGCCACGAATTACGCACCCCCCTCACGACAATCATCGGTTACTCGGAAATGTTGCTCGAACAGGCCGCCTCGGACAACCTGCCGCAATACACGGCCGATCTGACGCAGGTTCACACCGCCGGCCAGCACCTGCTGGCGCTCATCAACGACATTCTGGACTTCTCGAAGCTCGAAGCGGGCAAGGTGGAGATCGCCAGGGACGCCTACGCCCCGGCGAGCCTGATCCGCGACCTGATGGTGTCGGTGGAGCCGCTCGCCCGGAAGAACAACAACAAGCTGGAGGTGGACTGCCCCGCGGATCTGGGGAAGGGCGCAGGCGATCCGACCCGCATCCGGCAGTGCGTGTTGAACCTGGTGGGCAACGCGTGCAAGTTCACGAAGGACGGCGTGGTGAAGGTGACGGCGCGGCGCGAGGACGACTGGTTGAAGGTGGCGGTGTCCGACACCGGCATCGGGATGTCACCGGAGCAGGTGGGGCGGCTGTTCCAGGCGTTCACGCAGGTGGACTCGTCCGCGGGCCGGAAGTACGGCGGCACGGGTCTGGGGCTGGCGATCAGCCAGAAGCTATGTACTGCGATGGGCGGCCAGATCACGGTTCAGAGCGAGGCAGGGAAGGGCAGCACGTTCACGATGACCATCAAGGCGGTGTTGGGGTGAAAGTCGTGAGAAGTGCGAGCCTGGAGTTACGTACCTCGATCGGAAAAGGGGTGTGTGGGTAGGCCGTGAGGTATCGAGGGCACAGGCCCGGCCCTCCTGTGAACCCGCGTCGCCTCACAAGTCGTCGTCCGTCAACCCGGCGTCGCGCATGATGCTCCGTTGCGTGCCGGGCTTCAGGTCCTTGTTTCCGTGAACCGGAACGGTAACCTGCTTTCCACTCGTCGGGTTGCGGTAGACGTGATGACTGCCGGACACGCGGACCAATTCCCATCCGCGGGCCTCCAGAACGCGGCACATGCGCCGGCCCGAAACTGGCTTCACGCGGCACCTTCTTTGCGCGGTGTGCCGGTCGCGTGGTCGTACGCCGCCGCGAGCCAAGCCTCCGCCGCTTCCTTCAGGTTGTCGCGCACCTCGTCGAGTGTTTCGCCCTCGGTGTAGCAGCCCGGCAGTGCCGGCACTTCCGCCGAGAACCCGCCCGCCTCCGGCTCGGTGTAAATGAGCGCCGTAACGGTTACGGTCACTTGCACGGCGATCGGTCGTGCGTCAGGCATAGGTACGTTCCTCCCGTACTCGAATCATACCGCACGCCGACATGTCGCCCCACCCTCAATTCCCCACACGGACGCTGCGCCCGGCCTGCACGCGAACGTTGTCCGCCACCCGCTGTGCCTTCGCGCCGTTGGCCGGCACCACCCACACCGCGTACGCCCCCGCCGGAACCACCATTTCTACGCGATAGTCGCTGGCCTCCTGTACCGCGACGTGGCCCTTTTCGCCCGGTCCGGGGTCGCGCGGGTCGGTGACGACCACCTTGTCCGCCCGGGGGAAGTTGTCGCCGAACACCTCCACCACGCCCAGCACGTCGCCGAATTTCAGATCGTGCGTCTTCCCCGCCCCGATCGTCACCTTATCGGCGACTTTTACCGCGAGCCCGTCCTTCGGCTTCGCCCACACCTCGAACGGCCCCTCCGACGGCAGCGCCAGCGCCGCGTCGAGCTTCGTCAGTTCGCCGACCCGTTCACGTTTGCCGTCCTTCGTCCGGTAGACGGTCACGCGCTCCACCTGCGGCAGCCCGCGCTGCGCGTGAACCTTCAGTTGCCGCGAATCGTCTGCTCCAATAACCGGCGCCGCGACCAGCGCGACCAACACGCACGTCCCGCGCATGGCTACCTCCCGATGCCCGAAGTGAACGCCTTCAAAAGTACGACGAAGCGGACCGGTCGACGGATGAGATGATTGGAAGAACTTACCGGCTGCGCGATTGAAGCGCCGCCCGCCGACGGGTACAGTTATACACTCGGGCTGATCCGACCGCGTTCCTTTCTCACACGGTCTCACTCATGCCACAGTCATCTTTTTGTGTGCGGTTCGTCATCGCTGCCATCTTTGCCGTGTTCACCTTCGGCTTCCTCCTGCCGCCCGGTCAGGCGCAGCCGGGACGGCCGCCCGGATTCCCGGGCCGACCGCCGGGCGGCGGCATCGCGGGAATGCCCGGGGGGACCGGGATCAGCGGGCGCCCGCCCGGTGGGATCAGTGGGGGCGGGATTCACGGGATCAGCGGCACCGGGATTCACGGCATTCATGGGGCCGGTATCCACGGAACCGGCATCAGCGGCGGCGGGATGGGTGGCCCCGGCTTCAGCGGCCCAGGAATCACGACGTACTCGTGGAGTTGTGGGAAGTGCGGGGCATCGCTGGGCACGACCACGACCCCCAACGGGTCGGGACACACCCGCTGTCCGGTGTGCGGAGTCATCTTCACCGGCACGAGCATTTCCCCCGGCGGCAGCGCGCCGCCGACCCGGCCGCCGGGGGGTACGCCCGGCATGACCGGAACGCCGGTCGAACCGCCGCCCCTGCCGCCCAACCCGGCCGCGGGCGGCATGACGCTCACGGCCCCGGCGCCGGCCGCAGAACCGGCGCCCCTGACCCCGCCCTGGGCGTCCGCTTCGGGCGACAGCGGAAGCGCGAGCAGTAGTTCCTCGTCGAGCGACGAAACCGCGTCCGAGCCGAGCGGGCGGTCGAAGGCGATCAAGCTGATCGGGATCGTGTGCGGCTCGATCCTGTTGCTCGGCGCGATCGCGGCGCTGGCCGTGGTGGTCACGAACGCCAGTTCGTCGAAACCGACCCGACGGCCGGCGCGCCGGCGCGTGGTCGAAGATTACGATTGACCCGCTCACCGGGCGGGAAGTTCCGAACGCCCTGGCCGTCGCGGTCAGGGCGTTCGCGTTGCAGCCTTCAGCAGCACGTATTCGACCAGCCAGCCGAGCAGATTCAGCCCGGTGTCGCGGACGTCGCGGCCGGGATCGAACTCGCTCACCGACATCCCGACGACGTTCCCGCCCCACACCGCCTCGAACAGCGCCAGGAACGTGGGCGGCGCCAGCCCGAACGGCAGCGGCTCTGCGACGGCCGGCAGCGCGGCGGGGTCGAATGCGTCGCAGTCCAGGTCGATCCACACCCGTTTCGCGGCGCCCGCCTTCGCACGGAGCTCGGCCGCCACGCGGTTCACGTCAGCGGCCACTTCCCACGCCGGATAAACGGCCTCGAAGGTTTCGGCGATCTCCGCGGGCGTGAGGAACAGGTCGCGGTGCCCGACGTTGACGAACCGCGGCCGCGGGCCGCTGAAGTGCGAGAGGAAATTGCCGTGTGACAACTCCGTGGTGTTGTCGTGGAACGCGTACACGTCGAGGTGCGCGTCGAACTGGACGACGAGCGTGCCGCCGCCGAGTTCTTCCAGGAGCGGGAGCGCGGAGAGGTGGTTCCCGCCGAGCCACAGCACGAACTCGCGGCTCTTGAGGGCGGCCCGCGCTGCGCGCCGGCCGCGGTTCCGCCAGTCACCGACTTCCGCGAGCGATTCGAACTCCAGTTCCGTCACCCGCACGTTCCCGCGGAGCGCGTCCGCGCGACACGGACGGGTTTCGCGCTCGGTGTCGTCGAGGATCTCGTGGACCGCGTCTCCCAGGAGGCGTGCCCCCGCGCCGGTCCCGGCGCTGCCGAACAGGTCGAAAGGGAAGACGACGACGGCGGGCATAGGCAGTGTGGAGTTCGGGGCGCGGAGTGCGGAACGAAAGACAGTGGAATACCATATGCCCCAGAGCGGCCCGCCGCTCGGCACCGCTTCGTCTTTCGTTCCGCACTCCGCGTTCCGGACTCCACACTCCATGCTCTTCCTCGCTCCGACGGCCACCGTGACCGGCGACGTGACGTTCGCGGCCGGCGTGAACATCTGGTTCGGGTGCGTCGTCCGCGGCGACGTGGCCCCGATCGTCCTCGGTGAGAACGCGAACCTGCAAGACGGCGTGATCGTTCACTGCGACTTCGGCTTCCCACAGGTGATCGAGGCGGGCGTGGTAGTCGGTCACGCGGCAGTGCTGCACGGAGTTCGGGTGGGCGCGGACACGCTCGTCGGCATCGGGGCGAAACTGCTCGGCGGAACCGATGTCGGTCCCGAGTGCGTCATTGCGGCCGGCGCCGTGCTCGCGCCGGGGATGGTAGTGCCGCCGCGGTCGGTCGTGATGGGCGTCCCGGGGCGCGTGGTCCGCGCCGCGACCGCGGAGGAGATCGCACGCACGCGGATGCTCAGCGCGCGGTATCAGGAGATGGCGCGCCGGTACGCGAGCGGCGAGTTCCCGCCGCTCCCGCCGACGCCCGGCCCGCGGTAGAATCGGGTAAGTCGCTGAACGGCCGTGCGAAGGTACAATGGGGTCGGCACATTTTCGAGGAGTTCATCCATGACCGCTATCGGCGACAAGCACATTCTGACGACCGAAACGTTGCTTTTGGCCGACGACGAGATCGGGAAGTTCGATTTTCCGATTCGTGACACCAACGGCACGGCCGTCGGTCACCTTGAAGTTTCCGTGCAGTTCACCGAGCCCAATGCTTCGGAGGCGTCGGCGCGGTGGGAGTACGATCGCGGGGTCTTGAAGATGGTTTTTTCGGGCTGGGCCGACCGCGAGGGATCGGGTTTCAGGAGGGCACAACGGCTCGGTGAACACAGAGGCGTTCCATTCGGGTTCAACGTCGCGCACCAGCGATTCGGCGACCTCAACCAAGCGACCTTCCAGTTCTACGCTGGAGGGACGTATGAGTGAGGATAAGTCAGAGGAAGACAAGCCGCACATCCCGAGCCGCGGGGTGAGCAAGCCGCCGACGCCGAAGGTCATCGCCGCTCGTAGTCAAGCTTGGAACAGTGCTGCAGGAATCGTCATCCTGGGTGGCATCCTGTTGCTGTTGTCCGTCGCCTTGTTTATTTCACTGAAGTGTCGCGCCGAACACGTATAGGACTTGTTGTTGATTATTGGTACGATCTCGGG
>JAFKJJ010000313.1 GCA_017306025.1 Planctomycetota bacterium
GCCAGCGGCCTGCCCCACAAGAAGTCACCGCACCGCCGCGTAGCCGTACACCGCGGCGAAGAACAGGAACAGTACCGTGAGCGCGTGGTAGCCGGCCGTCAGCCACCACGCAGTGAGATGCGGCTTCGCATCCAGCACCGCCTGAAGCGACAGCCGAACGCCCCAGAACAGCGCCCCGTAAACGCACACCGCGCGTGCGAGCCGGGACCCGGCCGCCAGTTCGTCCGCGCACGCGAGGCTGATCGCCCCCAGCGTCACGATCCCCATCACGACGTAGCCGCCGTAGGTCCAGTAGAGCTGTCGGTGGAGCGCCGGCAGCGCCGCGAGGTCGCGCGTGAAGTTCAACCGGAACGGCACCAGCGCCGACGCGATCAGGATCGACAACTGCCCCGCGCCCGCGACGCGGATCACATCGGCCAGCGTGAGTTCCATTGCTCCCCCTGTGGCTCCCTGTGGTCCGGTCACTCCGTGACCGGATAGCGTTTTTCCGGTCACGGAGTGACCGAACCACATCCGATCGCGGCCAGAAACGGCAGCACCACCTCGCGCGCGAACGGCGGATGAAACGGCCCACACGCCGGGGCGATCAGAACGGTCGCGGTGAACGCCCGCCCGCGCCAGCCCTCCCCCAGACCGAGCCACTTAGCGAACTTCGTGCGCTCGACGAAGAGCGCCGCGCACTGGATCACGAAATAGAGCGTCGGAAGGCCATACCCGGCGCCCGCCGGGACCGAAATGACCGCGTCGTGAACGATCCCGCTGAAGAGGAACACCGCGACCAGCCCCGCGCGGGCGTTCCACCGCGCCGCGACCGGCCGAAAGATGAGCCGGTGCGTCAGGTCGCGAAAGGCGAGGTTCCACCGCTTCCCCCAGAACTCGCTCACGCTCCGCGCGGCCAGCGGCCAGGCCATCAGCGGCTTCGCGTCGACGCCGGCCGCGCGCCACGCGCAACTCAGAACGTGAAACGCGCCGAAGTGCAGAACGAACACGACCCCGGCCATGCCGACCCACGCACGCACGTACCCGAACGGAACGCCCGGCGCGATTCCCCACACGAGCGCCGCGCCGAAACTGACCTTCGCGAGCGCGAACGCCCACTCCCCGGCGCCGGGCCGGTGCTCGTGCGGGAGCGGTCGCGGATCGAGGAACGATTTCGCGTCGAGCCCCGGCCAGAGGACGAGGTACGCGACGTGTCGCCACGCGGGCGCCGGCGGGAGCGGCGTGAACAGCCACGTGAGCGCCTTGCAGGCGAAAAAGATCGCCGCGGAGAGCGCCCACATGACGACCCACGGCGGCCACCCGGTTAACGCGCTCGGCGGCGGCATTGCGTCCCCCGCAGAGCCAACCGCAAGGGCGCAGACGGGGTAACAGCGCGGTCCGCGCGGGCTTTCAGAGTGGCCCGCTCGCTCCGCGAGCGGTGCGACACGATCGGGCTTTCTAGCCCCGCTCTCGGGCGGTTCGCTCAGAACCCGGCAACTTTCAAGATGTGTATGGCTTCTCGGAGTGGCGTCCGACGGATCGGAAACGAGTTAGTCGGCCGGTTCGGCTGGTTCGGTCGGTGGGGCGGGCGCGATCGGCGGCGGGCGGTCGGCTCGCGGGGGCAACAGGACCAGTTCGCCGCCCGCCGGGCCGAGCCGACGGGGCTTATCGCCGGGCGCCGGCGGGCGCCAGACTTCGGTCCACTGCGACCAGGTGATCGGGACCCGGTCGAACATCAGGCGGTGGGCGTCGAGCACCGGTCCGGCCGTCGGCTGTCGCTGCCCCGGGACGCGCGGGCGGAGTTGGGGGGCGGGGTCGGCGATGTCGTACAGGAGCGGCGCCGAACCGCGCGTCCCGTACCACACCAACAGCCCGTCGGGGCCGAGGTCGGAGTGCTGGGCCTCCTTCGGCAAGGCCGCCCGGACCTGTTCGCGCACGAGGTCCACCCCGGCCCGCTTGTAGAGGTACGCCAGGGCGTTCCCGAACACCCGGGCCTGCTCGTCCGTCAGTACAGCCAGGAACCCCGGCTCGGCCCACCCGGCGACCAGCCAGCCGAACCGGTCCTCCCACTCCAGCCACGCCGCGGACGTGCCCTCGGCCATCAGTTCCAGGCGGATGCGGTTCGTGCCGAGGAGCACGCGACCGGCCGCCAGCTTCGGCCCCGTCCACCCCGACCCGGGGTCGTTGAGCACCTCGACGAAGTCCCGGGTCACGAACCGGGAGACGGCCTCCGCGACCGCCCGCAGCGCGGCCCGGTGGGTCCGGGCCTCGCGCCACACGTCGGTCCGGGCGGCCTCCCGTTCGGCCGCCCGCAGCCGGGCGTAGAGCCGCGGGACCGTGCCCGAGTGGAACCCCCAGTGCAACAGCCCGCGGACCGTCTCCCCGTGGCTCCCGACCGGGACCGCGTAGAGCGCGTCCGGGCGGTTGGCCCGGTACAGCCGCCAGTTCTCGCGCATCTCCCAGAACAGGAACGTGCAGGCGTCCGGCAGCAGGTAGAAGGTGCCGATCACCAGCAGCCAGGCGACCGGCTCGCTCAGTACCGGGGCGAGCCGGCCGACCAGCGGCGACCCGAGCGGGTCGAGGGTGAACAGCCCGAGCACGGCCAACAGCGGGTAGACGAACTTCGCGAACAGGATCGACAGGGGGAGCTTGAGCGGGTTGAGCATCGGCTCGATCAGGACGACCGTGTAGAACCGGATGAGGAACGCGAACGGCATCCAGATGAACCCGGCGACCGCCCGCACGGCGACCGCCATCCGTCCGGACCGGCCGCGGAGTCGGAGCCAGTCCTCGACCCGCGCCAGCACCCACTCCAGGGCGGCCACCAGTTCCCGGAACACGTCGTTGAGCCACCGGAAGACGGCCGGGAGCGACGGCACCAGTTCGAGCAACCCGCGGGCGGCCTCGAACAGCAGGACCGCGACCCAGGCGGCGGTTCCGACGATCAACGCCGCGTCAGGCCGCGCCAGACGGTCTTTCACGACGCCGTGGAGCAGCAGGCCGGCGAAAGCCGCCGCGGC
>JAFKJJ010000257.1:0-10337 GCA_017306025.1 Planctomycetota bacterium
CTGGCGCACGTGCGCCAGCGAACACGCCGACCGCTCGACGAAGCCGTTTGCCGGCGCTTCGGTCAGTACTTGCGGATGACGCCGGTCAGAATGCCGAGGATGCGGATGTCCTCGCGGGTCGGGTCCACGATGATCGGCTCCATCGCGCTGTTCATCGGGTGGAGCTGGATCTCGTTCTTCTTCCGGTAGTACTTCTTCAGCGTCATCGCCTTTTCGACCATCGCGACCACCTTCTCGCCGTTCTCACACGTCTCGCACTTGCGGATCACGACGAAGTCGCCGTCGGCGATGTGGCCGTCGATCATCGACGTGCCGCGGACCTTCACGACGAACAGGTCGTCGCTGCCGAACAGGTCGCGCATCTCCAGTCGCTCGTCCGTCTCCTCGGCCTCGATCGCCTTGCCGGCGGCCACGACGCCCTTGAGCGGCAGACTGAACCCGCCGGCCGAGACGCCCGGGATCGTGATCCCGCGGGCTTGGGCGCGCTGCTGGTTCTTGTGCTTCTGCACCCGGTTGATGTACCCCTTCGACTCCAGCGCCTTCAGGTGGCACATCACGCCGTTGGGCGACGAGATGCCGAACTCCGTGCAAATATCGCGGATGGCGGGCGGGAAGCCCTTCTCCTCGATGTGCTTGCGGATGAAGTTGTAGATGGCCTGTTGTTTCTTCGTGAGCGCGATTCGTGATTCGGTCATGGCACTCTCCGGTGGTATTTGACGTTAACCGCTGCCCCCTACCAACGGGAGGTCGGTTGTGTATCTTCCGTGTTCGGATGGCGTCTTCGTCTGTTCGTGGGCTCGCAAAGCCATGAAAACGTCAACTACCGTTTCGCTGTCACGGAGCCCGCCAAATTTCCCATATCTCCCGACCGGCGCAATCGCTACACCCGTCCACCATGTATGGAAGTATAAGTAACAACTGTTCACAACGGAAGAGAAAAATTGCCCGTTTCCGATCTCGCGCTGTACCATTCGCCCTGGACTCGTTGCAAATCGTTTTCCCGGCCGGGGTGCGACTTGAGCCTGCCTGCTCCCGTGTGGTTTCCCGAAGTGTTCGCCGCCCTGCTCGCCCGGCGCGACCTGCCCGCGGCCCGGGTGACGGAAGCCGTGCGCGATCTCGTCGCCGGCCGCGTCGACGAGGCCCATGGCGCGGCGTTCCTGACCGCCCTGCGCATGAAGGGCGAGTCCGCCGACGAGATCGCGGCCGCGGCGCTCGTGCTGCGCGAGCAGATGGTGCGGCTGGTGCCGGTTTCCGGACCGGTGCTCGACACCTGCGGCACCGGCGGCGACGAGAGCGGCACGTTCAACATCAGCACGGCCGCGGCGCTGGTCGCGTGCGGGGCGGGTGTGCCGGTCGTGAAGCACGGCGGCCGGGCAGTGTCCAGCAAGTCCGGCAGCGCCGACGTGCTGCGCCAACTCGGCGTGCCGTTCGAGGCCGGGCCGGAGTGGGCCCAGAAGTGTCTGGAGCGCTGCGGGTTCGCGTTCTGCTACGCGCCGCAGTTCCACCTCGGCATGGCCCACGTCGCCGAGCTGCGGCGGAAGCTCGGCGTCCGCACCCTGTTCAACTTGCTCGGCCCGCTCGCGAACCCCGCGAGCGCCCCGTATCAGCTCCTGGGCGTGGGCAAGCCGGAACTGCTCGACCCGCTCGCGGCGGCCCTCGCCCACCTCGGCATCCGCCAGGCGGTGCTCGTGTGCAGCGCCGACGGCCTGGACGAGGTGAGCCTGGCGGCCCCCACGATGGTGCGGGTCGTCCGGGGGAACGAGTACGAGGCGCGGGAGTGGGAGCCGGCCGCGTTCGGGCTGGCCCCGGTGGAAACGTCTTCGATCCTGGCGAAAGATTCGGCCGAAAGTGCCGCGATCATTCGCGGAGTGCTGACTGGCGCGGACGGCCCGGCCCGCCGGATCGTGGTGGCGAACGCCGCGGCGGCGCTGTGGGCCGCGGAAGCGGTCACATCACTGAAAGACGGCGTCGCGAGGGCGGAAGCGGCTCTGGCGTCGGGCGCGGCCCGGGCGGTATTGGACGCGCTGTGCCACACCGCGAGCGGCACGGGGTAGGGCCGCGAACGAGTTCCCGTCACGCAACGGCCCTCCCCGCCGCTTTCGGCCGCGGGGAGGGCCGTCTCGCTTCCGGCGCGGTCCGTCCGCTCAGCGGACGAACAGGTGCATGTAGCGCCGGCCGTCACGACCCGTGACCCACGCCGCGCCGGCGTAGGTGTGGTTGTCGTAGACACAGCAGCTCATCCACCCGTAGGACACCGGGTACGCGGCGCACCCGGCGGAACTGGCGGCGGCCCCCGGCGGCACGAACGCGAAGTCGTTCGAGGTGTGTCCGAACAGGCCGCGCTCGGCCCGGAACGCGGCGCACGACCGGGCGGCCTGCGTCAGCCCCTCGTCACGAACGAACGGCCGCAACCCGCGGGCGGCGCGCTTGGCGTTCACCTCGTCCAGCCCGTCGCCGACCTCGGCCGACAATGCAACCGGGCCGGAGGTCACGTCCGGGCTCGTCACAACGGAGGTGGAGGCGGCGGTAGCCCCGCCTGCGGGCATAACGAGGGGAGCGGATTCGAGGGTGTAACCGCTGACGGGCGCTACGGGTGCGGCAGCGTGGAGCGTGTAGCTCGGCTGTTGGTAGACCGTCTGAGCGCGGCGGCGGAACGGGCCGGCTTTGGAATCGGTCGCAACGAGCGCCAGGGCGAGGGCCACGATCAGGCAACGGAACGTCATCAACACAAGGTCCTCATCAAGTTGCGGGCGAACCCCGACATTGTTATCGGACGTGTCCGTTATTGTCATCCGTTCCGGCCAAATTATCCCGAAAAACCATCCAAACATGGCCGTTTGCGCCCAACGTTCTCCATCACAGAATTCCAACGAATTCAAGAATTTCGAGATCGCCACTGCGTATTCGGAGATACATTCAAAAATAATTATAACTATCTGTTCACACCGCTTCCCGATTCCACGTCCGCCGCCCAGCCCGCGACTTCGACTTAACGGGTTCCGCCCACTCCGTCGGTCGGATAAGATGCCTTTCGGCGTTCTCTCCTCGCCACGGGCGCCGACCATCGTCCCTCGCGGCCCGTCGCAGCATCGCGCTGCTTCACGGCCGCTCCAAGGTCACCGATCGTCGCCCAAAACCCGACACGGCCGGAACATCATGCCACGAAAGGTACTCATCGTTGCCGACCCCGGCATCGACACCGCGTTCGCGATCGCCCTCGCCCTCAACGACCCGAACCTTGAAGTCGTCGGGCTCCTGCCCACCGCCGGCAACGTGTCCGCCGAGCAGGCCACCGCGAACGTTCACACCCTGATCGACGTGGTCGACCCGCCCAAGTGGCCCAAGCTCGCGTCGGCGCTACCCGCCCGCTACGACACCGACGGTCTGGCGCTCCATGGCCCCGGCGGGTTGGGCGGCGTGAGCTTCCCCAGCGCCACGCGGCACACGCTCCACCCCGCCGACAAAGTGTTGTGCGAACTCGCCCACGAGAACCCGCGGCAGGTCACCGTTGTTAATCTCGGCCCGCTCACGACGCTCGCCACCGCCCTCGACCGCGACCCCACCCTCCCCGCGGTGCTCGACCAGACGGTCGTCATCGGCGGGTGCTGGCGCGAGGCGGGCAACGCCGGGCCGGTGTCCGAGTTCCACATCCACCTCGACCCTGACGCGGCCAAGCGCGTGTTCGCGGCCGAACTCAACCCGCTGCTCATCACGCTCGACGTGACGCGCAAGCTCATCTTCTCGCCGTCCGACCTTCTGGAACTGCCCAACCCGGACTCCCGGACGTGCCAGTTCCTCCGCCAAATCGTTCCGTTCGGCATCCGGGCCAGTTCGAACCTCTACGGGATCGAGGGGTTCCACTTGAAGGACGTGCTCGGAACGGTCGCGGTAGCCGTGGCCGGGTGCGTCAGCAGCGAGCCGCACTACGTCGACGTGGAAACGCGCGGCGACCTGACCCGCGGCATGACGGTGATCGACAGCCGCGCCGGCGCGACCGCCGCACCGAACACCCGCGTCGCGACCGGAGTGGCGGTGGCGGAGGTGCGGGCGTACATCGAGCGCACCCTCAAGGCGGCGCACTGATATGTGGAGGGCGCGATGCGGAAATGGACGTTAATCCCGGCCGCCGTGGCGATGGGAATCGGGCTACTCGGCGCCGGGTGCGGTCCGAAGGGCGAACCGGACGTAACTGGCGCCGGATTGAGCAAGGAAGACGCGCTTGCACGACTGCGGGTAGTCAACGACCTGCGGATGTTGGCTCTCACCTTGGAAGGCTTCGCGGATACCAACGACGCCTACCCCACAGCAGACGGCACGCCGGTGCAAAAGAATGCCGTCCTCGCCCGGGCGCGCGACGTTGAGAGTACGATCTTACCGGCAGGCTTCAGTTGGCGTGCGACCGTGCTGCACGCGTTCGGTGACGACTCGCCGGGGACCGGACGAGACGTGTTCTTCAGTCTGTGCCGAAACAAGTACCCGCTCGCGCCCGGCGCCGGTCCCGCGGACAACTGGAACCGACCAGAACTAAAATCGAAACCGTTCCAAGCGTTCATCCGCGAAAAACCGGAACACGCGTCCGAAACGACTTGGGATACTCGCTACCGCGTGTTCATCGGCAACGGGGCCGCATTCGAGCCGAAAAAGCAACTCACCCGGAAAGACTTCACCGACGGACCGGACAAGACGATTCTCATCGTCGAAGCTGGCGAGGCGGTGCCGTGGCCGAAGCCGGACGAACTGATGTACGACCCCGGCCAACCGCTACCGAAGCTCGGCGGCATGTTCCCCAACGGATTCTACGCCGCGTTCGCCGACGGCACCGTCCGGTTCATCAAGAACGGCACCGACGAGAAACTGATTCGCGCGATGATTACGCGTGCCGGCGGCGAACCGATCCTCGAACTTCCACCGAAAGTGAACACGGAGGCGCTCCGGAAGGCCGCCGGGTACACCGACTAACCGCTGCGGACAAATCTTCGCGCCGCGTCACGATTATTACGACACGGCCCCGCGCGCCGGGCGGCGCGGGTCGCCGGAAGTCGCGGTGGGGAAAGGACATGGCGGCCCAAATCACCGGTTGGATCACCCGCGGCGCCACCACACGGCCGCTTCCCACGCCGGCCCTGCCCGCCAACCGTGAGGTTGCCCTTCAGGCGATCCTGCACCCCTCACGACTCCCCAGTGTCCCGGCCGTCGCGGTGAAGGTCGCGGAAATCACCACCCGCCCCGACTGCCTGCCCGCCCACGTCGGCTCGGTGATCGCCGGCGACCCCGGCTTTAGCGCCGCGCTCCTCCAGACCGTGAACTGCGCCCGCGAAGGTGCGGCCCGGACCGTCGGCTCGGTGGACCGGGCGGTGCTCGTAGCGGGTTTGAACCGGGTCCGGGTGCTCGCCCTCGGCCTGTCGCTGCCGGCGATGCGCCCGCAGAGCCGCTACGTGCCCGCGGCGCTGGCCCACTCGCTGACGTCGATCGGCGGCGCGATTTTTGCGCGCGAACTGGCCGTCCGGCGCGGCCGCCCGGAGCCCGAAGAAGATCTCAACGCCGCCCTGCTCCGCGACCTGGGCGTGCTGCTCATTCAGCAGACGTTCCCGCGGGCGTGGGCCGAACTGCTCGCGTGCAAAGACGACCCGCTCGGCGAAGAGGCCTGCGCGCGCGAGGTGGCGAAGTTCGGCATTCACCACGCGGAAGTCGGGGCCGAGGCGCTGCGCCGGTGGGGATTGCCCGACGACATCGTTGAGCCGGTGTTGCACCACCACCACCCGGACCGACTGGCGGGCACGCGGCACGCCGACCGGGCCGAACTGCTCTGGTTCGCGGACCTGTTGACGCGGCTGGAGGCGGTCGTCGAGCACCCGGAGGCAATCGACCGCGTGCTGACGATCGCGACCACCCGTTTCGGTCTGACGCGCGGGAAGCTGGCGGACTTTCTGGACGAGGTGCGGCCGAAGATCGACCAGTTCGCGGAGGCACTCAACCGCGAGATCGGCCGCTGCCCGGACTACGGTTCGCTCCTGTCGGTCGCGACCGACGAACTGTCGCGCCTCTCACCGGCCCGCGGGTGATTTTGCGCGGGCCGGACCCACAACAGGACGGTACGCCCGTCACTTTCCGCCCTTCGGCTCGGGCTTGTGCCCGCGTTCCAGCCACCCCCACCGGAACAGGTTCCGGCTGTCCGTGTACCGGCTGTCCGTCGAGGTCGAGCCCAGGACGACCACGATCAGCCGGTCGTCGCCGCGCTTCGCGCTGGCCACCAGACAGTTCCCGGCCGGGGTCGTCGTTCCCGTCTTCACGCCCTCGTAGCCCTCGATGTCCAGCAGCCGGTTCGTGTTCGTCCAAACCACTTTCCGCTTCCCGCCGCCGGGCTCGGTCACCTCGCACTCGTGCCGGCGCGTCGCGACGTAGGTGCGGAACCGCTCGTCCTTCATCGCTTCGAACGCGAGCGCCGCGAGGTCGCGGGCGCTGGAGACGTTGTCGCGGCTGAGCCCGTTGGGGTCCTTGTACGCCATCTCCTTCAGCCCCAGCGCCTTGCACCGGCGGTTCATCTCCGCCACGAACCGCTGTAACCCGTCACCCTCCGCGGCCGCTCCGAACCGCGGCCCGAAGTGCTCGGCCAGCGCCACCGCGGCGTCGTTGCCCGACGGCAGCATGAGTCCGTAGAGCAGTTCCTTGACGGGCACCTTCTCCCCGGCGTTGAGCTTGGCGGAGCTCCCGACGGTCTTGGCGGCGCGGTCGGAGTAGGTGACGACCTCGTCGAGTACCTTCGCGTCGTCGGCGACCAACCGGAGGACGATCCACGCGGTCATGATCTTGGACGTGCTGGCCATCGGCCGGGGTTCGGCCTCGTCGCCACCCCGAATCACCTTGCCGGTCTTCCCGTCCGCCACGACCCACGCCTTCGCGGTGACCGGCGGCGGCCCGTCGAGTGGGTCGGCCGGGGCTTTTGGCGGCGGGGACTTTTCGGGCTGCGCCGTTACGTGCGGCAGGAGCAGCGGGACGAGGAGAACGAGCGCGGGCAGCACGCGGCGGACCATTCAGCGACTCCGGGGCGATGGGGGTGAAGGGCTCCCGCCCGATAGCTTACGACGGCCACGCGGTAGGGCCATTCGTTCCCTTTCCGCGCCCGCGCCGCTATCTTCACCCTGTGGTCCGGCGGGTTGCGGATAGCGAAGACCGCGGCGCTACGCCGCGGGTGGTTCATCAGTGCCCGGCAGTTGTAGCCCCAATGGAGGCAGGCCATCTGACCCAGGGCTGGCCTGTGGACCTCGAAAGTACCCGCCCGCCGGACCGCTCGTATCGCGTCGGTTTCACCCCTCACTCCGGTGTGGCGCTCCGCCGGCAGTTTCGCGAACGCGAGCGCGGCGCGTCTTCGTGCAGCCGAGCTAGATGTCGGGGTTCACGTCCCGGTTCCGGTCGACGGCTGCCACGAACAGTCGGTCGTTGCGACCCGCGGGTACGAGGTCATCACCCGGCCCGTCCCGTTGTGGAACACCCACCAGTCGCTTCCGGCGTGGGCGACCGACTCGAACACCGGGCGCAACCGCAATCGCCCTATCGCGCGGTAGCCGTCGGCGCGGGATCGTCGCGCTCCTGCAACCTGTCCGCGAGCACCAGGCGCGTGTTGTGATCGTCGGGGTCGGGGTCGAGCGCGGCCTGGAAGTCGTCTTCGCTCGTCACGACGGCCCTTCGCTATTCGTCCGCCTCCTTGTATCGCGGGTCCAAGCTGCGCCACAGGTACCAGCTCGCGACGCTCCGGTACGGCTCCCACGGCCGAGCGATCTTCGCGAGCCGTGCCGCGTCCGGCACCTTCCGCAAGTTGAACAGCGTCTTCACCGCGACCTGGATTCCGTAATCGCCGACCGCCCACACGTCCGGCCGGCCCATCCCGAACAGGAGGAACATATCGGCCGTCCAGGGACCGATGCCCTTGATCGCGGTGAGGTGCGTGCGGATCGCATCGTCGGCAAGGGCCGGGATGTCCGACAGCAGGGTCGGGTTGGCCCTCACGTGGTCGACCACGGCGCGGAGCGTGCGCTGCTTCGGCCCGGAGATGCCGCACGCCTTGTACTTCGCCTCGGTCAACTTCGCGAGTTTCACAAACGGAATGGGACCGGTCGGTGCGCCGTCATTCAAGAGCGCCACGAGCTTGCCCGAGATCGATTCCGCGGCCTTCGTCGAGATCTGCTGAGAGATCACGCACCGGACCAACAGCGTGAACGGGTCGTCGCCCCTCGGAACGAGCGTACACGGCCCTACGCGCGCGATGAGCCGGTTCATGACCGGGCAGTTGTCCGAGAGGTGCCGGCGGACCTTCTTGTAGAATGGTGTGGACATGCGACCAGTATACTGCAACGACTGCCGAAATCGAGCCGAACTGAAGTCACCGCACGACCTGGCGCGGGCCGTCGTAGCAGATCGCCCGCTGCCGCTCCGCGACGAACTCCCAGTCGAGGCGGTGCGGCGGTTCGAGGTAGTGGCGGTACGCGACCGCCATCTGCCGCGCCGCCTCGTCGAACGGCACACGACCGAACCCGGTGCCCATCGCGGGAAACGCAACGGTCTCGATCTTCCGTGCCGCGGTGAGGTTGTGCGCCTGCACCGCCAGGAGCGCCGCCCACGTCGCGCTGTACACCTTGTCGGTACCCTCGATGTTGCCCGGGACGCGCATCGTCGGGGCGTGAACCAGGAACGAAATCGCCGCGTACTCGGTGCCGATGACGAACGCGGTACCGACCGGTTGCTCGCCGTAGTAATCGCTCATGACGCGGTGCTGCACGCGGCGCATCAGCCCTTCACCGAAGACGCGCACGACGGCCGCGTCGATCCCGGCCGTCATCAGTCCGAACGCGTTGCCCGCGGTGACAAAGCAGTCGTGCGGTTCCAGGTCTTCGAACCGCCCCTGAACGACCCTAACGCCGCGCAGCCCGGCGAACCGGCGCCGGAACGCGTTGCACATCGCCCCATCGGGGTGAACCAGCCAGACGGATTCGAGCATGGGAAGTGCCTCGTGCTGCTACGCATTGTACTTCAGCAGTTCCGCGACCGCGGCGTCGGCCACGCACTTACCGCGGCGCGTCAACCGCACACTTGAGCCGTCGTCAAACGCGATTCCGGTTTCTGCGAACAGCTTGAACGCGGCCGGGGCGAGTTCGTCCGGATCGAAGCCGGTCTGCTCACGAAAGCGGTCGCGGCAAATGCCGTCGGCGCGCCGGAGTTGCGTCGCCATCGTCTCGAAGGCCCGCGCCCGCGGCGCCAGCTCCTCCCGCTGGAACGCGACCGGCTCCCCCGCCAGCGCCTTGCGGACGTAGAGCTTCGTGTCGCGCACGTTCAGCTCGCGCACGCCGCCGACGTACCGCGCGGCCCCCACCCCGAAGCCGTAATACGCCTCGTTCGCCCAGTAGCGCTCGTTGTGCCGACAGCGGAAGCCGGGGCGCGCGAAGTTCGATATCTCGTAGTGCTCGAACCCGGCCGCGGCGAGCTGGTCCATCGCGTGCTCGTACATCGCGAGTTCGTCGTCCTCGGTCGCGCGTTCGACGGCGCCGCGGTTGAGTCGTTTCCACAGCGGCGTCCCCTTCTCGTACGTCAGGCCGTAGGTGGAGACGTGTTGCGGCTCGAACGCGAGCGCCGCGTCGAGGTCCGCTCGCCAGCCCGCGAGCGTCGAGCCCGGCGCGCCGAAGATCAGGTCGAACGACACGACCGGGACGTGCTTCCGCGCCGCCTCGACGGCGCGCGCGACGTGTTCGGGCGCGTGCCTGCGGTCGAGCGCCGCGAGCGCATCGGGCCGGAACGACTGCACGCCGATGCTGACGCGGTTCACGCCGAACGCGGCCAGCACCGCGGCCTTCTCCTCGGTGAGCGTGTCGGGGTTGGCCTCGACCGAGAATTCAGAGGGCAGAGGACAGAGGGCAGAGGACAGGTCGGAAGAGACCGCGCCCCCCGCTTCCGCATTTCTGCCCTCTGTCCTCTGCCCTCTGTCCTCTGTCTGGAGCGGCAACCACCTGCAAACAGCACCCAACAAGCGTTCGAGTTGCGAGGGCGAGAGGTGCGTGGGGGTGCCGCCGCCGATGAACAGGCTCTCGACCGGGCGCGGGGCGCCGAGCGTTGCGAGTTCGCTCGCGAGCGCTTCGAGGTACAGGTCAATGAGGTGGTCGTTGCCCGCGGTCACGGCGAAGTCGCAGTAACCGCAGTGGTGCGCGCAGAACGGGACGTGAACGTAAGCGGTGCGCGGTTCAACCCAGGGGGGAGGCATTGAAGGAATTGTAGACGAACCCCGCCCGCAAGGGCGGCGGGTGGCGCACCAAGTGAGCGCCACCCGCCGCCCTTGCGGGCGGGGTTCGTCT
>JAFKJJ010000257.1:10377-14076 GCA_017306025.1 Planctomycetota bacterium
GTTCGTCTGCAACTCTTACGGGAAGATGAACGTCGCGCCGGTAATCACGAGCGTCTCGAACGCGGTACCGGTGGTGGTCAGCCCCGCGGGGTAGATGTAATACGGGACCGGCGAACCCGGCAGGCACTTGCCCGCGCTGGTGTCCCAGAACCCGTGGACGAACCCGGACGCGAGGCTCTGCGGCCACAAGAGCACGTCGCGGTAGAAGTACCCGGCCGACACGAACGTCGAGAGCGGCCCGAGATCCCACGCGTAACGCTCCGAGTTCTTCTCCTCGAAGTGCAGTCGGCGGTGGACGACGTAGCCCGGCTCGACGATCACCTTGCTCGGCGCGTACGCGAGCGTCTTGGGGCGGTACGGCACGCCCGGCGGGCTGACCACCGGCAGGGCCGGGAACACGAGGTACCGCTCCGCCTCCTCCGCGTTGTACTTGTCTTTCTTGTCCGGGTTCTGCCGCTCCCACTGCTCGCGCAGGTCCTGCCGCAGCCGCTCCATGATCGCCTTTTCCAGCTCCAGATCGTTGTACACCATGAAGATGTTTTCGCGCGGCGGGAGCTGGACGAACTTCGGGTCCACCGGGACGATCGTCACCTGCTTCTTCTGCGCGGTGAGCAGATCGTCCGGCCTGGGCGGTTCCGCCTTCGGCTGTTCCGGTTGCGGGCGGAACCCGACCGGCGCCGCAACGAGCGGGGCCGCGGACGGCTCCGGCGGCAGGTAACGCGACGGCGGGGGCGGGGGCGGCAGGAGCGCCGGCGCGGGAACGGCCGGCGGCGGAACGTCGGCCGCCGGTCCGACGGGAGGCGCCGACACGGGAACAGGGGCCATCGCCACCCCTTCGGCGGCGCCCTCGGCGCCGGTCGCGGTGAGCGCGTCGGCGGGCTTCTGGAAGTACATGATCCGCCCGGCCGAGCCACCGCCCGGGATCGTGGCGGGCGCCGCGACCGGACGTTGAGGTTGCGGCGGAGTTCGCGGCCGGTAACTGGGCGGCAGTTGGAGGCCGGGCTGCGGACCGCCCGGCGGCTGTGCGACGGCCGGGGTCGCGACCAGTGCGACGAGCGCGGCGAGGTTAGCCGCCAGCGTCGCTGGCGTAATCCGCCGTGCTGTAGTTCGGCGCTTCCTGCGTGATAGCAATGTCATGCGGGTGGCTCTCCTGCACACTCGCCGCGGTCACCTGAATGAACCGGGCCTTGGTCCGCAACTCGTCCAGCGTCTTGCAGCCGCAGTAACCCATGCCGGCACGAACACCGCCGACGAGCTGGTACACGAACGGGGCGAGGTGGCCTTTGAACGGCACCCGCCCCTCCACGCCCTCGGGCACCAGTTTGCCGTTGGACGGGGTCGGGGTGCCGGTTCCGCCGGTGCCCTGCTGATAGCGGTCGGCGCTGCCGGCCATCATCGCCCCGAGCGAGCCCATCCCGCGGTACTGTTTGAACGACCGGCCGCGGTAGAGGATCAACTGCCCGGGGCTCTCGGCCAGGCCGGCGAACAGCCCGCCGATCATGACGGAGTACGCGCCGGCGGCAAGGGCCTTCGTGATGTCGCCGCTGTAGCGGATGCCGCCGTCGGCGATCACTGGTACCCCCGTGCCGGCCAACCCTTTCGCGACGTTGGCGATCGCCGACATCTGCGGGACGCCCACGCCCGACACGATCCGCGTCGTGCAGATCGAGTTATGCACCACCGCGTTGTCGGCGATGAAGCTGTGCGTCGGACAGTCCACTTCGATGTCGTAGACGGGCACCGCCAGCCCCGTTTCCCGCCGTCCGAGCGGCTTAACCACCTGAAATTCTCCCGCGTGCCGCTTCCGGTGACTCACGTTCAGCCGCGAGCGATAGCTCTCGCGACAGTTCGCGACATCCGCACCCTTCAGCCCGCCCGCGGTCGCCTCCTCGGTGTCGGAATTCGGGAAGCTCCCGTGTACGAGGCAGCACAGCACGTTGAACAGTTCGACCAGCCGAGAACTCGTGTTGTGGAACCCGATCCGACCATCGGCCGCCGTGTACCCGTCGCTGTCGACCAGTCCGTCGAACACCCCGCGGAGGTAATCGGCATTTCCGCACAGGTACTTTTCCGGTAGGTGCTTTTCGTGCTTCTTGCCGCACTCGGCCAGGAGCCGCGCCCACTGGAGTGAATACAGGTTGACCGTATCAACCTTTTCACCGGCTACCACCTTCGGTGCCACACCGGTAACCGCCTCAACCGCCCGCACGAGCTTCGCCGTGATTTCCGGCTCACCCTTTCCGAAGTACCACGACACCCGGCCGATGTCGGAATTCCGTCCCCGGTTCAGGAACGCGTGCCCGCCGCCGAGGAAGGTACCGAACAGGTAACCGAGGTCGTAGCCCTCACGGACCTCCGTCGTGTACCGTTCGAGCTTCGCCTCGCGGACCGCGTACGCGATCAGGTCGATCCGCAACTCGGCCGGCATCTCGAAGGCGATCCGCTTCGGCAGAAGCATCACGTCGCGATCGAGCGTGCCGACCTCCTTCCACTTTAGTTTCGTCGCGCCGGCCCTCGTGGGCTTCACGAGTAGCGCCGCGTAGCCCTTGTTCGTAATGCTCGCGCGGCTGTTCGTGTTCAGGTCGCCGACCCAGTACCGGTGATCGGGGGTCGCATACGTCTCGCGGTACGACGCCGTGTGCCGAACCGCGACCACCTCGCGGACGCCGGTACACCATGCCTTCGCCACCGTCACCGGTCGGCCGTCCATGTTGATGACGCGGTCGCCGGGCCTCACCTCTTCGATGTTCCGGTAGGTGCCGTTCGCCATCAGCACCCGCGTACCGGCCGCGAAGCACCCCGGCCCGATGCCGCACTTTACGGCGTCGGCGCCGGCGTCCACGAGCGCCCGCGCGCCGTCCTCGGTGGCGACGTTGCCGGCGATCACGTCGATCCGGTGGCGCTTCTTCAACTCGCGCACGGTCTCGATCACGTTTCGGCTGTGCCCGTGGGCGGAATCGACCACCAGCACGTCCACGCCCGCCTCGATCAGCGACGCGGCCCGCTCGAAGTCGCGCACCCCGATCGCCGCGCCGACCTTCAGTCGCCCCCGCGCGTCCTTGGCCGCGTTCGGGAACTTTTGCGTCTTGTCGATGTCCTTGATCGTGATCAACCCCTTCAGTCTGAATTGATCGTCCACCAGGAGCAGTTTCTCCACCTTATTTTTCGTGAGGATCTTCTCGGCCGTTTCGAGTGTGGTGTTCTCGGGCGCGGTGACGAGGTTCCGCTTCGTCATCACCTCTTCGAGCATCTGCCCGTCGTCCTCCAGGAACTTGAGGTCGCGGCGGGTGAGGATGCCCCGCAGCACGCCGTCCACGGTGATCGGGACGCCGCTGATGTGGTGGTCCTCCATGATCTTGCGCGCGTGGCCGACCGTGTCGTCGGGCGGGAGCGTGATCGGGTCGGTGATGATCCCGTTCTCGCTCCGCTTGACCTTGTCCACCTCGCGGGTCTGCGCCGCGACCGTGAGGTTCTTGTGAATGATGCCGATGCCGCCCTCTTGCGCGAGCGCGATGGCCAGTTCGCTCTCGGTGACGGTGTCCATCGGGCTGGAGACGATCGGAATGTTGATCCGCACGTTGCGGGTGAGCTGCGTGCGGACGTCGGTGTCCCGAGGAATCACGTCGCTGTAGCCGGGTTCGAGCAGGACGTCGTCGAAGGTGATTCCCGTGTACGCGATACGGTCCTGCATGACTCAGC
>JAFKJJ010000258.1 GCA_017306025.1 Planctomycetota bacterium
CGCCACCGGTTCCGCTTCTAGCTCCAGTACTCGCAGCGATGCCTCGCGCGGTCCAGGCGCACAAGCGGGTGACAATTTCCGGGCGGGTGACGTTCCCGAAGGACGCCAAGCTGCCGAAGCCGAAGCTCGTCCCGGCCGACCTCATCAAAGACGCGGAGCTGTGGAAGCCGTTCGGCCCGCTGACGTACAACGACACGGTCATCAACCCCGACAGCCGCGGTATCGCGGACGTAATCGTCTTCCTGCGACCCGATTCGGACGACCGCAAGGCCGAATTCCCCGCCGACCGAATCCACCCGGACCTCGCCGGCGCCAAATCGGTCGATCACACCGTCACCGTGGCCGGACCGCATTTCGCGCCGCGCATCCTGGCCGCCCGCGCCGGCGACCGGCTGGTGTTCCAGAACCGGCTGCCGACCCCGATCGCCGTCGGCTACATCTCGCACGGGAACGGGCCGAACGCCGTCGGAAACAGGGTTCTGTTCAACGTCATGATCGCCCAGAACGCCGCGTACACCTCGGACCCGCTGCCGGCGATGCAGCGGGTGGATTCGTTCCAGAACTCCAGTCAGCCGTGGATGCACGGGTTCGTGTGGGCGCTCGACCACCCGTATTTCGCGGTCACCGACGCCGACGGTCGGTTCGAGATGCCGAACGTCCCGGTCGGTACGTGGCGGTTGGTCGCGTGGCACCAGGTCGCCGGCTGGAGCGCGACGGGGCGGCTCGGCAAGAAGCTCACCGTACCGGGCACCCGCCGCACACACGAACTCGCCCCGCTGACGTTCGCGAGTGGCGTCTGGCCCGAGTAGCCCGTTCCGTTCTTTGTTCTCCTTTTCACGAGGTGCTAGCTCATGCGACACGCGTTGTCGTGCGCGCTCGGCTGCGCGCTGGTTTTCGCTCTCACGACCGCGGCCCGCGGCGACGAGAAGCCGAAGTGGGTGACGATCAAGGGGCAGGTGGTGTTCCCGGCCGACACGCCGATCCCCAAGCGGGCCGCGCTGAACGTCACCCAGGACAAGCCGCACTGTCTGGCGAAGGGCGCGATCCTCGACGAGTCGATCCTGGTGAACCCCAAGAACCGCGGCATCAAGAACGTAGTCGTCTATCTGCGCCCGGACAACATGGCCGCGGGCGCGGCGTTCGCGGCGAACGAGATCCACCCCGGTGACGCGAAGCGCAAGCCCGCGGAGGTGGTGATCGACCAGCCGTGCTGCCAGTTCGTCCCGCGGGTCACGGTCGCGCGCGTGGGCGACACGATCGTGGTGAAGAACTCGGCCCCGGTCGCGCACAACTTCTTCTGGGACAGCGGCAACAACGGCGCCCACAACGTGACCGTGCCGAAGATGGAGACGTGGAGGATGCCCGCGGCGCTGGTGAAGGAGAACCCGCCGATCCAGTACAAGTGTACGATCCACGGGTGGATGACGGGATACGTTCGGATCTTCGACCACCCGTACTACGCGGTCACCGACGAGGACGGCAAGTTCGAGATCAAGAACGCCCCGGCCGGCAAGTTCCGCATCGTCTACTGGCACGAGAACGGCGTCCGCGGCGGGGCCAACGGCCGCTTCGGCGACCCGGTCCAGATCGCCGCCGGTGCGAACGACACGATGGAGATGAAGCCCACCGATTTTGACGTGTCGCCGAAGTAGCTCGCACGGAAAACGAAGAAAAAGGCCGGGAGCGCGTGCTCCCGGCCTTCTGGTTTTTCCACGCGCCCGGCGGTCACTTGTCTTCGAGGATCTTGACCCCGTTGCCGTCGGCGCCGCGCTTGTACAGCGGCAGGTGGCGGTAGTAGACCTCCAGGGTCAGCAGGACCATCGCGGTCGTGCCGAGCCGGCCGCACTCCGAGCCGAACCAGCCGCCCTCCGGGTCCCAACTGCCGAGGTTCGCCCCGTCCTTGCGGATCTGTTCGCCGACGAGCCAGTCGCGCATGCCGCCCTTGCGGGTGCCGTCGGCGCCCTTCGGCCCCTCGTTCCAGTTCTTCCAGTCCTCGCCCTCGTAGAAGTGAACGACCTGCGTCGCGTAGTAGTAGTAGTACATGTTGCGCACCTGGCCCTTGCCGATCGGCCCGTGCTTCACCAGCCCCGCGACGCCGTCGATCATGCCGGGGTGGCTCGGCCCCCACCCGTCGATGTAGTAGCGGCACAGGAGGCCGACCGCGGTCAGGGCGGTGCCCGGCGCGGCGCCGGCGTTGTCCTGGTAGCCGTACATCGACTTCCGCGAGCCGCCCGCGGCCAGGTTCAGGAACGCGACCGCCTTCTTCATCACCCGGTCGTCCACGATCAGGTCCTTCTACAGCTTGGCGGCCGCCAGCGCCTGGATCTGCCAGCCGACGATGGAGGTGTCGCCGTTGTTGTTCGGGCTGTAGCCCCAGCTCCCGTTGGGTCCCTGGGCCTTCTGGATGTAGTTGATGGCCGCCTGGGCGTACGGCCGGAGGGCCGAGTCCTTGGTCATGCCGTAGGCCTCGCACAGCGGGACGGTGCCGATGGCCTGGGCGTACATGTTGGTGCTCATCCGGCCGGCGTTCGGGCCGGACGGGGCGCACAGCTTCTTGAGGAACTCGATCCCGCGGTTGACGGTGTCCTTGTACTTGTTGTGCTCGTTGTCCTTCATCGGCTTGTGCGTGCAACCGGCGGCGAGGAACGGCAGCAGCGCCATCCCGGTCGCGGCGGCCCGCTCGCCCTTGTGGCTGCCCGCCTCGTACTCCCACCCGCCGTCCTGTTTCTGCTGACGGGCCAGCCACGCCAGCCCCAGGGCCACCGCCCGCTCGCTCTCCGAGTTGCCGCCGCCCTCGCGGAGCAGCTTCGACTTGGTCGCGCCGCTGCGGCCGGGGAACGTGGCCAGCACCGAACCGCCGGTCCCGCCGGTGCCCGCCAGCATGGCGCCTTCGGTTCCGGTAACGCCCGGCGTGGTCAGGTCCGCGCTCAGGCCGGGGATCGCCAGCGCCGTGGTGTCGGTCTCGGCCACGTTCGGCTGGCCGATGTTGTCCATCGTCACGGCGCTGTCGACCGTCGCCTTGTCCAGCCGGTCGATCTCCGGCAGGGCGGCTTCGATCTTGGAGTCGAGGCCCGGGTCCTCGTTGGTCAGGTTCTTGTCTTCCGGCTCCTCGGTCTTCTCGGCGGTGGTGGCGATGACCGCCTCGGTCGGCTTGGCCGGCGAGACGCGGGAGCCGAGGATGAGGATCATCAGCGCGATCACGGCCACGTGGACCGCGCCGCTGACCACCCACGCCGGAACGTGCTTCTTGATGAGCCGCTCCTGCGAGGTCTCCTCGGCCGCCTCCAGCCGCCGGATCACGGCGGCCGCGGCCCCCCCGGGCTTACCGTTCGCGCTGGCCGGGGCGTTGGCGTTCTTGTCGCTCACGGATCATCTCCTCCGGGTCGGCCGCTTCTGTCCCCTTTCGCCCCGCGGGCGAGAAGGGAGGCGGCCAGGAAGGTCTCGCTACAAGGAACCGATTAAGTCGTCCGGAACTCTCACTTCGGCGCCGGCCGGTCCGCGGTCACGCGGGCGGCGGGGCGGCGGTCGCGTCGAACGGGTTGCGGCCGCGGACGTTGTCCATCGCCTCTCGCGCCTTCCTGTCGCCGCCCCGATAGTACCACGTCAGCAGCCCGGCCGACGCGACCAGCGCCACCCCGCCCGCGATCGCCCACAGCACGAAGGAGGACCACGTGACGGACGTCGGGGCGTCCGGGTCGGGGCGCGCGATCGGCCCCTTGCCGATCAAGAGCGGCGCGAACTTGTGCAGGTTTCGGCTCGGGTTCTTCGGGTCCGGTTCGGCCGACTCGAAGCGCATCTTCTTGAAGGAATACCCGGCGAACGACACCCACTTGTTCACGCGGTCGGCCGGTTCAACCCCGGCCAGTGGTTCGGTGAAGACGATACACACCGGGTTGCCGCGCGGCTCGTTGACCGGAACCAGCCACCCCTCGAACACGTTCTCCACCCCGGCGGCCTGCAGGTCGTCATTCTTGCTGATGTCCATTCGGCGGAGCCGGATCAATCGGCCCTCGAACTTCACCAGCTTGAGCTTGAACGCCGTCCGCACGTCGAGGAACAGGTCGGCGAACTTCACGTCGGGGAGCGCGTGCTCTTCGAGTTGTTCGGGCGTGAAGCGGTTCGCGTGGCGGATGACGCGGTTGTACGCGGCGACCTCGGCCCATTGAACGTCGGTGGGGGCCGTGCGGATCATCTCCGTCTCGTCCTTGATGAACTTGAACAGTTCCAGGCTCGTGTCGATGGCCGTCGGGTCGGACCCGGCCGGCACCGGCGGCCCGGGTAGCGGGGTCACGCTCTTGCCGATCAGCACCGGCACGCCGACCACCGCGCCGGCCTTCTGGCCCGGCACGTTCATCGTCTTGAAGAAGAACCCGGCCGCCGAGACGTACCGCTTCGCGTCCTTCAGGTCCAGCCACTCGCCCACCGGTTTCTCGCGAACCGCCGCCAGCGCCTCCGGCAGTTGCGGGAACACGATCGACACCGGCATCAGCGGCGACTCGTCCTCCGGCACCAGCCGGGCCTCGTAGAGCTCCTTCACGCCCAGGTCCGGGTTGTTCTTGAAGCGCAACGGCGCCTCCAGCCGGCGGACGTACATCAACTGACCGTCGAACCGGAGCAGACGGCACCGGTACGGCGAGCCGCGGGGCCTCGTCAGATCCTCGCGGTCGAGGCCCTCGCGCACCCGGACCAGTTCGATGGCCGTCAGGTTGCGGGCCGCGTGCTGTTCGAGGTCGGCCGCCGCGAACTTCTTCGCGTGTTCGACCACCTCGCACCACGCGTCGTACTCGAACTCGTTCTCGCTCTGAGCGGCGACCGGCTTGCCGTCCTCGATCTTGGCGAAGATCATCCGTTCCGGGTTCGGTACCGCGAAATCCTCGGCCGACTTCTTGCCCGGCGCGTCGGCCGCGAGCGGCTTCTTGTGATCGATCTTGTTGGGGTCTGTGGGCTGCGTGGGCTGCGCCCCGGCGACCCCACCGAAACCCGCCAGGAGCCCGCACGCCAGCGCGCACAGGGCGGCGAACGAGACCCGTACGACGGCCCCGGGATTGCGGCGGTGAGTGGTGGTGAGCCGACCGGACATGCACTTCCCTCCAGCACTCAGTTGGACGGCCAACACCGACCGAAGTTCCGGGTTTCGCGCGAGTTTGTTCGAGTAGCCCATTGTCTCGCGCCGCTGCGGACCGGTCAACAGTTCGGGCCTCGAACGAACAGTCAATGCGGATAAAGACTTCGGGCGAAAATTGGGACCGCCGTCACCGCCTGTTCGGGTCGATCGGGACGGGAGAAAGGTCCGCGAAACCGGCCCGAACTCCGGTGTCCATCAACTGTACAACGTACTCCTGAATGAGCTTCTCGTCGAGTTCGAGGGTCAGCCGGGCGGGACGGTTCTCACGCGAAAGCCCGGCCGCGACCGTGGCCAGTTCGTCGCGAACGGCCTCGACTTTCGCCCCGAGGTCCTTCGCGAACACCGCGCTGCCCGGTTCCGAAATCGTCACCCGTTCGATGGTCCCGTTGGCGGCCGCGGTCACGCGGACAGTAAGCTGAGCCGGCGGAACGTCCATCGGGAACCGCGGCGTCACCGCCCCTGGCCGCTCGTCCTTCGGGAGAGCAAGGGCAATCTGCCCTTCGGTGGGTGCGGGCCGGAACGTAATGATGAAGAAGGCGAGGAGCTGGAACGACATGTCCAGCATCGGCGTGATCGGCAGGTCCGGCTCGACGAAGTCGGTGCCCTGGCGCTTGCGCGTGTGCATGACGCCCCCTCGCGCGTGCGGTCACGCGCCGGCGGGTTTCCGGAATATGGTGCGGGCTCGGTCAGACCTTCTTCGGATCGATCGGGACCGGGGAAATGTCGTTGAACCCGGCGCGGATGCCCTGGTCCACCAGTTGCACCACGTACTCCTGGATGAGCTTGTCGCCGATCCGGAGGGTCAGCTTGCCGGGCTTCCCCTCGCGCGCCAGTTGCGCCGACAGCGCGGCGAGTTCGGCGTGGTAGTTGGCGACGCTCGCGCCGAGGTCCTTGCCCTTCGGGTCGGCGGCGCCTTCCTCGGCGATGGTCATCTTCTCGATGGTGCCGTTGTCGGCCGCCGCGACGGTCACGATGTAGTGCTTCGGCTTGTTCTCGTCGGTCGGGCTGGGGATCGAGATGTTCTGCCCCCCCTCTTCCTTGGGCAGCGTCAGCGCGATCTGCCCCTCGGTGGGAGCGGGCTTGAACGTCATGATGAAGAAGGCGAGGAGCTGGAACGACATGTCCAGCATCGGCGTGATCGGCAGGTCCGGCTCGACGAAGTCGGTGCCCTGGCGCTTGCGGTCGTGGCGGAGCATGGAACGTCCTTCGGCGCGTTCGGTCGTGTCTCGGGCGCGTGCTTCTTTCCGTAACCGGACCCGTCGGCGGGTCGTCCCCGTCTCACTCGGCGCCGCTGTGGCGGATGGCCCGCAGTTGCACCTTGAGGTATCCGGCCTGTCGGCACGCCTTCATGATGGCGTAGGTCTTCTCGAACGAGCACTCCTTGTGGACGCGGAGGACGATGACCGACCGCGGCGGCTTGTCCTTGCCGGCTGGCCCGGCCGCGGCGAGGTCCTCCTTCGCCCGGCGGACCAGGAAGATCCGCACCTGCTCCGCGTTGTCCAGCGTGTCGGTCACCTTGCCCTCGGTGTCCGTGAACTGGTCGGACGCGGTGAGGATCACCTTCCCTTGCTCGTTCACGTTCAGGTAGATCGCGTAGTCCACGGTCGATTCCAGCGCCTTGGCCGCGATCGCCGAGGGCAATTTGATCTCCACGTTCGTCTGATCCATGACGAAGTTGGCGCAGAGCATGAAGAACATCACCAGCTGCAACACGAGGTCGAGCAGGGGGGTGAAGTTCGGTTCGCACTTGTCGCTGCCGCCGTGACTCATAGGGATCGGAGGTCAGAGGACAGAGGGCAGAGGACAGAGCCACAGAAGGACAGAGGACAGAGGACGGAGCCACAGAAAGACAGAGGCCGGGATCAGAGGTCAGAAGCCGAAACGAAAACAGCGGCTGCGCGTTTTTGGCCGCCTTCTGATTTTCTGTGGCTCTGTCCCCTGACCTCCGTTCTCTGACCTCTGATTCGTCAGCGTTGTGCCCCGGGCGGCACCGCGGCGGTGGCCGCGGTAGCCGGCGACGGGGCGGCGGCCGCCGGGCTGCCCGGCGCCTTCTTCGAGTTGTGGTACATCTGCGTCAGCAGGTCGTCGGCGATGTGGCCGACGTCCATGCACACGCGGGTGATGCGGTTGCGGTAGAACGCGTTGAAGAAGATGGCCGGGACCGAGACCGCGACCCCGAACAGCGTCACGACCAGCGCGTGCGAGATGCCGTCGGCCAGTTTCGACGGGTTCACCTGCGTGGCGGTCGCGAGCACGGAGAACGACTGGATCATGCCGTACACCGTGCCGACCAGCCCGAGCATCGGGCCGACGGTCGCGATGACCGCGTTGTAGTTGTTCTTTTGCTCCTTGTCGCTCTTGATGCTCTCCAGCGTGTTCATCGCGGCCTCGCGGGCGTCTTCCAGGCCGTACTGGAGCCGACTCATGCCCGCGGTCAGCACCTGGCCGAGGAACGACGGGTCGTTCCGGGCCATGTCGAACGCTTCCTTGAACTTCCGCTTGTTGACGGTGTCGGTGAACTCGTCCACGAACCCCGGCGGGATGGCCGAGCTCATCCGCAGGTCGAGGGCGAGCAGTACGACGAGGGCGAGCATCGCGACCGAGATAGCCAGGAGCAGCGGGCCGAAGACCCAGCCGAGCGACTTGATCATGAACAGCACGAGGTTGCCGCCGCTGGCCTGTTCACCACCGCCTTCTTCGGCCGCACCGGCGACGTTGGCGAAGAGTAGTGTGACGGCCATCGCCATCCCGGTCGTGAAGAGGAACCGGGCGGTGGGGAGGAACCGCGTGGACGAACGAGTCATGCTGCGAATCCTGGTAGAGGCGATTGTGCGCTGACGGGTCACCGTCCGAGCCGCGGGTGACGTGTTCCGTTGGACGCAACCGGCCGCCGGATAGTTCCGACGATTTTTGGCTGAATCCCCGGTCCGCGCCGGTCGCGGTGGTGTTGTTGCACCGGAGGGCGACCGGACGCGTCCGGTCGCGGGCGGGTTCGGAAAGCAACTGTTCTTGCTTATTAGGATGCGCGGCCCCTATCCCCGTCAAGTGGAAGAGGCAAAATTCTGCCCACGCGCGGCGACGCGCTGACCACCTTCAAAGAGACGAGGAATCAAGAAGAAGGGCGCCACGGAGAGACGACTGTTTTGCTCTCCGTGGCGCCCTCCTCCTCGTCCCCTCGTGCGTTCACTTCCCGAGCTTGCGCTTGAAGAACTCGAAGGTGCGGCGAAGCCCCTCGGCGCGGCCGACCTTCGGTTCCCACCCGAGCAGCTTCTTCGCGAGCGAGATGTCGGGCTGGCGCACCTTCGGGTCGTCCTGCGGCAGCGGGCGGTACTCGACCTTGCTCGTGCTGCCGGACAGTTTGAGGATCTCTTCCGCGAACTCCAGGATGGTGATCTCGGCCGGGTTCCCGAGGTTCACCGGCTCGTGGTGGTCCGTGAACAGGAGCCGCCAGATGCCCTCGACCAGATCGGAAACGTACTGGAAGCTCCGCGTCTGCTTGCCGTCGCCGTAGACGGTGAGCGGCTGACCCATGAGCGCCTGGTACATGAAGTTCGGCAGCACGCGGCCGTCGTTGAGCCGCATCCGCTCGCCGTAGGTGTTGAAGATGCGGATGATGTGCGTGTTCACCCCGTGGACGCGGTGGTAGGCCATCACGATCGACTCCGCGAACCGCTTGGCCTCGTCGTAGCACCCGCGGAACCCGACGCAATTCACGTTGCCCCAGTACGTCTCCTTCTGCGGGTGTTCGAGCGGGTCCCCGTAGACCTCGCTGGTGCTCGCGAGCAGGTAGCGCGCGCCGTGGGCCTTCGCGAGCCCCAGCGTGTTGTGCGTGCCCAGCGCGCCGACCTTCAGCGTCGGGATCGGGTGTTCGAGGTAGTCGACCGGGCTGGCCGGGCTGGCGAAGTGCAGCACGTTGTCGAGCTTGTCCTTCACCTTCAGCGGGTTGGAGATGTCGTGCCCGATGAACCGGAACCGCGGGTTGGTGCGCAGGTGGTCGAGGTTCGCCAGATCGCCGGTGATCATGTTGTCCACCGCGATCACCTCGTGCCCCTCGTTGAGGAACCGCTCGCAGAGGTGAGAGCCGATGAACCCGGCTCCGCCGGTGATGAGGGTGCGCACGCGAGACTCCTTCTGTGGTAGCGTAGCTTGAGGGCCGGGCCGAGCGTGGTTTGGGATACCGACGCAACGGGCGACCCGCAAGGGTGGCGGAGGGCGTGCGCGTGGAGGAACGGGCACTCTACCGGGCGGTCCTGGCCGCGCCGCACGACGACGCGCCGCGGCTGGTCTACGCCGACTGGCTCGACGAGCACGCAGACCGCTTCCCGCCGGTCGTGTCGCGCGGGGAGCGCGGGCGGGCCGAGTTCATCCGTCTGCAGTGCGAACTGGCGCGTATCGCGCCGGGGGGCTGGCGCCCCGCGCCGGGGGGCTTGGGCGCCGGGCCGGGCTCGGGCGCTGGGCCGCGCAAATTCGCTCCCGCGCTCGCCCAGCGCGAGCGCCGACTGCTTTTCCATCACGGCCGGAAGTGGCGCGGGGCGTTTCCCTTTCGGTCCTCTTCGGCCCCCTTCGACCGCGGGTTCCTGCGGCCGTTCCGCGCCCTCCGGCCGCAGGAGTTCCTCGGCCGAATTCCCGTCTCCGGCGGATTCGCCTTTCACTACCTGCCGCCGCTGCCCGCCGACAGCCCGGCGCGGCGCTACGTCCCGGAAGAAGACGGCCCGTTCGCCGCGTGCCCGCTGTGGGACGTTCACCTGTTCGCGTCGGACCGGGCGACGGACCCGCTCGCCGATCGCGGGCAGTACTCCGAACTGCTCGCGGAAGTGGCGAAGAGTCCGGCGCTGGAACGGGTCGGCTGGCTGAAGGTGTCGTTCTTCCGCACGCCGGTGCTCGACTTCCTGCGCGCGGGCAACTTCGCGAACGTGGAAACGCTGGTCTTGAACAGCGGGCCGTTCCCGCAAGTGCTCGAAGCGGTGGCCGAGAACGGGTCGTTCCGCAGCCTGCGGTACGTACGGTTCGGCACCGACCGGTGGGCATGGGCCGGGAGCTATCCGGCTCTCCTGCGATACACGGGTGAGCGTCATTAGTGTTGGTAGATTTCATGCGGCGAGCGAGGCCCAGTAAGCCTCCCACTGGCCTTTCTCGCTGCGGAACAAGGCACGCAGGTGACACACGGCGTCGGCACCGGCCT
>JAFKJJ010000259.1 GCA_017306025.1 Planctomycetota bacterium
CATCAGCCTTCGCTTCGCGGGATACGCGTGGTCGGGGCGGAAGGCGACGGGCTCGCCGCCGGGGGGCTGCGTGGAGAACTGGAGATATCCCCACGTCTCGGGTCGGTGCATGTCGACGACCCCCTGGGGCGACCAGACCCAGTTGTCCTCGGGCGTGTCGGGGATCGGCACCAGCTTCCGCTCGGTGTAGTCCTTAATCATCTCGCTCGGCCGGCCGAACGCGTTCACCTGGTTCTTCATCTGCATCGGCATGTTGAGCGTGTCGATGACGATCGGCGCGATCGCCTTCACGCGCCTGTCGCCGGTGGCCCCGGTCAGCCAGCTCGTCCACCCGCGCTTGGACGCGCCCGTCACGACGAACGACTTCACCTCGAAGTTCCATTCCTTCTTTGCGAACTCCTGCAGGCAGTCCATCGCCCGCACCACGCTCTTCACCATCGGGAAGAGCAGCGGCCACGAGCCGTCCTTCGTGTCGAGGTACCGCACGAACGTTTCGGCGATGAGGGCGTCCTCGGTCTTACCGCCGAAGAGCGGCTGCTTGGGCACGCCGTACAGGAACGCGACCGGCGCCTTGACGCGCTCCGCGATCGCCAGGCCCATCACCCCGGAGAGCGCGTTCGGCCGGCCGCCCTGGTTCCACAGCACCATCGTGGCCTGCGGCTTGGCGTCCTTGTGGACGAAGATCTGCAACTTGTGGTCCCACTTGATGTCGTGCCACGTCTGCGAGACGAGGTCGATCTCGTACACGGTGCCCGCGTCGGTCTTCTTCGCGTCCGCGAGCTTCCACGAGAACGAGTCGTCCTTCTTGGTGACGTAATCGACCAGCTCGGTCGGCGGCGCCGGGATCTCCGGGGCCGCCGAGCCGAGGCACGGGCACACGAGGAGCGAGAGCAGGGAGAGCAGTCGCACGATGGGCTCCGGTTTGTTGAGGACGGCGGACGGATGAGGGTGAAGCTATCGCGTCCGGGCGGGCGCGAACAGAGGGCCGCGCCGCGATCGTCGTTTGTAACCGCTTGCTTTTTCTCTGGCGTCCGCGTGGCCGTTGCGGTATGAGTTGTTGATGAGTGAGGGCCGCTCGCACACGTCGCCCCCTCACCGGCAAGTCGTCGGCTCGCGAATCGTATTCGGTCATTGATCGCCCGTTCGTCTCCACTCATTTCCGGAGGTCCGCGATGCTTCTCCCCGGCATCGGCGCCCGTCGTGGGCGCGGCTTCACGCTCATTGAGCTGCTGGTGGTGATCGCGATCATCGCCATCCTGATCGGACTGCTCCTCCCCGCGGTGCAGAAGGTGCGCGAGGCCGCCGCGCGCATGTCGTGCAGCAACAACCTCAAGCAGATGGGCCTGGCCTGCCACAACCACCACGACGCGATGGGCAGGTTTCCGGTGGGCGGCGTGACCAACGGCCCGTGCTGCTCGACCAACAGCGGCACGAACTGGGCCATCGAGATCCTGCCGTACATGGAACAGGACAACCTGTACAAGAGGTACAACCAGGGGCTCGCGAACGAGGACGCGACCAACGTCACCAACGTCGGTTCGCAGCCGGTGAAGACGTACTTCTGCCCCTCGGACCCGAACGCGGGCAAGCCGACGCAGCCGGCCAGCGGCAACGGCAGCGGACAGAACTACATGACCAGCTCGTACCGTGCGATGTCCGGGCGCGGCTACGGCCCCAACGGCGAGAGCTGGTGGTTCGATGACCCGGACAGCGGGCGGAACCTGCCACGGGAACAGCGGGGCGTGCTGCACGGCACGTCGGCGCAGTACGGGCTGACCGCGGAGACGTTCGGCAGCATCACCGACGGCACCTCGAACACGGTGATGATCGCGGAGTACGCGACGCGGACCCAGCCGCGGCGGGCGTCGTTCTGGGCGTACACGTACACGTCGTACAGCCAGTCGTCGGCGGTCCCGCAGTCGCGCACCTTCCTGCCGGACTACGACGCGTGCGCCGCCCAGGGCGACTCGAACCCGTGCAAGCGGGGCTGGGGCGCGTTCCACACCGGCGGGATGAACGCGGTCCACGCCGACGGATCGGTGCGGTTCATCCGCCAGGGCATGGACATGAACCAGTGGGTCGCAATGGCGACCGTCGCCGGCGGCGAAGTGGTCCCGCAGAACTGACCCGAGGACGGACCCGGAGGCACTCATGCGCGCTCTCACCACCGCCGCGCTCGTCGCCGCACTGGCCGGATTGACCGGGTGCGGCGGGGGCACGAAGTTCGCGGCCGTTTCGGGCCGCGTGACGCTCAACGACCAGCCCCTCGAAGGGGTCTCCGTCGACTTCCAGCCGACCGCGACCACGAAGGAGCCGGTCGGCTCAGGTTCGACGGGGATCACCGACAGGGACGGCCGGTACACGCTCCGCTCGCAACTGGACAAGTCGCAGGCCGGCGCCGTCGTCGGCAAGCACCAGGTTCGTATCTGGGCGCCGGAAGGGAGCCAGGACCGCGACGCGGAGAGCAAGGCTAAGGGCAAGAAGGGCGACCGGCCGTTCATTCCGGGCCGGTATCACGTCAACTCGGAACTGACGTTCGATGTGCCCGCGGACGGGACCGACAAGGCCGACTTCGCGCTGAAGTCGCCGTGACCGGAACCTCAGCGCGAGCCCAATAGCCCGGCGAAGAACTCTCCGGCGGCCGCGGCGATCGTGTCCTTGTGCGCGGTCAGCCGGTGGTCGCCGTCTTTGAGCAGCCGCAGTTCCACGCGCGGGTAGTCGACGTGTCGAATGAAGAACAGGCTGTCGCTGTCGGGAACCGTGTCGTCCGCGAGCCCGTGAAACAGGAGCGCGGGCGTCTGCCAGTCGCGGACCAGATCGTCCGGCGCGAACCGCTCGCGCTCTTCCACCAGTCCGTAGCCGATTTCCACGTCCACCCAATCGTTCTTGACGCGGCGCCGGTCGGTGCGGCGCCACTCTTCGCGTTCTCCCGACGTGAGACCGTTCCATCGGCGATCGAGGAACCCGAACGCCGGAGCCAGCAGCACGCACCCCACGACCCGGCCCGCGTTTTGCTTCGTAAACCACGCGGACGCGAACCCGCCCATGCTCGACCCGACCGGTCCCAGCCGGGTGTGTCCGCGTTCCGCGAGGAAGTCGCGGACCGCCGCGAGGTCTTCGAGGAGCCGGCTGGCGCGCAGCTCGTGCATCGCACCGCCAGTTTCGCCGTGGCCGCGGAAGTCGAACGCCGCAAACGCCCACCCGCGGCGCGAACACTCGGCGCGGACCGCTTCGGCCTTCTCCCCGCCGCGGTGGCTGCCGAAGCCGTGGACCCAGACGACGGCAAAATCCGGTGCGCCCGTGCCGGGCAGGTAAGTGCCCGCGAGGCGAACGCCCGACGTGAGAGAGATGCTGACGAGCTCGGTATTCATGACTGGTGAAGCCGGCGCGGGCGTACTTCTACTTGTGCGGGTGCGTGGCGCGGTTATCATAGGGGTGTCGGTTCGACCGACGACCGATCCCGTTAGCGCGTCCCCAACGCCAGGACCGGCCTCTTCATCGGACCTCGCGGCCTGTCGCCCGCAGAGCCGGGCTTCACGGCCGCTCCTGTTGGACCTCGCGACCTGTCGCAGCGAAGTGTTGCTTCACGGCCGCCTTCTGTTGGATCTCGCGACCTGTCGCCCGCAGAGCCGGGCTTCACGGCCGCTCCAAAGCACCCTGCTTCGGCTGGAAGCACGGCATCCGACCGCCGCCTTTTCACGACGACGGCCGCCTCGACAACCCGACCGCGTACGGCCCCGGCCGTGCGAATCGACTGCGAACCATTTTCGGGTGCCTCCCGCACCCGGCCCGTTCGACGGCTGGTTGACCGTCGCCCGTTTCGTCCCTCGTCCGCTTCAGAGGATCGTGTCATGGACTTTCGTCCGCTCGCCGAGGCCGAACGCCGCCAACTGATCACCGCCCTGCGGGGCCACTCCGATCGCGGCGTCGCGCTGCTCATCGACCCCAAGGACACCAGCTTCGCGGGCACCGCGGAGGAGGTACCCGACGAACAGGTCATCGCCGCGGTGAAGTCCGTCCCGTGTCACTACTGACAGCGGACCGTGGGCAGCAGGCAGTGGACAGTTAAAGACGGCCGGCCAACAGGCCGTGCGGTTCTCGCGTTCCACTGCTCACTGCCCACCGCCCACTGCCTACTCTCATGGGGCTATTGGACACCGAACCCGGAAAGCGGCGGCTGCTGGCCGTCGAGGTGCCGGCCATTGAGCGGTACAACGCCGGACGCGACCCCGAATACCGCATTTCCGTGACGCGGATCGGGGGCGGCCTGGTGCTGGGATACTGCCTCAAGCCGTGCCACAACGTCTACCGGATGGAAACGCGGCTGCTCTCCAGCTACCCGATCGTGCCGCCGGAGACGCGCGTCCTGACGCCACTGAAGCACTGCCCGCACCTGCTCGAAGGGCAGACGATGTGCCTGTGGCGCCAGGGGTCGACGCGCGCCGCGAGCCGGTGGGACGCGAGCCAGTTCACCTGCGTGTTCGCGATCGTCGCGGCGTGGCGCTGGCTGCTCTGCTACGAGGTGTGGCACGAGACCGGAGAGTGGCCCTTGCCGGAAGCGAAATGAAACAGTTCCACGTTCCAGAGTTCCAAGTTCCAAGTTGAAGACACCGGCCGGCGTGTTTTGTGGTTCTTGGTTCGTCTCGGAACTCTGGAACTCGGAACGTGGAACTATGCGCCTTTTCCAGGTCGGCGCCGGAAGCGGCGGGATGGCGGTTCTCGACCTCGTCGCCCGCGACCCGTGCGTGACGCGTGTCACGCTCGTCGAACCGGACGTTTACAAGCCGCACAACGTTCACCGCCACCTGTTCCCGCCGTCCGCGGTCGGAAAGTTGAAGGCGGAACTCGCGGCGGAATGGGTTCGCGCGATCCGGCCCGATGTCGCGTTCGAGGCGCTCGTCGCGGACATCACCGACCCTGCGCGACAGGCCGAATTCGCGCGGCTCGCGGCCGAATGCGACATCGGCATTTGCGCCGCGGACAACGAGGCCGCGAAATTCGCCTTCGACGCGCTGATGCGCGCCGCGAACAAGCCGTGGACGCTCGGCGAGGTGCTCAGCGGCGGCATCGGCGGGTGGGTCCACCGGTTCACGCCGGGCGGGGCGTGCTACGGGTGCGTCGCGAGCTACCTCCAGCGCGAGGTGACCGAACAGCCGAGCGGGCCGCCGCCCGATTACAGCAACCCGAACGCCGCGCAGCCCGAAACGACCGTCCCCGCGAGCAAGGCGAGCATCGCGGTCATCGCGGGGTTGCACGCGGCGGTGACATTGGGCGAAGCGAGGAACCTAACCCCCCAACCCCCTTCCCTGGAAAGGAAGGGGGAGCAAGACCTTCGGAATCCGACGGCGTCCGGAGAGTCGCCCTCTCTGGCTCCCCCTCTCCCCCCGGGGGAGGGGGCCGGAGGGAGGGGCTCTTCTCCGCCGGCCGATTTCACCAGTCTGCTCTTTTCCCTCCAGGCGGTGCCGGGCGTGTTCGACGTCGCGTTCCGATCACACCGGCTGCGAATCGCGCGGTCGCCGACGTGTCTGACCTGCGGCACGCCCGCACCCGCGCCGACCGGAGACGCTCTCGATGTCGCTGTGGCCGACGCACTGGCTCGCCTGGGCGCGGGATAGCCTGCTCCGCCGCGCCCGCCCGCGCCCGCTCTCCGCGGCCGTCGGGTACGAACGCGCCGGCGGTACCCGCTGGGACGCGCCGGTCCCCTGGACCGCCGACGCCGCCGTCGTCGACGTGCTCGTGCGCCTGCCCCTGACCGCGCGCCGCAAGACCGACTTCGCCTTCCGCCTTCCGTTCGCCACGTTCCCGGCCGACTCCATCCGCCCCGACCTCGACGACCGGTGCCGCGTCACGTTCCGGTTCCCGGTACCGCTCGACACGCTCCGCGGTGATCTTCTGTGGAAGGGCCGCGTGCTCGCGAGTATCCCCGTTCACGTTCTCACGCCGGGCCTGTTCCTCGCGGGGCTCGCGATGGTGAACCCGACCGTTTCGGTACGGCTCGGCGGAAGCACCGTCGCGGCAACCAGTTTCGTTCCCGACCGTTGCGAGGGGTTGATCGCGGCGGCGCTGCTCCGGTGCTCCTCGGCACTCGCGCCGCTCGCCGAACTCGGGCTGAAGGTGGTGTTCCACGACGAGGCGGCCGGGCGCACACACGCGGTACCGGTGGCGCTGACCGCGGCGCAACTGGCCCGCTCGGAAGCGGTCGTGGCCGCCGCGTGCCCGGCCGTGCCGCGACAGGCGGGCGGGTGGTGGGTGACGTGGACCGCCGGCGACCGCGTACTGACGACGCAGCGGGTCCACGCGACCGCGGCCGACCGGTTCGAGTCCGGGGTGCGGTTGCTCGAATCGCGGTTCGTGGTGGTGGACACGGGCGGCGCGGTCCGCACGGCGAAGCTGCCGCCGTCGCTGGTGGGCGCGGAGCGGATCGGCCCTTGCTTCGTGCTCGGCGGCGGCGAGGCGGGCGCGGCCGCGGTGTGCCGGTTCGAGGTGATGGGCGTTTCGACCGGCGAACTGTACCCGGTGCTGTGGCGCGACGCGGAGGCGGTGGTGACCGACGCCCCGTCGGTCTTCGCGCCGGCGCTGTTCGACGCGGCGCAACTGGACCGCGTGAGCGGGTTCGAGTTGCGGCTGAACGGACGGCTCTTGGGAATGGCGTCCCTGCGCCCGGTGCCGGCCGCGGCGCTCAACGCCGAAGGGGGGTTCGTCCCACCGCCGGAGTTCACGTGGTCGTCCGCCGCCGACGACGAACTGGCCGACCGGTTGAAGCGGCTACAGTAAAGAAAGGCGCGCCGGCGGCCCCGGCGGGTAGTTAAAGGCCGCGCGCGGGCCGCTTCAGGCTGGTCACGTCCGCGAACCGAACCACAGCGCTCTCGCTCAGGAACACTCGCCCCCCGACCCCCCGCGCGCATTCGCCGTCCGCCCCGATCCACTCGGTCGTCCGGCCCAGCCTCACCTCGTCGTCGGGGTGCTCGTGTGTGCCGGGGTACAGGGTGGGGAGCAGCACGTCGACCTCTGGCCCATCGACGAGTGACAGGCGGGCCGGCCGCCAGAGGGCGTCGCGCGTCGCGCGTGCCGGGGCCATCGCGATGCTCTCGACCTGTTCGAGCGGCACCCAACTGTAGGCCCCGCCGGGGGCGAACACTTCCAGCACGGTACCGAACCGCTCGTCCGCGTCGCACAGCCCGGCGGTCGGGGCGCCGTTCAGGGTGCCGGCCGCGGTGGGGATGCCGTTCGCCTCGTCGAGCCGTCGGCGCGCCTCGGCGTGTTCGCCGCGCGCGAGGTACGGTAGCGCCTCCAGCCGCAGGAGCAGGTGGTCGGGAGCCGCGCCGAGGCACCGGGGGGAACGGCGCCCGGCGAACACCGCCCGGCGGTGGTCCTCGGCATCAAGGGCGCGTTGGAGGGGCTCGACCGCGTGCAGCCGGTCGAGGTGCCGGCGGGCACGGTCGAGGTCGCCGGCGAACGCGAGCAACTCGAACAGGAGGAGTCGGGCCGCGTGGTCGGCCGGGGTCGCCTCGACGGTGTCGAGTTGCGTGTCGATGGCCGCGCGGAGCCGGCCCGCAGAAAAGTGGTCGGTAGCGGTCATGTCTGGGCTTCTGGGGTGGGCGCGCGGGCGGGGTCGGTGCCCCGTACCCGGTTATTCCGAAACGCGCCGCGCCGCGGACACGCCCGAAACGTCACCCCGTCTCGTCCGCCTGCTCCCGTGCGAGGTTCTGCACGCGCACGAGGATGCGCCGCACCTTCCGGTCGTACGAGCCGATTTGCCCCGCGATTTCGAGCGTCGAGTAGCCCTGAAGTTTCAGCGCGACGACCTGCCGGTCGAGGTGCGGGAGCTGGCCCATGAACCGCTCGAACTCGTCCACCACCGCGACCGCGGTCTCCGGCGACGGCTCGTCCGCGGAAACCTGTTCGAGCACGTCTTGCGCGTCGCTCCCCTGGCCGGCTTCCAGCTCCGGGTTCCGCTTCCGCGCGCGGTGGAACGCGATCTGCCGCAACGCCTTGTGAACGGTGAGCCGGACGAGCAGCTTGAAGAGGTCGTCTTCTTCCCGAAACGAGAACTCGTCGTTGCGGACGCGGTTGAAGAACGTGCGGAACGCGGACTGGAGCACGTCCTCGGGGTCCACGCGACTGACCATGCGCTGACCGATCCGGCGCTTCGCGAGTCGCATCAGCCGCTCGCAGTAGCGGTCGAACAGTTCCTGTGCGGCGGACTCGCTGCCGGCCTTGAAGTCCGAGATCAGTTCCAGGTCGCCGGGGCGCAGATCGGTGTTCGGCATAGGCGCTCACGTGTCACGAGACGGGCGCCTGTAGATCCGCGAAAACCTCCGCGTCGGCCAAAAATTCGGTCCAAAGGTCGGGGCGCGCCGGAACGACCCGGCGCCCGTCGCTTCACGAGGCCCGTCACGGGACGGTCTCGCGGAACCGGGTTCTCCCACAAACACATGCGAACCGTCCGTCCGCGGCGGACGCCCGCGGCCGAAAATCCGAAGAGGCGATGGGAAAAGTGAGGGAAAATGGCCGGCCGGTAAAATGGCCGCCGCCCGCGGGCGTATTCCCCTTGTGCGCCCCGCGCCGCGCCTTCGGGGGAAGCGATGCTCTTTCGGCTGAGCAACGTCACCAAGACGTACGGCCCGATCACCGCCCTGCGCCAGCTGTCGGTGGAGGTCCCGGCCGGCGCCGTCGGCCTGCTCGGACCCAACGGCGCCGGCAAAACCACCCTCATCCGCACGCTCCTCGGCCTCATCAACATCGACTCGGGCGCCGGTGAAGTGCTCGGACTCGACATCCGCACCCGGAGCCTCGACATCCGCCAGCGGGTCGGGTTCATGCCCGAGGACGAGTGCCTGTTCCCGTCCGTGCCGGGCGTCGGGTTCGTGGCCTACGCCGGCGAACTCTGCGGAATGACCCCGACCGACGCCATGCAGCGCGCCCACGAGGTGCTCAACTACATCGGGCTCGACGAGGCCCGTTACCGGCGGGTCGAGTCGTACTCCACCGGCATGAAGCAGCGGCTCAAGCTCGCCGCGGCCATCGTCCACGATCCGAAGTTGCTCATCCTCGACGAGCCGACCAACGGCATGGACCCCGCGGGCCGGCAGGAGATGATCGAACTGGCCCGCGACCTCGCGCACGGCAAGGGGATGAGCCTGCTTTTCAGCAGCCACCTCCTGCCGGACGTCGAGGCCGTGTGCGACCACGTCATCGTGATGGGCCGCGGCGCGCTCCTGGCCCAGGGCAACATTCAGGAGATGAAGCAGGCGCACCCGCGGTCCTTCGACGTGCGGCTGAAGGGCGACCCGGACGCGTTCCTGTCGCGGCTGCGGGCCGCGGGCGGCGACGCGAAGGCGCACGAGGAGACGCTACGGGTGGAGCTGCCGGAAGGGCAGACGCCGGACCTGCTCTGGCGGCTCGCGGCGGAGCTGGGCGACCAGATCCGCCACCTGCGCCCGCACCGCAGCTCGCTCGAAGACGTGTTCCTCGAAGCGGTCGGGCCGAAATAGTCGAAGGTCGTAAAGCCGGGATACCGAAAGTCGTAAGTCGCGAGGGTCGAAGGTCGTAAAGCCAGGGGCGGTCGCGGACCTCGGCTTTACGATTTGAGGCACGCGGCCACGGGTTCCCGACCGATGGAACTTCGACTTTCGACTTTCGACCCTCGCGACTTTCGACCTCCCGAATCACGAGTCGGGATAAGCCATGCCGATCTTCGATCAGGGCTACCAACACTGGCAGGGCGAGCTCTCCGGACACGGCTGGCGGTGGCTGGCGGTCGCCCGGCACGGCGTGCGCGCGCAGCTTCAGAACCGGTTCGTCCGGCTCCTGATGTTCGTTGCGTGGATGCCGGCGCTGGCGCTGGTCGCGTTCCTCACCCTCTGGGGGCTCCTCGAACAGCAGGCCGAGTCCGTCATCACGTTCCTCCAGCGGCTGCTGCCGCCGGAGATGCTGGCCCAGCCCCGCGACTTCCGCTCGGCCGTCTGGACTATCGCCTACACCTACTTCTTCAAGGCCGAACTCGTCTGCTCGCTGTTCCTGGTGATGATCGTCGGGCCGAACCTCGTCAGCCGCGACCTGCGGTTCAACGCGCTGCCGCTGTACCTCTCCCGCCCGGTCCGGCGCGTCGACTACTTCCTCGGCAAGCTCGGCGTGATCGGCTTCTTCCTCGCGGCGACGCTCGTCGTGCCCGCGACCGGGGCGTACGCGCTGGGGGTGGCGTTCAGCCTCGACCTGGGGGTGATTCGCGACACGCACCGGCTGTTGTGGGCGGGGGTTGCGTACGGGCTCGTCATCACGGCCGCGTCGGGCA
>JAFKJJ010000202.1 GCA_017306025.1 Planctomycetota bacterium
CGTACCGCCCCTCGGTGCGGACCGTGACGACGATACGGCCCGCCTCGGCCTCGCCCGCGTACCAGCGGGCGTCCTGCTCCGGAATCTCCAGGTCGATCAGGGCGCCCAGGAGCAACCCGACCAGCGCGCCGCCGAGCATCCCCGCGGGTCCGGCCGCCAGCCCTCCCAGGGCGGCACCGCTCAGACCGCCGAGCGCGCCCCCGGACTCCCATGTCGGCGGGCCGCTGGCCTCGCGCGCGGCGGTGGGGCCGGTCGCGATCCCGATCTGCGAACCGTCGAACCCCGCGGCGCGCAGTTCGGCGACGGCGGCTTCTACCTGTTCGCGGGTGCCGAACGCGCCGACCGCGGTGGAAGGGGCGTTGGTCGTCATGGCTGACCTCCTCGGGCGGGCGATTGGTCTGCGATCTCGAAGACAACTTGAACCGTTACGCGGAACTCCTCGCGGCCGGTCGCGACCGGGACGGTCGGGGCGCGTGCGAGCGCGGCGCCGGCGTCGAAACGCGATTGCGGCCGGTAGACCGACTGCTCCTGAAGCGAGACGACGCAACCGACCCGGACCCCGGCTTCCTTCGCCAGCACGTCCGCACGGTGCCGCGCGTCGGCAACGGCGCGGCGCCGGGCCTGATCCCGCACGGCCGTTGCGTCCGACACTGTGAACTCGATGCCCGACACGCGGTTGCTGCCCGCCCCGACCGCGGCGTCGAGCACCTTGCCCAGCTCGCCGAGCTTTCGCACGCGGACGCGGACCCGATTCGACACCTCGTACGCCTCGATTTCCGACGTCACGCGGTCGCGCCCGTCGCGCTTGTAAACGGGTCGAACGCCGAAGTTCGTCGTCTGCACGTCGTCCTCGGCGATGTCGAGCTTCTTGAGGCTCGCCAGCACCTCCTTCATCACCCGGTTGTTGGCCGCGACGGCTTCGGTGGCCGAGGCCGCGCGGGTCACGGCACCGGTGTTGACCGTCGCCACGTCGGGCTTCGCCGTCGCCACACCTTCGCCGGAAACGCGGATCACCCGATCGGGCCGGTTGCTGTTCGCGCCGCCGACGAGTGCCGCAATGAGAACGGCGAGGGCGGGAACGTTGAACGTTTCCATTTCACGACCTCCGTTGAGCGAACGCGTGCGCCGCGAGCCGGACCCTCGGTGCGGCCCAGCAAATTGAATGGTCAGGGCTTCAAAATGTCGTCGAGCGTCTCCTCCAGATCCGCGGTCGCCTTGGTGATCCCGGACCGGACCTCTTCCCAGGTCTTTGCGGTGGCGGACTTGATCGTTGCGAGTCGGTCGTTCAGCGCGTCCCGCTGTTTCTTGAGCCGGGTGATTTCGGCCCCGGCCCGCTGCCGGACGTCGGCCCCCGCGTCCTTCGCCTCGGTCCTCATACATGAACCCACCAAGGGTGTCCCATCCTCTAACGGCGGTAACCCCTCCGTCTGAGGACCCGCCGTGATCCGCGTCCAGTTACCCCCGGCCGAGGCCGACCGGCTTGATACCCTGTTCCGCTCGACCGACGACCCCACGCTCCGGGT
>JAFKJJ010000260.1 GCA_017306025.1 Planctomycetota bacterium
GCCGTCGCGCCCGCGCATTGAAGGCTGGCTCCGCGGGGCGTTTCGGATTACGCTGGCGGCATCCCGCTACCAGGAGCCGCCCCGATGTGCCGCGCCGCCGCGCTCGTCGTACTTTTCGCTCTCGCGCCGGAGGGCCGGGCCGTAGACGACCCGACAAAGGTGTTCGAGGAGCGCATCCTCCCGATCTTCAAATCCCCGGACCCGTCGAGCTGCGTGCGGTGCCACCTCGCCGCGGTCGACCTGAAGAACTACATCCTGCCGTCCGCGAAGGACACGTTCCTGGCGCTGCGCGACCAGGGTCTCATCGACATCGACAAGCCCGAGAACTCGAAGATCCTGGCGCTCATCAACCGCGGGGCGAACGACCCGAAGGCCGCGGGGCTCATCACCGCGAAGAAACAGAAGGCCGAGTACGAAGCGTTCGCGGCGTGGATCAGGGCGTGCGCCGCCGACCCCGCGCTGCGGAACGCGCCCAAACCCGAGAAGGTCCCCGCGCTCGGCACGAAGCCCGCGGAGGTGGTGCGGCACGCACGGAAGGACCGGATGCTGGAGTCGTTCGAGAAAAACATCTGGTCGCTGCGGTTCCGGTGCATGAACTGCCACACCGAGGGCAACCCGCAGAACGACAAGCTGGTGAAGGAGTACGGCGAGCGGGTCGCGTGGTTCAAGAAGGGCGGGCCGGAGGCGACGATGGAGTACCTGCTCGCCAGTAAACTGATCGACCTCGAACGGCCCGAAAAGAGTCTGCTCCTGACGAAGCCGCTCAACGAGGTGAAGCACGGCGGTGGGGTCAAGTTCGTCGTCGGCGATCAGGGCTATAAGGCGGTCCGCGCCTGGGTCGAAGACGTGGCCGCGATGAAGGCCGGCAAGTACGAGAAGGCCGCGGACCTGCCGCCGAAGGACACCGCCCCGAAGCAGTTCGGAACCGAGGCGTGGCTGAAGATCGAGAAGACCCCGGACGCGTGGGGGGACAAGCTGCTGACGGTCGAGGTGTTCGCCTGGGACGCGAAGGCCGGTGCGTGGGAGAGGGAACCGGTCGCCACCTCCGACCGCGTCGTCTTTGGCAAGGGGAAGGTGTGGCAGCACACGCTCACGTTACTGGCGATTCCCGGCTCGGATCGCGCGAAGGCGTGGGAGAAGGGGAAGCCGACGCTGCCCGCGGGTAAGTATCTGGTCAAGGTGTACGTGGACTCGGCAGAGAAGGTGAAGAAGGACTGGAAAGCGAAACTCGGTGCGGACGAGTTTGCCGGACAGATCGAAATTCAGGCGCAGTGGCGGGAGGGCTACGGGGCGATGACCGTCGCCGATGCGAGCCGGGCGAAGCGGTAACGGCGGCGGGATTCGCGCAGAGCCACAGTTTTCGTTCTAAGTTGGGGCATGACTCCGCGCAACCTGCTGATGCTCGCGGTTCTGGCCGCGACCGGCGTCTTGCTCGCCGGTCAGGTCCGGCAGCTTCTCGCCGACCCGACGGTGTGGCCGCCCGACGACTTCGTCGAGTACTGGGCGGCCGCGCGGCTCACGCTCGACGGTCAGAACCCGTTCGACGAGTCGCTCTTGCTCCCGCTCCAGCGGTCCGCGGGCCGCGACACGTCCGAAGCGGTCATGATGTGGAACCCGCCCTGGTCGCTGCCTTTCGTGCTGCCACTGGGGCTGCTCCCCGCACGCGAGGCACAACTCCTGTGGCTGCTGGTTCACCTCGCTGTAACCGGCTTTTGTGCCGATCGGCTGTGGTTGCTATTCGGAGGCGACCGCGCGCGGCGGTGGATCGGGTGGGCGGTCGCGTTCGGGTTCCTGCCGACGCTGTTCGCGCTGAACAGCGGGCAGATCGGCCCGTTCCTCCTGCTCGGCGCGGTGCTGTTCCTCGAATGCGCGCGGCGCTGGGACCGTGACCCGCGGTGGCAGTACGCCGCGGGTGCCGCGACGGTACTCGTCGCGATCAAGCCGCACCTGGCGTACCTGTTGTGGGTCGGCATCGCGGCGGACGCGCTCGCCCGCGGGCGGTGGCGCGTGATCGTCGGCGGTGCTTTGGCCGGCGCCGCGTGCGCGGCGCTGCCGCTGGCGTTAAACCCGCACGTCTGGCACCAGTACGCGGACGCTATGGGCAACTGCCCGCCGGCGCAGTGGGCCTCGCCAACCATCGGGACGCTGCTGCGCCTCGCGTTCGGGGAGCGCCTCTTCCGGTTACAGTTCGTCCCGCTCGCGGTCGGGTTGGCGTGGTTCGCGATGTACCGCTGGCACAAGCGGGCCGATTGGAACTGGACCGAACAGCTCCCGCTCGTCCTGCTGGTGTCGTTCGTGACCGCCCCGTACGGCGCGTGGCCGTTCGACATGATGGTGCTGCTGCCCGCGGCGTTTGTGATGGTGGCTGCGGGACCTAACCCCCCGTCCCCCTTCCCTAAGAAGGAAGGGGGTGGCGCCGACAGCGACAAACCGCGTCGCTCGATGGGCAGGTACAACGTTTCACCCACTGGTGCCGCAGGCGTTGATTCAGGAGGCGATGCGCATAAGTCCCACCCTTCCTTCTTAGGGAAGGGGGACGGGGGGTTAGGTTCCTCGCCCTTCGTCCTCGCGGGGCTGGTCGCGGTGAACGTCGGCTGCCTCGCGATGAACCTGCTTCAAACCGGCTCGTTCTGGTTCCTGTGGGTGTCGCCCGCGGTGCTCGCCCTCTACGCTCTCCACATGAGACACGTTACCCGCTCTCCCCTCGCGCTCGCGCACGCCACGGTGACGGCATGACGTTGCCGCGGTGGCTCGCCCCGGGTGCGGTGGCGTTCGTGGCCGTCTGGCTGCTCCTGCTCGCGGCCGGGCGGTCGGCGTTCTTCAAAGACCCCGGCACCTTCTGGCATACCACCACTGGCGAACTCGTCCTCCGGGACGGGTTCATCCGCTCCGACCCGTACACGTTCACGTTCGCGGGGACGTGGTGGGTGCCGTACCAGTGGCTCGGCGAGGTCGCGATGGCCCTCGCGCACCGCGCCGGCGGCTTCGACACGCAGTTGCTCGGCGCGGTCACGATCATCGCTGCGGTTTTCGCGTGGCTCACGGCGCGGCTCCTCCGCACCGGGTTGAACGCGGCGCTCGCGGGCGCCGTCATCGCACTGGCGCTGGCCGCGGCCGGGGCACACTTCCACGTCCGCCCGCACCTGTTCACCCTCGCGGCCATGACGGCCGTCATGGTGCTGCTCGTCGAAACCGACACGGCCCGCCCGCGGCTGAAGAGGCTGTTCTGGCTTGTGCCGCTGTGCGCGGTGTGGACGAACGTCCACGGCGGCGTTTTGGGCGGTATCGGGACGGTCTGCATCGCGTTCGCGGGGTGGGTCGTCTGGTTCGCGCTGGGGCGCCCGTCGCCGCTCAAATCGTGGCACCAGGTCGGGCCGCTCGCGCTCGTCGCGGTCGGATGCGTTCTCGGTACGCTCGTGAGCCCTTACGGCCTCGACATGCTGAAGACGTGGAACGTCATCATGGGGGCGCCGGAGCTGCGCGAGATCATCGTCGAGCACCGCCCGCTGGACGTGGCTACTCCTTCGGCGTGGCCGGTCCTGGCGCTGGCCGCGGTGTACCTGTTCGTGCTGTACGGGGTGAAGCGGAGCGCGCTCCGCGTGTCGTGGCTGTTGCCGCTGGTGTGGCTCGTGCTGACCTTCAGCCGGTGCCGGCACGCGTCGCTGTTCGCGGTGACGGCGGTGGTCGCGATGACCGCGATGTGGAAGCACACGCGATGGGCGCTGTGGCTGGCCGCGTACCGGCCGGACTTCTACCAGCCCGGCAGCGCTGAACCGCGCCCGTGGTGGGCGAGTGTGTGGTTACCCGTCGCGGCGGTGTTACTCGCGCTCGCTCTGCAAGCGGCGCACGTGCCCGCCCCGCTGATCGGCAGCGGGTGGGCGATGCACGACCCGGATCACTGGCCGGTCGAAGTGCTCGACGCGCTGAAGGCGCACGAGCCGAAGCCGGGCGACCCGCACAACCGCCTGTTCAACTCCGGCTACATCGACGGTGGGTTCGTGATCTACCACGCGCCGGGCTACAAGGTGTTCGTGGACGACCGGTGCGAGGTGTTCGGCGGTCCGTGGCTGAAGGAGTTCGTCGCGGCGCAGGACGCCCCGGCCCCGGCGCTGGCGAAATGGGAGCCGCAGTACGGCCCGTTCGACTTCGCGCTGACGCGGACCGACACGCCGTTCGACGACTGGTTCAAGTCGTCGCCGGCGTGGAAGGCGGAGAAGGTGACGCCGACCGCGACGTTTTACACGCGGCGGTGATTTCAGAGTGGTCCGCTCGCTCCGCGAGCGGTGCGACACGTACGGAACAGCGACACGGCAGAAGTCGTTGCGACACCGACCACAAAACAACCGCTCGCGGAGCGAGCGGACCACACTAATACAGCAGGCTCTGTAACCGCCGGCGATAATCGTCGGCCTGCTCGCTCCGCGGGCCGATCACCTCGAACACCTTCAGCATCAGTTCGCGGACGGTGGTGCGGCCGAGTTGCTTGTCGTCCTCGGCCGCTTCCAACAGCGCGTCGAGCGCCAGGGGGTACTCGCCCCGGGCCGCCAATACCTTCGCCAACGTGAGCTTCCCCTCGGCGCCGACCGCACCCCGCGCCGCGGAGAGGTCCGAATCGGTGTGCGGCACCGCGCGGAGCTGAATAACCGTGTCGAGCCGCTTCGCCTCGGTCGCGAAGTCCCCGAACTCGTCGCCCGCGAGCAGCGGGGTGGCTTCGGACTCGCGGCCGGGCGTTGCGAGCAACACCCGCGCCAGCCCGACCCGCGCCGCGGGGTCGTCCGGGGCCGCCGCGAGCATCGCGCGGTACGCTTCGGCGGCCGCGGACGGGTCGCGGCCCTCCAACTCGATCGCGCGGTCGAGCGGTGTGGGCTCCGCCGGTTCGGCCGGCGCTGCGGGACCCAGGCTGTCGATGAATTCGTTCAGCGCGTCTTCGGGCAAGAGGCCGGTGAAGTGGTTCACGACCTGCCCGTCGCGGACCGCGAAGACGGCCGGGATGCCGTCGACCCGGAACGCTTGCGCGAGGTCCGGGGCCTCGTCGGTGTTGACCTTCGCGAGCAGGAACCCGCCGTTCCTCTGCACCGCGAGTTGTTCCAGCAGCGGCGCGAGCCGCCGGCACGGCCCGCACCACTCCGCCCAGAAGTCGATGACCACCGGGCGCTGCCGCGACCCGTTCACCACGACTTCCTGAAAGTTCTCCATCGTCACTTCGACGATCCACGGCGAATCCGCCACGGCACACCTCCTTTGGATGGTGTCAGCCTACGGAGCCGAAGTGTGCGGGGGCGGTGATCGGGCGGAATCCGTCGCCCGTGTGCCTCACTTCGGCGAGCCCGCCGAGGGTTCCGCAAGCCCTGTGCCGTTCGGGATCAGCCGCGACAGCGGGACGCCGACCAGCAGCGTCGCGAGGCTGAGCAGCCCCGGCACGCGGCGCCCCTCGTCGACGAGGGCGGACCCGATCGTCAGGGCGGTGAGGACGAGGAACGCGAGCGGCGGCACCGGGTACAGCGGCATGCGGTAGGGGTGCGGGAGGTCCGTCCGTCGGCGCAGCGGGAACACGCTCGCGACCGTCAGCCCGGTGAGCGCCGCCAGGCCGACGGAGGCGTAGTCGAGCAGTTCCAAAAACGACCCGGCCCACACCAGCGCCGCGGCCGCCAGCGCGAGCGTGAGCGTCGCGGGGACCGGCGTCAGGCGGGTCGCGTGGAGGCGGCCGGCGAAGGCCGGAAAGGCGCCGTCGCGGGCCATCGCGAACGCGACCCGCGGCCCGGTCAGCACGAACGCGCTGACCGTCGCGACCAGACACAGCCCCAGCGCCACCGCGACCACGCTCGCCGCCGTCGAGCCGAACAGCGCCCGCACCGCCAGTTCCGCCACCGGCTGCACCTCGTCCTTCGACCGCGCCGTCATCTCCTCGGGGTCGAGCGCGTAGACGAACGCGAGGTTCACGAGCAGGTACAGTGCGGTGACGCTCAGCGTCCCGCCGACGAGGCACCGCGGGAGCGTGCGGGCCGGGTCGCGGATCTCGCCGGCCAGGTAGCCCGCGCCGTTCCACCCGGCGTAGGAGTAGCTGACGTACACCAGCCCGCCCGCCAGGAGCGGCCACTGTTGCGCGCCCGGCCACGCGCCCGCGGACAGGTAGTTCCAGTCCCCGCGGCCGAACAGAACCCCGCCCAGCGCGACCGCGAGCAGCACCGCGGCGGTGACGGCCGTGGCGAGCGCCTGTAGCCCGGAACTGTGGCGGTGGCCGAGCGTGTGGATCACCCCGACCGTGATAATCAGGAGGGTCGCGCCCAGCGGGATGACGTGCGCCGCGATCCACGGCGGCAGGAACTCGGCGAGGTCGGCGGCGTAGGGGGCGGTGAGGTACTTGAGCGCGAGGTGCGCGACGACGGCCGTCGGCGCGGCGAACCCGAGCGCGAACGTGGCCCAGCCGGAGACGAACCCGGCGCCGCGGCCGAACGCGGCGCGGACGAACACGTAGTCGCCGCCGGAGCGGGGCAGGGCGGTGGCCAGTTCCGCCACGGCGAGCGCGCCGCACAGCCCCAGCGCGCCGCCCAGCGCCCACAGGGCGAGCAGCGCGAGCGGGTTGCCGGTGTCCCGCAGCAGCGTGCCGGAGGTGGTGAGAATGCCGGCCCCGATCATGCTTCCGACGACGACGAAGTGCCCCACCCAGTAACCGAACCGCCGGTGCTCGGCCGGTGGCGGTGCCGCGTTCGTCTGTTGGTCGTCGGCCATGGGCGCTCCTTCTGCGCCACCGGTGGGGCGCAACGATTCCGTTCGCGTGAGCGTCGCTGACGGAGTTGATTGTAACCGATGGACTGTCCCGACTCGCAGGGAAGATGTCGAAAGACGTGCGAGCGAATTAATCGCGCGCGAGCGGCGTCATCTCGAACGGCGGGCGCGAGCTGGGGCCTTCTTCACATCCCTTTTTCCCGAACTCGCTTCGGCGCCCGTCGTTCCGAGGGTCTCGTCATGTCGTCCGATGCCTCTGCTCCCGTTCCGATCCCGCCCACTTCCGAGCCGACGCCGTTTGCCGGCTCGCCGCTGTGGCGTTGGGTGTGTACCAGCAACCCGTTCTACGTCATCAGCGCGGCGCTGTTCCTGGTCGGGCTGCGCGTGTCGTTCGGCGCCCAAGCCCGCGACATCGACTCCTGGGCGCTCACGGGCGGGCTGGCCGGGTACACGCTCTTGCTCGCCGCCGCGGCGCTCCTGCTCGTGCGGTTCGCGGGCGTGTGGAACGACGTTCGCACCGTGCTCCTGCTCGTCGTGCTGATGTTCCTCGCCACGTCGGTAACCTTCGACGAACTGCTCGTGCTGGATTCCGCCCGCGGACGGTGGTTCTGCGTCGGCGGGCTGGCGTTCGCCGTCGCGCTGACCGAACTGCTCCTGCGCGGCATCGGCCTGCGCTTCCCGCTCCTATTCCGGCTGCCCTACCACCTCGCGCTCGCGCTCTTCTTCCTGTACCCGCTCGCCCTTGTGCCGCTGCTCCGCGACCCGCATTCGGAATCGCTCTTGTGGGGTCTGTGGGGCTTCGGCCCGGCCGCCGGGCTGGTCTTTTTGACGCTCCTCCCGGCCGTCCGGCGCGGGCGCGAGTACACGCGCGACAACGGCAGCCCGTGGTGGTGGCCGTACTACCCGTGGTCGGTGTTCGTGTTCCTCGCGTTCGCGGTGTGCGGGCGCGCGTTCCTCTTGTGCTGGTCGTTTCACCTGCTGCCGTCGCCCGATCACCTCGTCTTCGGTCCGTACTTCCTCGCGCCGTTCGGTCTTGCACTCGCGGTGTTGCTCCTCGAACTCGGAATCGTTGAGCGGAGCCGCGTGACGCAGACGATCGCGCTCGTCGTGCCGATCGGGCTCACTCTCATATCCGGAATCGGCCACCGAGCCGATTCGATCTACGCGGAATTTCTGGACCACTTCGCGACCCGGTTCGGCGGAACGCCGCTGTTCGTCGCGCTCGGCGCCGCCGGCGCGTTCTACCTGTACGCGTGGGCGCGGCGCGTCCCGTTGGCCGCGGAGTTCTTGACCGCAGCGGTCGCGGCGCTCGCGGTGGTGCGGCCGGTGACGCTCGAACTGACCGGCGCGACCGCGCCGCACGCGGGGCCGCTGGTCGCAGCGGTGGTGCTCCAGGCGTGGGTGTGGGTGTGGCGCCGCGAGTGGTGGCGGATGGCGCTCGGGGCGGCGGTCGTGGTCGCGTGGGGTGGCGCGTTCGGGTGCCGCGCGTACCTGAAGTTGCGCGAGGAGGTCGCGGGGTTGGATTATCTCGCATTGAGCTTGGTGCTGTTGCCGATCGCGGTGCTCATCAGCCTGGCGAGGGGCGGCGCGCTGGATCGCTGGCGGGAGCGGCCGCCGACCCCGACGGGTTGAGCGATCGCTAGTCCTCGTCCCCGACGGGGCGGAGGAAACCGGGGTATTCGCGGAGGATGCGGCGCTGTTCGGCGATCATGCGCCCCAGGTGAACGCCGCGCGTGAGCCGGACGGCGATCCATCCGCCGACCGACCGCACCACGGCGCCCTCGACGGCCAGTTCGGTACCGTCGGGGAACCGGAGCACGCCGGAGACGCGTTCGGCGAGGGTCGCGGTGCGGCCGCCGTCGGAGAACCGCAACCCGCGCTCGGACAGTTCGACCACCGTGCGGGCCGTACTGCCGGTGGTCAGTACCGGTTCGGCGCCGGGCGGGTACCGCAGTCGGAAGTGCCCGCGGCGGTTCGCTCGATTGTTCACGAGAGGCGCTCGGCGACGGAGAGTGAGACCCGATAACAAGTGTGGCACCGTCCGCGCCCGAGTCAAATGGGTTGTGTCTGCCGGGTGAGAAATGACGACCCCCCGGCGGGTACCGGGGGGTCGTGCGGGTTCATGTTCGAGAGGCCTCGCCCGGATTTGAACCGGGGAATGACGGTTTTGCAAACCGTTGCCGCACGACGAAACGCCCTGGAAATACCAGCACTTCAGCGACTTCATCCCGTTCGGATGTACCAGCGGATGTACCTGCTGTTACCGACCTGGACTTAGCCCGTCTGAGTTACAGCGTGGCCGACGCTCGCGGACCCGATCAAGCGCGCCGTGCTGGCTCTTCTTCAGGCGGCCGAGGGCACGACGGATCACAGGCGCTGACGCGGGTGCGACGGGTTCGCTCCCGTCATGCCGTGTCCGGGAGTGGGCGGGAAACACCGTCCCCATCATCCCCCGACCGGAACTCACGCGCGGGCGCCGGCGATTCTGCGTATTCGACGGGGGACGATCTCGGGGGACGGTGTTCCGCAGAACCGGTCGCGATCGTCCCCGGTGACCGTCCCCCGTCGAGTGCCGTCGAAGAGTGGTCGAGCGCGGCCGAACTGGTGAAGGGGGACGGTGGGGACGATCCGTCCCGTACGCTTACGGGCCGGTGGTTCAGTAGCGACGCCTCTTCTGACGAGGCCGCGGTAATTGATCACCTCGGTTCACCGTGTCGGAGTGCGCGGTAACCGCTCGTGGTATCCGGTTGTGAGCGGTTTCGAGCGAAAGAAGCAGCAGAAAACGGAGCGCCGACGGACGCAATCACGTTATACTCTGCACGGCCCTGCATGAGACGTTTCGGTCGGGCCGTTGTACACCATCCGCATGAGCCGCCTCCAGCGGCAGCACGTGCGGAGGGCCACGGATGGCATGGCTTCGGATCACACTCGCGGATGCCGAGCAGGCGGTCGTCGATGCCGAGCGGGACGCCCACCCCGACGCCCACGTCCGCCGCAAGATGCTCGTCCTCCGGTTGCTCCACTGCGGCGTCACGCGGGACAAGGCGGCCGAGGTCACCGGACTCGGTCGGGCCACCGTCCAGCGGTACGTCGCCGCCTACCGCGAGTCCGGGTTGGACGGACTCAGGCGGTGGGGCGTCGTCGGACCCGTGAGCGACCTGGCCGCCCACACCGAGGCCATCCGGGATTCCCTGACCAAGGCCCCGGTCCGCACCGCCGCCGAGGCGTGCGACCGGATCGAGGCCCTCACGGGTATCCGACGGCAGCCGACCCAGGTGCGGCCGTTCCTCGCCGGCCTGGGGTTCCGGTGGCGGCGGGTTCGTGCCATCCCCGTCCCCCCAAAAAAGACCTCTCGGACCACGTCGCCGAGCAGAGGGCCTTCCTCGGCACGGAACTGATACATGAACCCACCAAGGGTGTCCCATCCTCTAACGGCGGTAACCCCTCCGTCTGAGGACCCGCCGTGATCCGCGTCCAGTTACCCCCGGCCGAGGCCGACCGGCTTGATACCCTGTTCCGCTCGACCGACGACCCCACGCTCCG
>JAFKJJ010000261.1:0-10196 GCA_017306025.1 Planctomycetota bacterium
CCTTCGCCCTGGCCGGGTCCGCACCCGCCCGGAGTTGTTGCGAGCCGGGGGCGGCGTGTTGCTTCCCCGGCTCTCCGTGCTGTGAGGGGAACGTCGCGGCGTCCGCGAACGTGGGCTGCTGCGTGCCCGGCACGCCGTGCTGTGAGCCCGGTGCCGGGTGCTGCGAGGACGCTGCGGCGGCGGTGAAGGTGACGGGGGCTTCGACCTGCTGCGGGCCGACCGCGGCGTGCTGCGACGGCGGGGCCTGCTGCCCGGCCGACTGACGTCCGAACCGCCGGGTGGCTCGGCCGAAAACCGGCCACCCGGCTCCGGCCCCCTTGACTCCGTACCGAGGTACAGGGTGTAGACTGCCTGTGGAGGGATCGACCATGCCAGCGATCAGCATCGGGCAGTTGGCGAAGGCGGCCGGGGTCGGGGTGGAGACGGTCCGGTTCTACGAGCGGAAGGGGCTGCTCGACGCCCCGCCGCGCAAAGGGTCGGGATACCGCCAGTACGACGACGACGCGGTCGAGCGGCTGAAGTTCATCCGCCGGGCGCAACTGGTCGGGTTCACCCTGAAAGAGATCCAGGACCTGCTCGCCCTGCGGGACGACCCGGACGCCCGGCGGGCGGACGTGCGGGAGCGGGCGGCGGCGAAGGTCGCCGACATCGACGAGAAGGTCCGCGACCTGCTCGCCATGCGGGCGTCGCTGACCACGCTCCTGGCGACCTGCGAGGGCGACGGCCCGGCGTCGGACTGTCCGATCATCACGGCCTTCCGCGACGAGGGCCGCAACGAACCTACGGAGCGAAGCTGTGAGCACGGTGCGGGTGAGGACTGACCTGCGGTGCGGGGCGTGCGTGCGGTCGATCGGGCCGCTCCTCGACGCCGAGCCGGGGGTCGAGCGGTGGGAGGCGGACGTGTCCACGCCGGACAAGGTGCTGACCGTCGAGGGCGACGGGGTAACACCCAAGCGGGTGGGCGAGATCCTCGGCACGAAGGGCTATCGGGTACTCGGCGAACTGCCTCGTGAGGCTTCTGCCCGGTCCGCTGCCCCCGATGTCAGTGAGCCGCAGCCGAGCTACTTCCCGCTGGTGTTGATCCTCCTGTACCTGCTGGGTGCGGTGGCACTGGCCGAGGCGGCGGCCGGCGGGTTCGACGGGATGCGGGCGATGGGCCGGTTCATGGCCGGGTTCTTCCTCGTGTTCAGCTTCTTCAAGCTGCTGAACCTGTCGGCGTTCGCCGACGCCTACGCCGGGTACGACGTGGTGGCCGCCCGGTGGCGGGCGTGGGGCTACGCCTACCCGTTCGTCGAACTGGCCCTGGGGGCGGCGTACCTGACCGGCTTCCGGCCGGTGGTCACGAACGCCGTCACGCTGGTCGTGATGGGCGTGAGCACGGTCGGCGTGGTGAGGAGCCTGCTGGCCCGCCGGAAGATCCGGTGCGCGTGCCTGGGGACGGTGTTCAACCTGCCCATGAGCTACGTCACGCTCGTCGAAGATCTGCTCATGGTCGCGATGGCCGCGGTGATGCTGGCGGCGCTGGCGGGCATGCCCCCGGTCGCGGAGCACTGACACAGCGGGCAGGAGGTCGGCCCTAGTCTGACCGCACTGGGCCGTCCGCGGGCACTCGCCTGCACCTTCACGTGCGGCACCGGGCGACCTGCGCGACGCCGTTGCGGGTGACGGTGGGAGGCCCAATACGCCCCGGCGGCTGGGACCGGTCGGGGATGGGCGAGCGGGCATCAGGCCGCGACGCCGGCCATCCTGCGGCACTCCTCGGCGCACTTGCGGCACTCCTCGGCGCACCGCTGACAGTGCTCGTGCTTGTGCCTGGCGCACTCGGCCCCGCACGCCTCGCACACCTCGGCGCACACCCGGCAGACGTCGGCGGCGAACCGCGACCCGCGGCTCATGAACGCTGCGGCCAGCCAGCACGCCTCCGCGCAGTCCCGGTCAAGTCGGATACACTCGGCCATCTTCTGGACATCGGCCTCGGACAGGCAGGCGTCCGCGCAGTGCTCGCACTCCTGCGCGCAGCGGACGCAGGCGTCGATGCAGGACTTGTGTTGCTCGTGGGCCATCACGCCCTCCTCGTGTCGTGGGTGTTCGGTACCTTCGCTCATCTGCCGGCTCCTGTCGGCGACCGGACGGCGGTCCGAGTCTGCCCCCGCCCAGCGAAGCCTGTACCTTGATGGAGGCTCCGGGGCGTGAGCACGGCGGTCCCGGCCGACACTTACCCCGTGCGGCAAACGTGATACCGGCCCCGGAGCCGGTCTCGGAAATTGGGCGAAACCCGGACACCAGACGACGCCCTCCTGGTACTGTTCCAGACGAATGCGCTCTGGGCGTACGATCCCACACGATCGCGGGGATGAAGCTGGCCCGGTGGGCTTGCCGGTCGAGGAGTTCTGCCGTGACCGATGCCGAGAGCGTTCGACTCCGTCCAGTCGGGCCGGGCGACTTACCCCGCCTGTTCGACATGCAACTCGACCCGGAGTCGAACCGCACGGCGGTCACGAACCCCCGGACCAGGGAGGTGTTCGACGCGCACTGGACGAAGATACTGGACGACCCGGCGAACACCACCAGAGCCGTCCTCGTCGGCGAGACGCTGGTCGGGACCATCTCCTGCTTCCCGATGGACGGCGAGGATCACGTCGGGTACTGGATCGACCGGGCGTACTGGGGAAAGGGCATCGCCAGTCGGGCTCGGCACCTGCTCCTGTGTGAAGTCACGAAGCGACCGCTGGTCGCCACCGTCGCCACGAGCAACGGCGCGTCTCTGCGGGTGCTTCAGAAGTGCGGCTTCGTCGTCGAGGAGGTGCGCCACTCGCCCGCGACCGACCTCTACCCGGAGTGCGAGGAAGCCGTCCTCGTGCTGCGATAAGCACGCACCAGACGGCGGTCGCCGGGTGGGTGACTCACCGGCCCATCGACTCGGCCAGGCGCAGGACTTCCGCCCGCATCTCGGCGGCGGGCATGCAGACCCGCTGGCCGTGGCCGGGCAGCACCCACTCGAAGCGGTAGTCGGCCAGCCGCCGCACCGACTCGATCTGCTCCGTCCACGAGTGCCAGCAGTAATCTTCGGACGCCGCGAGGCGCTGCTCGTTCCGGTCCCAGTCCAGGTGGTCGCCGGTGAACAGGAAGCGGTCCTCCACCAGCAGGCCGCAGTGGCCCTTCGTGTGGCCGGGCGTCGGGACGGCGAGGAAGCCGGGAGCCAACCCCCGCGGCCCCTCGCCGTCGAGGACGACCTCCGCACCGGGCTGCGACGACAACTCGTCCCGGTGGATGATGCGGCGGGCGTGGAAGTGGGCAGCGTACCGGTCGGCGTCGGCCACGTCGTCCCGGTGCGTCAGGAAGATGTGGGCGACTCCGCCCAGCGCCTCCAGCCGCCGGACGAGCGGGACGGTGAACTTCGGGGCGTCGATCAGCCAGTTGCCCGCCGGGTGGCGGACGAAGTAGCTGTTGCCGCCGTAGGACTTCGGCGAGTTGTACCCGCAGTAGTAGACCGGCTCCTCGATGGGGAGCGGGAAGTCGTCGGCCGCGGCCTTCACGTCGTCGCCGCCGAGGCTCCCGATGGACCCGGTTGGGCACGCCAATAGCGCCCGCAGCGCCACCCGCCGCTCGCCGGGGCCGACCGGCTGGGTCTTCACGAAGGACGTGCCGGTGGCCTCGCCGAACACCCGCGGGGCGACCTGCCGGCAGGTGTCGCAGTCGATACAGGTCGAGTCCACGAAGAAGTCGCCGGGGGCGTTCTCCGGCACGCGCTTGCGGGGGTTTGCCACGGACGGACCTCCCTTTCCCCAATTCTACCCCCGCCCTGAGCCGACTCACTCATCGGCTCACGCCCGCGAATAAAATGGGGAGGCGGACCGCGGGCCGGCACTCGGCCCCGGCGACCGGGAGGGGAGGCCGTCATGGCGCTGAAGATCAGGGTGTACTCGGACTACGTCTGACCGTTCTGCTACCTGGCGGAGTTTCCGCTACGGGAGGCGGTGCGGGGGAAGGACGTCGAGGTCGAGTGGATGCCGTTCGAGCTTCGCCCCTACCCGCACGAGACGCTGCGGCCCGAAGGGGACTACCTCCGGCGGGCGTGGCTGCAGAGGGTGTACCCCGTCGCCCGGCGGATGGGCGTGCCGATCACGCTGCCCGCCGTGTCGCCGCAGCCGCACTCGCACCTGGCGTTCGAGGGCTTCCAGTACGCCAAGGAGCACGGCAGGGGCAACGAGTACAACCGCCGGGTGCTCGAAGCCTTCTTCGTGGAGAGCCGGGACATCGGCGACGCCGGCGTGCTGACGAAGTTGGCGGGCGAGGTCGGGCTGGACGAGCGGGAGTTCGGGGAGGCGCTGCGGACCCGGAAGCACCAGGAGGCCCACCGGCGGGCGCTGCGTCACGCCTACGAGGAGGCGGGCGTCACCGGCGTCCCGATGTTCGTGATCGGTGAGCAAGTGCTGACCGGGTTACAGGACCGGGAAACACTGGAGGCCGCGATCGAACAGGAGGCGGCGGACCAAAAGGGGTGACGCCATGACCCCGGCGACCTGCCTCACCCCGGCGCAGGCGATTCACGAACCCGCCGCAACTCTCGCACCGGATTTGCAGGGAGACGGTGCGGGAGGGCGACCGATGTTCGAGGAGTTTTCCAAGCAGGCGACGCTGTGGCTGGCCGGGGGCATCGAACTGTGCGCCGGACTGCTCATCGGGCTGGCGGCGGTCCAGGCGACGGCCCGCTCGCTGTGGGTGTTCTTCGCCCGCTCCAAGCCCGCCGCCGGGACGGAGGAGGTCCGGCTGACGCTGGGCCGGTGGCTGGCGCTGGCGTTGGAGTTTGAGTTGGCGGCAGACATCCTGCGGACGGCCGTGGCCCCGACGTGGAACGAGATCGGCCAGTTGGCGGCAATCGTCGTCCTGCGGACGGCCCTCAACTACTTCCTCCAGAAAGAAATCGACAAGGCCGCCGAGCGGGGCAAAGATGTGGCCCCGTGACGTGCCGCCGTTCCACGGCGGGGTCGTGCTGATCGACCTCGTCGGCGGGCTGTTGATCGTCGGCTACGTCGCCGCCGCCGTGCTGGCACTCGTGTGCACCGGGTCGGTGGGACAGGCCCGGCTGCTGGTCGCCGAGGGGGCGGTGCTGGGGTTGAGCTTCAAGACGGCGGGGACGCTGCTGAAGACCGTGGAGATCCACACCTGGGAGCAGATCGGCATGTTCGGGGCGGTCCTCGCCCTGCGGATCGTCCTGAAGCAACTGTTCGTGTGGGAGCAGGGGCGGGTCCGAGGTCGGCGGGCGTCTTCACCGCCGTAGCTCAGTGCGGTTCGGTTCGCGAAGGCGCTAACCGCTCCGTATCGGGGCACGAACGAACCCATCAGGCGTGCAGACCTCTGCGCGAGTGAAGGCGACCTCCTCGCCGCCGAAGTCGCCGACCGCTTGAACGACACGCTGCTGTCAACGCTGGCGACGGACGGATCACACGGGAAGCCCAGGGAGGCGTTTCGGTTCACGGCTGAGGCCGGATCGAACGTTGTTCGCGGTGAGGCTGGAGATTGCCAGCATGGACCCGAACAAAGCCAGCCCGATTGACCCGCGGGTGCGCATCGGCCACGTTCACCTGAAGGTGGCCGACCTGGAGCGGGCGCTGCGGTTCTACTGCGGCGTCCTCGGCTTCGAGGTCACCCAGCGGTACGGCACCCAGGCGGCGTTCGTATCGGCGGGCGGCTACCGTCACCACATCGGGCTGAACACCTGGGAGAGCCGGGGCGGGTCGCCGCCACCCGCGGGCACGACCGGCCTCTACCACACCGCCATCCTCTACCCCACGAGGAAGGCCCTGGCCGTTGCCCTGCGGCGTGTCCTCGGAGCGGGCGTGCCGCTGGACGGCGCCGCCGACCACGGGGTCAGCGAGGGCGCTGTACCTGCGTGACCCCGACGACAACGGCGTGGAGTTGTACTGGGACCGCCCGCCGGAGCAGTGGCCCCGGACGCCGGGCGGCGAGTTGGCGATGTTCACCCGGCGGCTCGATCTCAACGGCTTGTTGCAGGAAATCGAGTCGAAAACGGACGCGCCGAAAGTCGAAGAGGGGCCGCGGGATTTGTAGCGCACGCGGGTGCGGGTTTCGCCACGAGTTACTTCTTCTTCCGCCTCGCCGCCCTCTCTGCGTCCTGCTTCACCCGCAGCTTCACGATCCGCTCGATCAGGGCGAGGGGCATCGGCTCGTCGAGCGGGAACTGGAGGTTCCCCTTCGGCCCGGCGTAGCGAGCAACGGCCCTCTCGATGGCCGAGTCGCCGGAGATCGGCGGGTACAGGCCGACGTGCTCCTTCCACGCCGCGAAGTAGACGAGAATCCCGTGCTGCCGAAAGGCGGGCATCTGGTAGCTGATCGTCTCCTCGGCGTCGGGCGCCGCACGGCGGATCGCTTCCCGGACGTTCTGGAGGACGGCCCGCACGTCGGATAAGAACTGCGAGATGTACCCGTCGATGTCGGCGGGCTTCTTCGCTTTCGCCATGACTGCTCCTCGCTCAGTGCCCCGGTAGCCGGATCTCGATGCCGTAGCTCGGCGCAGCCGCCAGCAGTCGCTTGATCTCGTCCTCGGTCGGCGGCGCAGCGGTGGTCGCTCCCTCGGCGAGCGGTACGCCGACCTCGAAGAACATTCGCTCCAGCCCGGCCGGGGCGACCGAGATCAGCATCTTCGCCGGCTTGTTACTTTCGTTTTTGAACGAGTGCGGCGTGCCGACCGGCATGTTGGCGAACGTCCCGGCCGTCGCCACGACCTTCTCGCCGTCGACGGTGAAGGTGATCTCGCCTTCGAGGACGTAGAATCCCTCCTCCTCGCGGCTGTGGACGTGCGGGGGAGGCCCGCCGCCCGGAGGCACGACGGCCTCCCACAGGGCGTACTTCCCGTTCGTGTCCTCGCCGGTCGCCAGGAACCGGTACACGTCGCCAACGACGGCGACGGTGCCGCCCGTGCCGGGCGTTCGGATGGTCGGTGCCATTGCTTACTCGCCCTTCCGTTTCGCGGGCAGTGTTCCGACGAACGCCTCGGCCCGCCGAATCCAGTCCCGCAACTGGTCGTCGTCCTCGACGCCCTCCGGCTCGACGGCCACCCAGTTCCTCATCGGCTTGCCGGTGATGTCGAACACCCGGACGTGCGGCTCCCGGAGCGCCGCTGCTGCCTCGTCGGGGCCGACGCGGGCGATGAGGGCGTCGTTCCACACCCCCGCCAGCACGTTGCCGTTGAGGAAGAAGCAGGCGCACCCGAACAGCGTCCGCTCCTCGACGTTCGCCGTGCGGCCGAGGGCATCCCGGATTCGTGCGGCGAGGGATTCGTCAGCGGCCATCGGCGACTCCTTCAACGGTCGGCTTTCTCCGCTCCAGGTACGCACGCCGCTCTTCAGGCGGGAACTTCTCGATGGCGTAGCGGAGCATCGTGCGGGGCATGGCGGTCGCGTGCCGGTCGAGGAACCCTTCGAGGGCCGGCGGATCCTTCTTGCCGACCTCCCGGAGCATCCACCCTGTCGCCTTGTGAATCAAGTCTTCCTCGTCACCCAGAAGTAACTCGCCGATCGCGAGCGTCTCGGCGAACTCGCCGCGACGGATGAAGTGTTGGGTCGCGACGATGGCGATCCGGCGCTCCCACAGGCTCGTCGATTTCGCCAGCGTGAACAGCGGCTCCCGCGGCTCGGCCGTCAGGAACCCGCCGACGACCTGCGGGGCCGAGCAATCGACCAAGTCCCAGTTGTTGATGAACCGCGTGTTGCCCAGGTACAGGTCGTAAGCCCGCTTCCTGAAGTCGCCGTCGCACTTCGCCACCTGGAGTACCAGGATCAACAGCGCCAGGTGCCGCTCCTCGTGGACCGGCGAGTGCAGGAGCGCCCGGACCTCGTCCAGCGGCAGTGTCTTGTACTCACGGGAAACCGTGCGGAGGGTCGGCACGTTGATCCCGATGAACGTGTCGCCCTCGCCGTACTGCCCCGGCCCCGTCTTGAAGAACCGCGCCGCCAACTTCGCCGCTTCGGGCGAGGCGAGGGACTTCAACTTGGTATGGGCGTCCTCAGCGGTCATTTCGCACTCCCTTGCACGCACCCAACGTCGCCGCCGGCGGGTCCGGGTCGTCCAACCGGTGATCGTGCCCGACCTCTCCGATCTTCCCCACTCGCCCTGGGCTCCGTCTTCGATGGCCTTGGGCGACGATCCGCCCGGCACGACGTTGAACGCAAAGAAGCCGCCGGTCAAGTCGACGGCCTCATTTCTTGTGCCGGTACACCCACATCACGCCATCGTCCCTGCTGTCGCCGGCCACGTGGCAGAAGTAGGCGTTCAACTCCCGGTCGTAGAAGGTGTTGGCGGCGTACTGGAACTTGGGGCCGTTGGCCGGAAACGGGAGCGGGTCGGCCCACGAGTTGGCCTTCGGGTCGTACACGAAAATGCCGGTCGCTGGCCCCCGGAAGTGGATCGCCACCACGATGTCGAGGCGGGCGTCGTACTCGTGGAACGCAGCGTTCGTGTTCGCGGGCGGCGGAGCGGTTCCCGTGGGCTTCAGATGGCTCCAGGCGTTGCCCTCGACGTCGTACGCCATGAGTCCTTCCCCCTTGGAGCCGTCGCCGTCATTCCGATAGAAGCGGTTCCGCTTGGAGTCGTATACTTTACGCGGCCAAGAATGAGGCGTTGTCGAACGTCTGGAACTTCAGGGTCATCAGCGAGGCAAGTGCCTCGCGGTGGTCCGTGTGGACGCGATTGAGGCAGTCATCAATGGCGTCCCGGAACGTCGCGAAATCGGGGTAGTGCTTGCCCCGCAGCGCCTTCTTCGTGGTGAACTTCCACAGCCGCTCGATCAGGTTCAGGTTCGGCGAGTAGGGCGGTAGGAACAACAACCCGATGCCCAAGCGTTTCGCTTCCACCTGTACCGCTTCGCACCGCTGGTACCGCGCGTTGTCCAGGACCAACGTCGTCGGCCCCTTGGCCTGCGTCGCGATAGCACCGAGTAACTCGACCATCGTGTCCGAAGACACCCGCGTGTCGTTGGTCACCCGGATCAGTTCCCGAGTGACCCCGTTCCAGGCCCCGAGCACGTTGTACCGCCGACGCCCCGACGGCCCACGCACGAACATCCGCACCAGGCACCACACGCAACACAAAAACGAGCCCCGCACGAAATGGGCCGCGTCCACGAAGAGCACGGCCCGCTGCTTCGCCCTCGCCTCGACCAACGCCGGCTCCAATTTCTCCCGAAGGAACGTGCCCTGAGCGCGGTTGTGCTCCTCGACCGTCTGCTTCGGGGGCAGCGGGAGCGCACCCATCCGACGCCACCTCAGGCCGAGACTTTTTTGAGGAACGCGCGGACCTGGGTCTCCTTGCGGCGCACGCCGGTGATGGCCGCGATCCGTTGGATCGCCTCGGCCACCGTGTGCGGCGGTCGCTCCCGGAATTCGGGTTCCAGTGCCGAGCGATGCTGGTCCGGCGCGCGGGTCGGCTTCACCCAGTGGAACTCGCGGAGACCGGGCACGCCACGGCGACGGAAGAGAGCCACATACCGTTCGACGGTGGCCTTGGAGACGCCGGCCAACGGCCCGGCGCGGACCTGGGTCTCGCCCTGGCTGAGGAGCCAGAGCACTTCCATGCGGCGTTGGACGCGCGGGTCCGGGTGCTGGTAGCGTTCGGCCGCGAGCGTGCGGCGGTCCTCGTCACTGAACACGAGGGCAGATCGAGTGGCCATCCGTGGCTCCGGGCAAAAGGCGCTGGGAGCCCGGAATTTGACCACAAATCCAAACGCGGGGCAACCCCTCATTCCCGACCGTGCGGAGTATAGTAACATCCCTGCCCCTCATGATGCCCACGCAACATCTATCCCCATAGGCTATTGCGGATCACGCTCCTGTGTTGAAAGGGATGGCTTCAGAAGCCGTTTCTGTCGGTCCGCCATGAAGTCCGCGAACCTGTCGCCCCACAGCATGCCGGGGTCGATCAGGTGCGTCTGGAGGTAGGCCTCGAGTGTCGCCCGCGGGATCGGCGGGTTGGACGCGTTGCCGTTCTCCAACTTCGTCAGGTACGCCGACGGTGCGGCACCGCCGATGATTCGGTTCGTCCGGTAGGAGAGCGGCGTCTTGTTCAGGATGGAATCGAACACGGCCGGCTTGAGTCCCTGCTTCTTGCACCAGTCCTGCGGGAAGACGTGGTGAATGTCCACGTTCTCACCGAAAAAGACCGTGTGATCGAACGCCTGC
>JAFKJJ010000261.1:10201-12393 GCA_017306025.1 Planctomycetota bacterium
AGTCCTTCGCCCCTTCGGTCATCAGCAGCACGTTCACCCCCTTGTAGGCGGCGGACAGCCGCGAGCGCATCGTCTTCAGTCGGTCGGCCTGGAAGATGGTGTCGCGGACGGTGGTCGGCTCCGGGCCGCCCTTGAGCCACCCCGGCACCTCCATGAAGTCGCGGGCGATGCGCGTCTCGATCGGCGACCCGTACAGCTCGCCGAACACCCCGTTCCAGTACCAGCGGACCAACTTCTCCCGGTTTGCGGCGTGCTCCCAGTCGTCGCCAATGTCCGCGAGAATGGCCGCCAGGGCCACCACCTGGGACTGGTAAGGCAGGTCGAAGATCCGGTAGATGCGCAGCTGGTGGAGGAACTTGGCGGCCTTCTCGAACCCGCGTTCCACGTCCCCCTCGTATTTCTTGTACGCCTCCAGCGGGAGCTTCAGCAGCGACTGGCGGTTGCCGATGACCGCCGGCAGGTCTTTGCCGACCTTCCCCTCGTTCGCTGCTTCCCGCCGCCGTTCGCGGGTGTGGAAGAGGGAGACCACTTGGAGGAAGTCGGTATTGGACACGCCGGCCAAGATGCCCGTGTCCGCGTCGTGCGGACGGAGCATTTCTGCCAGACGGCGGTGTCGTCCCGGCTGCTGGTTGTTCCCGTACCAGTCCTTGCGGAGTTCGTGGCCGGACGCCGCGTACATGGCCGTGACCAGCTCGAACGCGTCCAGCGGCTTGCCGCCGGTGTTCACCTTCTCGAACACCACGCACACCGCCTCTCGCGAGGTCGATTTGTCCAGTTTGATGACCGGGATTTGGTAGTGCTCGAAGTTCTTGAGTACGCGGTTCTTGAAGTCCCTGAACTCCTGACGCACCGACGCGTGGCTGTCACCGGCCCAGTGCTTATCGAACTCGTCCTGCCACCCGTCCCAGTCGAACACTTGGGACACCGGGTACATCAACGCCGCGTACTCCTTCGCGGGGGTGGACAGGTCGAGCAGCACCTCGCGGCCGAACTCCGACCGGACGACCCGGTCTTCGGGCACCCCGATGATCGCCTCCTCGCGATCGACGGCGGGGTCGAGTGCCTTGCGGATGTCGAGGTAGAACCAGCGTTTCACACGCTTCTTCTTGGCCGTCACCGTCTCCACGACCCTCCCGCGGAGGGTGACTTGGTACAGCGAGGTCACGCGCTGTTGGCCGTCCAGCAGGAGCGACAGCGGAGTCGTTGCCGCGGCCGTCGCCGGTGCCCCTTCGACCGGGCGGGGCTTGAAGTTCGTCTCGCCGCCGGTCTCCAGCGACATCAACGCCCCGACGGGGAAGGCCCGCGAGACCGAGGCGATCAGCCCTTTGATCCGGTCCTCGTCCCACACCCAACTCCTCTGGAAGTCCGGGAGTTGGACGATGCCCTGCTGGCACTCGTCCAGGATTTTTGGCAGTCCGATCGGGTTGGTTTGGAAGGTTGAGCCGGGCATGGGTGAGGACTCTACAGGGCGTGAAGCAACCTCCGACTGCTGTAGCGCCCTCGCTCCGACTGACAAGCGACGTGCGTGGTCCGCCTCTCAACGAATCTCAGCAGTTGAGTAACCGGCGGGGCGTTGCAGGAAGGGAAGGAAGGGGGAACGAAAACGCCCCGGCGAACCGGGGCGGGGTTTCCTGCAGAGTTTCCTGCACTGGTCCGGTGCAGGCTTCCGAAACCCTTGTTTTTCCAGTATGCCCGACAGGAGTTGAACCTGTAACCTTCGGCTCCGGAGGCCGACGCTCTATCCAGTTGAGCTACGGGCACGTGTGTATAAAAAACGCTGAAAACCCAGGCGAATCCCCGATTTCAGACCCCGTGCGTGCGGTGTAGACTTCTAGGATTTTAGTCGCTTTCAGTCCGTTTTAAACCCCTTTGGGGACATTTCGGGGACACCTGCTCAGGTCGCCGCGATCAGTGTACGGCGGGGGAATCGCCACGGCAGCGCAAGTTTCCTCGGGAAATTCGGCCGGGCGAATTCTCGGTGGTGCCCTACTTGCGTTGTACGGCGAGGTAGGTCAACCACTCCCGGAGTGACCAGACGTGATCGGTCACCCCGGCGGCCATCGCTGGCGTTCGCGGTCGCCACCGCCCATCGACCTTCACCCGCCGGGTCCGCACGGGCCAGCAGGAGTTGTAGCTGAAGTAGCTCGACGCGCTCGCCGCCCGATGAGCGCCCCCGTCCTTCGAGAACCCAT
>JAFKJJ010000262.1 GCA_017306025.1 Planctomycetota bacterium
CGTACGCCGGCCCCGCCGCCGGCGCCCCCGAAGTCCCCCCCGACTCGGGCCGCGTCGACGCCCGAGGCGGCACGATCATGCCGGGCCTCGTCGAGGCCCACTTCCACCCGACGTACTTCAACGTCGCGACCCTCGAAGACCTCGACATCAAATACCCGGTCGAGTACGTCACGCTGCTGGCCGCCGCGAACGCCAAGCTCGCGCTCGAATGCGGCTACACGGCCGCTCGCAGCGGCGGGAGCCTGTTCAACATCGACGTGTGGCTGAAGAAGGCGATCGAAAACGACCTCTGCCCCGGTCCGAGGCTCGCGGCCAGCGGGCGCGAGATCTGTGGCGTCGGCGGGCTGATGGACTGGAACCCGGACTACCGCAAGATCGGGATGGAGGGCCTGGTTCTGCTCGTCAACGGGGCAGACGAGGCCCGCGCGGCGGTGCGGAAGCTGGTAAAGGACGGCGTGGAGTGGGTGAAGACCTACCCCACCGGCGACGCCGCGGCACCGGACACGAACGACCACCACACGCTCTGCATGACGTTCGACGAGATGCACGCGGTGGTCGCGACGGCCCACAACCACAAGTTGAAAGTCACGGGTCACTGCCGGGCGACCGAGGGCATCAAGAACGCGCTGCGTGCCGGTTACGACGCGATCGAACACGGTACGTTCATCGACGACGAAGGTCTGGACCTGCTCCTGAGTCGCGACGTGCCGTGTGTGCCGGCGCTGTACTTCGAGTTGGCGAGCGTGGAACGCGGCAAGGAGTTCAAGCTGTCGCAGCGGGTGATCGACGGGCACAAGGAGACGCTGGAGGGGGGCGCCGAGAGTGCCCGGCGCATCCTGAAGGCCGGCGGGCGGCTCGGGATGGGCGGCGACTACGGCTTCGCGTGGAACCCGCACGGCGACTACGCCCGCGAGCTGACGTTCTTCGTGAAGTACGTCGGCCTCACTCCGCTGGAGGTGATAACCTGCGCCACGCGGACCGGTGCGGAGATCATGGGCCGCGCCGACGAGTTCGGCACGCTCGAAGTCGGCAAGCTCGCGGACGTGCTGGTGGTGGATGGCGACGTGCTGGCCGACATCAGCGTGTTGGAGGATCGCAAGCGGTTCGTCGCGGTGATGCAGGGCGGCGTTGTGAAAGCGGGACAGGTGAGGTAATTTTTCGCGGAAGAAAGAGGAAGCGAAGGGAAGGAGTCGGTATGCCACGGAAGGTCGGGCTCGCCGTCCTGGTTGTGGTGACTCTCGGATGCGCACGACCCGAACAGGCGGCGCCGCCACGGGCAGAACGAGAAGAGCCGTTTTCGGTTCCGATCCAACAGTCGGCCGCGATTTCCGTTGTCGCGAAGGCGGAGGCACCTCCGGCCCACGTGCGGGCGGTCGTTCGTGTTGGTCAGCCACTCGACGAGGCGATCGCTGCTCTCAAGGAGGCCGGGGCCGAAGATTTTTCCAGGTGCGTGGGAACGTTCAGGCCCGCACCGTGGGAACAGCACTGGTTCACGCTCCAAGGGAATACCTGCCTCTGCGTCTTGGCTCGTGCCGACGGGGTACGAGGGGCGCCGTTCGTGGAGCGACTGACGCTCGGCGAAGAAGGGCGGGGCTACGGGGGAAAGTGGCGCTGGCCGGAGCAGAGCCACCGCACGGTGGATCGACTGGAACTACCCAAAGTCGCGCCCGCCCGTGAGCCGGAGTCGCCCTTCCCCAAACCGGGACCGCGCGTCCGCACGTACCGCGTCGTCGATCTGGTGCTCGGTAAAGAGTGACGCCAGAAGGCCACGGTAAGACTTGCACGCCGCGGCCGATCGGTCAGACTGAAGCGATGCACTACGCGCCCGAACCGCCCGACCACATCGGTTCATCGCACACCGCCGACGGAGAGGGGGCCGCGCCGGCGCCCGTTCCGACCCCGGGAGCGGTCGTCGAACCCGCGAACCGTGTACCGACGGGGCGGGCGGTGTGGTGGGAGGTCGCCGCGGTCATGGCGGTGAGCACCGTTCCCGCCATGACCGGCGGGCTCGTTTCCCTCTGCGATCCCGTGCCGCCGGCCGCCGTGCCGCCGTTGCCGTACTGGCTCGGGTCCGTTTACCTCGTCGTCATTAGCGGCTGCACGATCCTGGTGACGCTGTACCTCATCGGCCGCAGCGGCGAGTCGTGGGAGCGGTTCGGCCTGGCCCCGCCGCGCGTGCTGGACGCGCCCCTCGGCGCGTTCCTGCTGGTGGTCGCCCTGGTCGTCTGGTCCCGGGTGCCGCCGATCCCCGATTTCGGGGTGCGGACGGGCGGACAGTTCGTCGGCCCGCACGGCCCCGGCGAATACGCCCTGATGGTCGTCAAGTACGCCCTCGCGGGGTTCGCCGAGGAACTCGTGACGCGGGCCTACCTGCTGACCCGACTGACGGTCCTGTTGCGCTCGCGTGCGGAGGCCGTGCTGTTCGCCGCGCTCGTGTTCGCCGCCTGCCACGCGTACCAGGGGCCGGTGGGGGTGGTACACTCGTTCGTGTTCGGTGTGACGTACGGGGTGATCTTCCTCGCACTCGGTCGCGTGTGGCCGCTGGCCGTCGGCCACGCCCTCTACAACATCCGGCTGGAAATACTCGCCGGCTGACCGGGTCGGAACGGCCGCGGGGGCGGGCGATGAGTGAAGAGGGATGGCCGCTGTGTTACGAGCCGCTCGACCTCCTCGACGCGGTGCCGGAGTCGGCGCCGCACGAGCGCCTCTGGCGGTACGTCCTCCTCAACCTCCGCGGGGTCGGGGCCGATCTGCCCGCCGAACTGCTCGGCCGGCGCCTCGTCGGCGGACTGGACGATCAGGCCCTCGACGCCCACCGCCGGGCGTTTGCGGCCCAGTCGCGGCAGCGGTCCGGGGGCGGTTACAGTCAGGGGCGGCAGCCGGTGAGTCTCCCGCTCGCGGCCCAGCGGGCGCGGGCGGGCGTCGCGGCCCTTCAGCCGGACCCGCGGGCCGCCGCGGCGGAAGTCACGCGCGAGACGCGGCACCGCCTCCAGCGCGACCAGTGCGCGTGGCTGAAGTGCCTGTTCGCCAACCCGTTTCGCGCCGCGGGTGCCGATCCCGCGTGGCTCACGGCCACCGTCCTCGCCCTCGCGCGGGGCGTTCGCGAGAGCGGCGATTTCGGCGCGATGCCGATCCTCGCGGACGCCCTTCAGGACGCGGGCTGTGACGACGAAGACGTGTTGACGCACTGCCGCGACGGTTCGCACGTCTGCGGGTGCTGGGTCGTCGATCTGCTACTCTCGGGAAAGGAGTGCGGGCCGTTCACTCCATCCGGTACGGGCTGTTCGGGTCCTTCTCGTGACGGATCTCGTCCACCGGCTCCTGCTTGAGCCACCCCGCGTACAGCCGGTTGGCCGCGTTGAACACCCACCCGTCCTTCGGCCCGACGTTCTTGTACCCGTGGACCACGCCCGCCGGCACGATCAGTGCGAACGGCGCGTCCTCGCCGACGTCGCGCACCTCCTTCTCGCCGAACGTGGGCGAGTCTTTCCGCGCGTCCCACAGGTACACGCGGAACGTGGACGGACCGGTGAAGCAGAAGTAGTCCGCCTGGTCGACGTGCTCGTGCGGCCCGCGGGCGACGCCCGGTTTCGTCATCGAGACGTAGGCCATCACCGGGTGGAACTGCGGCGGGACGAGGTCGTTGCGGAACAGCTCGACGAGCCACCCGCGCGGGTCGGTGAAGAACTTCAGCGGGACCCACGCGACGTCGTGGATCGGCCCGCGCTCGACGTACTTCGGCAGCGGAACGTTCATGGTGCTCGGGGTGATGGCTCGCGGGGCTACTTCCTGGGACCCTGTTCGATCTTATCGATCGCGTCCGCCGCGGCTCGGCCCGCGTCCGCCAGCGCTTGGCACCGGACGGACGCCTCGTACCCTTTGCTCCCGCTGCGGACGTACACCGTGTCCCCGTGTCGCTCGGTGCCGAGTTCGAAGGACGCTCTCGAAAGAACGCTCGCCGGTAGACCGATCGCGACGACCGATCGGAGCTGCGGCAGGGCCGCTCGCGCCGCTGGGCCGATTTCGCCGAGCGCCCGGGCCGCGTCCGCGGCGATGTTCGATTTCACCCCGAACGGGGCCGACCGACCGTCCGTGAGCGTGGGGTCCGCCTTGAGCAGTTCCGCGAGAACGGGTACCCCCGCGGGGTCCTTCTCCAGCCGCCAGAGCAGCACCGCGGAGCGGCACCGCACCTCGGCGTCGGCGTGTTTGAGGAACTTGACGAGCGCCGGCACGGCCCCTTTTGCCTTCGGGCCGAGTACTTCCAGACACGCGAGCGCGTCGTCCCGCGCGTGATCGCTGTCAAGCAGCTCCACGAGCAATGGCACCACGTCCGGCCCCAACTTGGCCAGGTCACGGAAGCCGGCAATGTACACCCCGGAGTCTTTCTCCTTCGCGGCGAGTTCCCCTCGAACGTATTTCCGGATCGCGGGGATCGCGTCCTTCGCGTCCGGGCCGGCGGCACAGATCGCGCGGAGCGCCGAGGCGTTCCAGTCGTGTTTGCCGAGTAGTGGGACCAGATCGGCGACGGCGTCCTTCGGCTCCGGACTGATCGCCACCATCGCGGCAACCGCGTCGGCGTAGTGGTGGGGGGCACCGCGGGCCGCCAGCAGCCGTTTCGCGATGACCGGCCGGGCGTCCTTTGCCTTCGGGCCGATGGCCGCGACGATGTCGATCACCCGCGCCCGGTAGGTCGGCGAGTGGTCGGCGAGCATCTCGATGAACGTCGGCAGGGCCGGTGCGGCGTCCGGGCCGAACGCCTTGAGCGCCTCGGCCGCGTCGTCGCGGTCCTTGTCGGTTTCCGCCTTCTGAAGCCGCTGCACCCAATACGGGAGCGGCTTGCCCTCGTACTTCGGCTCCGGATCGGCCGCGAAGGCCGGTGGAGCGACGAGCAACGCCAGAACGACGACAGGGGCGCGCATGAGATCCCTCCGTGGAGCGGCCGCGGCGCGGGATTGTCGGTTCCGGAGCCGGTTTCGGTCAACCGCAACTGTCCGCGGCGAGGAGTCTGAAGGGTGCGACGCGGCCGACGCGGCCGGGCGGGGTGATGGGTGATACCCGGGGACCCGCCTAATCGGTGTCTACCACGACGACGCCCGTTCGCCCCGCGACCGCGAGCGTCAGCCCGTCCGGCGCGTACGCCAGTGAGGTGATCGGCCCGACGCCGAAGTCGCGGACCGGACCGGCGGCCCCGGTCCGCACGTCCCAGAAGCCGACCGCGCCCGTCGTCCGTCCGACCGCCAGCGTTGCCCCGTCCGGCGAGAACGCCAGCGCGCCCGCGTCCCCGTCGGCGGCGGTCGCGATCGGCGCCGCGCTCCGCAGGTGCCATACGGACACGGGCCTCCCGCGCTCGCACGCCGCGACCAGCTCGCCGCGCGGCGCGACCGCCACCGCCGCCGCCGCGCGCACGTCCGGCAGGAACAGCCCGGTGGTCGATTCGACCGGGCACGCCGCGACGCCCCACACGCCCGCGAGCGCCAGGTACCCGCCCACCAGCCCGCCGCCGTTGACCGTTTCGCCGCTGGCCGCGACGGGGTCCGCGACCAGCCACACCCCGTCGGTCTCCGTGAAGTGCCAGTGCAACACGTTCACCCGCGTGAAGTTGAACCCGGGGTGCTCGACGTGCCCGGCGAGCAGCCAGCGGCCGTCCGGGGTGAACGCCAGCCCCCGCGCCCAGTGGTCGGGCCGGGCGATCGTGCCGACCTCAAGGGGTACGCGCAGCCGACTCGGGGCGAACTCGTCGATCCCGGTGAGCGGGTACAGGTGGACGCCGGCAAACGGCCGGGGCGTTTCCTTTGCGAACCGGCGGCGCCAGACGCTCGGCGGGGGCGTGCCCGCGGGCGGTGAGGGCGGAGGCGGCACGGCCGTCTCCGGGATGAGCCGCGCGTACGCGAGCGTGCGGCCGGTGGGGTGGAACGCGAGACCGGTCAGCTGCGCCTTCGGCTGGAGGCCGGTGATCTCCCAGTCGCGGCTCCGCGTCCAGAGGTACCACGCCGTTGGCGCGGCCCCGAGGGCCGGGGGGCTCGCCGTCGGACCAAGTCCGGCGAGCAGGTCGCCGTCGGCCGAGAACGTCAGACGAGCCGCGCCGCCGCGCGGACACGAGAGCTTCTGCATGGTCCGGGACTCAGAACGGTACGTCCTCCGCGTCGCCGAACAGGCTCGGGCCGCTCACCTGCGGCTTGAGCTTCGGCTTGCGCCGCGGCGCCTCGGGCGGCTGGACCACCTTCGTGTTTCCGTTCGGCTGCGCCGGCGCCGCACTGACGGGTAATTCGTGCTGGCGCTCCAAAGATTCGAGAACCGCGGTCGCCCGCGCGAGCACCGCCTCCGGCACGCCCGCGAGTCGCGCGACGTGGATGCCGTAGCTCCGTTCCGCGTTGCCGGGCGCGATCTTGTGCAGGAAGATGATTTCGGTGTCGAGTTCCCGGACGAGCACGTTGTAGTTCCGCAGGCGGGGGAGAGCGGTGGCGAGCTGGGCCAGTTCGTGGTAGTGCGTCGCGAACAGCGAGCGGCAGCCCCCGTTGTGCAGGAACTCCGTCATCGCCCAGGCCAGCGACACGCCGTCGTAGGTGCTGGTGCCGCGGCCGATCTCGTCGAGGATCACGAGGCTCCGCGGGGTCGCGTTGTTCAGGATGTTCGCGGCCTCGGTCATCTCCACCATGAACGTGCTCTGCCCGCGGCTCAGTTCGTCGCTGGCGCCGACGCGCGTGAAGATGCGGTCCGTCAGCCCCACTCTCGCGGACTTCGCGGGCACGAAACTGCCGACGTGCGCCATCAGCGTGATGAGCGCCACCTGGCGCAGAAACGTGCTCTTTCCGGCCATGTTCGGGCCGGTTACCAGCCAGAACGTGCCGTCCTCCGGTCCGAAGGCCGCGTCATTCGGGACGAACGTGCCCGGCGGCAGGAGCTGATCGAGAACGGGGTGCCGTCCGTCCTTGATGTCCAGTATGGGCTCGTCCACGAGCACCGGGCGGACGTAGTTGCGCGCCGCGGCAAGTTCCGCGAGCGCCGCGAGCAGGTCCAGCACCGCGAGCACCTCCGCGGTGTTGAGCAGCCGCGGCGTCTGCGCCGCGACCTGATCGCGGATCGTCATAAAGAGTTGCAGTTCGAGCGCCTTGCTCTTGTCCTGCGCCGTGACGACCTTTTCCTCGTACTCACGGAGTGCCGGCGTGTAGTACCGCTTGGCGTTCTTGAGTGTCTTCTGGTGCTTGTACTCCGCGGGCGTTTTCGTCTCGTTGGCGTTGGTAATTTCGAGGTAGTAGCCGTCGATCTCGTTGTACCCGACCTTCAGACTCGCGATCCCCGTGCGCGTGATCTCCTGCGCCTGATAGCTCGCGATCCAGTTCTTGCCGTTTGTGGCCAGCGCCCGCAATTCGTCCAGTTCGGGGCTGAAGCCGGCCCTGATGACGCCGCCCTCCTTCGCGACGTGCGGCGGGTCCTCCTCAATAGCCTTGTCGAGCAACTCGCGGATGTCCGGGCACAGTTCGAGCCGCTTTTCCAGATCCTGGAGCAGCACCGATCGGCGGCCCGCGAGTTTCGCTTTGACGGCGGGCAACTTGCGGAGCGTGCGGGCGATCGCGGAGAGGTCGCGCGGACCGGCCTTCGCGGTCGACACGCGCGTCGTGAGGCGCTGAATGTCGGCGCAGCTTTCGAGTTGCTCGCGGAGCGTCCGTCGGAGCGAATGGTCCTTCAGCAGCTCCTCGACCGCGTCCAGCCGCGCGTTAATCGCTTCGAGGTTGGTGAGCGGGCTCAACAAGCTGTCGTGAAACAACCGGGAGCCCATCGGCGTCACGGACCGGTCGAGCACCGCCAGGAGCGAGCCGTCGCGCTGGTTGTCGCGGAGCGTCCGCGTGAGTTCGAGGCTGCGTCGGGTGACCTCATCGAGCGTCAGAAGCGAGTCCGGACGGTGCGGGCGGAGCCGGCGGATGTGCTGCAGGCTGGCCTTCAGGGTTTCCTGAAGGTAGATGATGACCGCGCCGGCGGCCACGAGACACGGCTGATCGTCTTGAAATCCGAAGCCGGTGAGCGTTCCGACCGCGAAGTGACTCTTGAGCGCCGCGAGCGCGGTGGACGGGTCGAAGGTCCAGTCCGGGCGGCCGACGCGGCTCCGCGGCAGGTTCGCGCCCGCCGCGGCCGTTACCGCGCCCGCCAGGGCCTCCGCATAAAGGCACTCGGCCGCGTTCAGCCGTGACAGCTCGTCCGGCAGCCGGGCGGCCGGAACGTCGGTCGCCGCGAACGCGCCGGTGGAGAGATCGACCCACGCCAGGCCGAACGTGCCCGCCTTCGGGGCGGCCGCGATCGCGACGAGGTGGTTCGGCGCCCGCGGGTCGAGCAGGACGTCGTCGGTGACGGTGCCCGGCGTGACGACGCGGTTGACCTCGCGGTGGATGATCTTCTTCTTGGGGTCGGGGTCCTCCATCTGCTCGCACACCGCGACGCGGTGGCCCGCGCGGAGCAGCTGGGCCAGGTAGTGCTCGAGCTTGTGGACCGGCACCCCGGCCATCGGGATGGTGCCGTCGCGCTTGGTGAGCGTGATGCCGAGCACGCGCGAGCCGAGTTCCGCGTCGTCCTCGAACAGTTCGTAAAAGTCGCCGTTGCGGAACAGGACGATCATCCCGGGGTGCTGGTTCTTCGCGTCGTGGTACTGCTGCATCATGCGGGACATCGGCCGCTCCGAGTTCCGGGTTCCGGATCGTCTGCGATTTACTGCAACTGTATCGTCTCGGCGGGCGTGTGGGAATGAAAGAAGCCCGCGGCCGAGCCGCGGTGATTCGCCCGCGCACATCCGGAGGAACACCACGATGAAGATGCTGATAGCGGCGAGCCTGTTCGCGCTGTCCGTGGCGGTCGCGACGGCCGACCCGCCCGACGGCAAGCCGGCGCAGAAGGTCGACGGGAAGAAGGCCGCCGCGTCCCTGGAGGGCGGGTACACGATCGTTTCGGGCGAAAAGGCCGGTAAGGCGATCCCGGAGGCCGAAATCAAGGGCTCCGTCGTGATGTTTACGGGTGACAAGATCCTCGGCACCGACAAGGATAAGAAGGAGTTCTTCAGCGCCACCTTCACCCTCGACGCGTCCAAGACGCCCTGGGTGATCGACATGACGAGCAAGGAGCCGAAGGCGGCGAAGGCGACCGGGCTAATCAAGAAGGAGGGCGACACGATCGTGATCGTGTACGCGCTGCCCGGCGCCGAGACGCCCAAGGAGTTCAAGACCAAGGAGGGACAGCAACTGTTCGTGCTGAAGGCTCTGAACAAGGGCGACAAGGGGAAGGGGCCGGGCAAGCCGTGAGCCGGTCGCGCCGATCGGGACCGACGCCGCGCACCCGACCGCCCGGAGGAGACACCGTGATGCGCGCGCTGATCGCGACGACCCTGTTCGTGACCGGGCTGGTCCTGGCCGGCACCGCCCAGGAACCGCCGAAACAGCCGGACAAGCAACCCGACAAGCAACCGGGCAAGAAGGCCGTGGACCCGAACGAGCCGCCGGTGTCCGACCCGCGGAGGCTCCCCCAGATCGTGGAGGGCGGGTACACGATCGCCTCCGGCGAGCGCGACGGCAAGCCGATCCCGCCGGCCGAACTGAAGGACGCGGTCGTTCGAATCACCGGCGGACGGGTAATCGGCACGGACAAGGATCGTAACGAACTTCTGGTCGCCGCATACACGCTCGACACGACCAAGACGCCGTGGGCGATCGAGCTGAAGCTCTACGGGACCCAGGGGATAACGGCGCCGGGGATCGTGAAGAAGGAGGGGTACGTCCTCACGATGGTGTTCGCACGGCCCGGCGGCGAGGCGCCGAAGGAGTTCAAAACTAAGGCGGGGCAGACGATGTTCGTGTTGCGGGGCTTCGTCCTCGACCCGCTGCCGCCCCCGAACAAGTTCGGCAGTTCTCCGTGAGCCGTCGGCGCTCTTCGCGACGAGGGGCGGCACAAGGGTCCGGCGGGGTTTTTCCCGCCGGACCCTTGTCTTTGTCGCTTCACCGGCTCCGCTGCGGCCGGTTCTTGCCGGTCGCGGCCTCACCCGACGGGCAGGAGATCTCGAGGGCGGCGGAGCGGCCCGGGTCCGACAGGGTCCCCGCCGCGAGGAAGGCCCCCCGCCAGACGGCGGCGAGGTCATGACGGGCACCCGTCGTGAGCTTGTTCGGCAGGCCGCGGACGGCGCGACGA
>JAFKJJ010000203.1 GCA_017306025.1 Planctomycetota bacterium
CCCGGCCCCGGCGGACCGGCCGGGGGGACCGGGAACGGAACCGGAGGCCCCCGACCATGCCGGCTGAAGCCCCCGTGCTCGAACCGCAGTTCGCGACGCACGAGCAGCAGCGGTCGGCGTCCGTACTGGGGATGTGGGTGTTCCTGGCGACGGAGGTGCTGCTGTTCGGCGGCATCGTCACCGCGTTCCTGATGACGCGGGTGTTCTACCCGCACGACTTCGAGAAGGCGGCCGGGCGGTTGAACGTTCTCATCGGCGGGGTGAACACGCTGGTGCTGCTCGCGAGCAGCCTGGCGATGGCGGTGGCCGTTCACGGCGCGCAGACGGGGCGCCGCGGGCTGATGCTGTGGTGCCTCGGGCTCACCGCGCTGATCGGCGCGGCGTTCCTGGGCCTGAAGGGTTACGAGTACTACGCCGACTGGCGCGACGGGCTCGTGCCGCGGACCGACCGGTTCGAGCCGGGGGACGTTAACCCGTACCGGCTGGCGCTGTTCATGATGTTCTACTTCGTGCTGACGGGTCTGCACGCGGTCCACCTGAGCATCGGCATCGGGCTTGTGGGCTGGCTCGTCGTCCGCACGGCACGGGGCGCGTACCCGCGGGCCGGCGCGACCGCGACCGAGGTGATCGGCCTGTACTGGCACTTCGTGGACGTGGTGTGGATCTTCCTCCTCCCGGTGCTGTACCTGAGCGGGCACCACACGCTTTCGGACCTGCACTTCTGAGGCACGTCATGGGCGAACGCACGATCTCCCCGCGGACGTCCGCCGCGTGCTTCGCCGCGCTGGTCGCCCTGACACTGGCGACGGTCTCGCTGTCGTTCGTGCGGATGGGACCGGCCGGGCACCTCGCGGCGGGGCTCGCGTTCGGCGCCGCGAAGGCGGCCCTGGTGGCGCTGGTGTTCATGCACCTGATCCGCAGCCCGGCGCGGACGTGGCTGGCCGCGGGTCTGGGGCTGTTCTGGCTCGGCATCTTCGTGACGCTCACCCTCACCGACTACCTCGCGCGCCCGCTCGCCTCGTTCTGACCCGACCCGGTCAACTTCCGGCCGAGCGATCCGCACGACTCCCGGCCGACGGAGGGAACCGGCGCGCCGGTTGCGGCGTCGACGACGGGGGCCGGCGTACCGACAAGGAGTTCCCGATGCGATCCCTGCGCACGATCGGCGTGGGTCTGCTCTTCGCGCTCGTCACCCTGACCACGGCCTCGCCCGCCGCACGGGCGGACGACGGCCGGCGCCACGACCGGCGGCACGGTTACCACAACGACTGGTACGGCGGCTACAACCGCCCGTACTACTGGAACAACAGCAATTACTACAACCCGTACCGCGGCTACAACCCGTACCGGAACTGGGCCGGCACCGTGCGCGGCTACTACGGGCGCTACCCCTACTACAACTCGGCACGCACCTACCCGTGGGGGTGGTACTGGTAGGGCAGGTCGTACCCGGGACGCGCGGCGGCGTGCGCGGCGGAAAGAAACTGTCCGCGCACGCCGC